>NZ_VFWW01000004.1:0-514867 GCF_006442955.1 Mesorhizobium sp. B1-1-1
CCCCGAATACACCCCGGCCGATGCTCCCCCGCGCCAAAGTCAGGTCAGACCAACGGCCCGCCCTCACGATGAGGACGGGCCACCGGCAACATCAATCAAGCCATCCCTTGCCCGAGATCGGGGGCATCGGTGGGTTGGGCTGGCTGGCAGTCGGCGGCCAGTTATGCGTACCGGTCGGGAAGGGATTGATGGCAATCCGCGTGTCACTCCCCGGACAATAGTTCGCCGCCGAGTGCCACCGGCCGGCCGGGACATAGACAATGTCGCCGGCCTCCGAGACGAAGCCCGGCAGGCCTTCGAGGTTGTATTGGATCTGACCTTCCATGATGAACCAGAATTCACCATAGTTGATGTGCCTGTGTCCGAGCGCCGTGGGGGACTGCATATTGCAGTTGAACGCCTGGCCGCGGATGGCGTTAACGAACAAGCCAGGGGCGGTTACGAATGCGCCGCCCGAGGGCGAAGCAAGGAAATCCCTGAAAGTAGAATTGCCCGTCCCAAGGGCTTCTGCACCCGGATCCTGTCGCGTCAACGCCCAGGTCATCCCCGGCTGCGGCTTAGGCAAGGTTGCCGCCGCCTGCGGGTAAGTGATCTTGGCGTCCGCGGTGAAGACCTCGAAGTGCAAGGACGGCACCGCGCCGACGTTCTTCATCTGGAACTGCGTACGCGCGGGAACCTGGACCATAAAGCCTTTGGTGGCCGTAAACGGCGCCTCGCTCCCGATCGTGAACTCGACCGAACCTTCCCAGACAATGAAGGCCGCGCGGGTATCCGATATGAACATGGCCGGCGACTGATCACCGACCGCCAACTGAACCCATGAAGCCCGCAGGTGCGCGTCGCTGACGATCTCCTGGTGCCAAGTCTTGGACTGATTGGCGGGAGAAATCTTGGCGCGCACGTCGGCTATCGTCGTGTGTGGCTTGTTCGGGGCCTTGTATGGTGCCAGCGCCACCGGCTTTGGCGTCCAGGTGAACACCGTCTGTGCGAGCGCCGCGGTGGACGATACCGCCCCGATCGCCAGCGCGGCCACCACGGCCAATCCGCCTTTCCATAGGTTCATGAGAGTCACTCCTCCGTTTTCTGCTTGACCGATGGTGACACCGCGAATCTGACCGAAACCCCAAGCATCGACCGATCAGAAAAATCCACAATGTGGACGCGATGTCCAACAATGCATATTGGGCAGACTATTAATGGGTTGTCAACGCCTCACCGCGGCGCTTCAGGGCCTGTCGATCGGATGCTTGCCTGTTGGGTTAACGTGCATGGATCATAACGTCCGCTGACAGTGCAGGAGGCCTCGGCGGCTGATCGGAGGCTGTTTAGGGTACGGGTGTGATCGCCGCTCCACTCTGGAACCAGGCGATCACGTTCTGGGCCACGAGGTCCGCCATTGCGGTGCGCGTACTGACCGACGCGGACCCGATATGCGGCAGGATCGTCAGGTTATCGAGCGCCAGCAGGTCTTCGGAGACATTGGGTTCATCCGCGAGCACGTCGAGGCCGGCCGCCGCAATGGCTCCTGTGCGCAGGGCGCCGATCAGTGCATCCTCGTCCACGACGGTTCCGCGGCCTACATTGATGAACACGCCCTCGGGCCCGAGGGCGGACAGCACCTCGGCATTCACGCTGTTTGCGGTCGACAGGTCGCCCGGCACGATGGAGATGAGTACATCGACGGCACTGGCAAGTTCCAGCAGTGAAGGAAAGTAGTCGTACGCAACCCCCTCCGCCGGGCGCCGGCTGTGATAGCCAACAGGAAGCCCAAACGCTTCAATTCGTCGGGCAATGCAGCGACCGATCCGCCCCATTCCGTAGATGCCGACCCTGCGGTTCCGCAGTGTCAGACGGCTAAGCGGGTAGTCCGATGCTTTCCACCGGCCCCCGCGAACGAAGGCTGCCGCCTGGGGTATCTCGCGCACGACGCTGATAAGGAGCCCCAACGTGAGATCGGCGACCTCCTCGTTCAGGACATCAGGGGTGTTCGTGACGACGATATTCTTGCCGCGTGCGTAGGCAGCATCCACCGCGTCGTAGCCGACGCCATAGCTGGCGATGATCTCAAGGTTGGGAAGGGCGTCTATGAACTGCCGATCGATTCTGGCGCGACAGGCCACGCCACGAATTGACGCCCGCACCTCCGGGGACAGATGGGCGTGAATGTCACAATCAGGGGTTTCGACCAGGCTGAAATGCGTTCTGAGCATGCAGCGGGCATGCTCGTGCATCCAGCCTGGTATCAACACGGTGGCGGCGGGTTTCGACAAAGGCTTTCCTTCCGGTTCGGGGGTGTCACTGCCGGCACGAATGGCCGCAGGTGAATCAGGGTTTTCGCCCGGGAGGCCTTTGGATTGCGCAATGCGCCGACAGTGAGCCGCGGATTGATGTTGGCTTCGAGTTCGCGGCGGCTGGCCAGTTTCTCCAGCGCAATCGGCATGTCAGCGGTTCCGGTACCATGTCTTCCAAGGTCGCCATAGATCTGACCATAATATGGTCAATCTGTCCAAGATTTTGATAGGAGCCCGCAACCTTTTTGTCAAGGCGGCGGGAACGCCGCAACAAAAAGGGGGAGCTTGACAAGTGTGCAGTTCCACCTAATGCTTGGGCAGGTTGTCCATATTATGGACTGAGCGATTCCAAAAGGTCGCGCGTTCGTATTCACCGGCTGCACGAAATGTGCCGAATGCCAGACGGTGGCTGCAGCGATGCATGTGCGGAATGTCAAGGAGTGTGGCAGCGTGAACAATATAAACTACCTTACAAATATAAATTTCGGGCTTGGAGCGGCCGAGTCACTGGCAGAAATTTTGGGCGAACTCGGCGTGTCCCGCCCTTTGGTGATCAGCGATCACGGCATCAAATCCGCTGGTTTGCTTGAGCGTCCGGTATTCGAGTTCCTGAGAACAGCGCCGATCTTCCTGGACGTTCCCTCCAACCCGACTGAGAGCGCAGTTGCTGCCGGTCTCGCGCTATACAGGCAAGGCGGCTGCGATGGGGTAGTGGCGATTGGCGGAGGCTCTCCGATCGACCTGGCAAAGGGCGTGGCGCTGCTTGCCACGCACGATGGTGAACTTGAGCGTTATGCAGCGATCCTGGGCGGGCTGGCACGCATCACCGGCGCGGTAGCGCCGCTTGTGGCCATCCCGACAACGGCGGGTACGGGGTCCGAAGTTGGACGCGCGGCACTGATCACACTGGATGACGGCCGGAAGCTCGGATTTATCAGCCCGCACCTCATCCCGCGCAGGGCGATCTGTGACCCGGGGTTGACGATGGGGCTCCCCCCGGCTCTGACGGCCTCGACAGGGCTCGACGCACTGTCGCATTGTATCGAGACGTACCTTTCCCCCCGCTATAATCCGCCTGCCGAGGCAATTGCCACCGACGGCTTCCAACGCATCTGGAAAGCTTTGCCTGTCGCCTACGCAGACGGCGCGAACGCGGAGGCGCGGACCGAACTCATGATGGGTGCCCTCGAAGGGGGCATGACGTTTCAGAAGGGGCTTGGAGCCGTCCATGCGCTTAGCCATGCATTGGGCGGTCTCAAGGAGGCTAAGCTCCATCATGGGACGCTCAACGCCATCCTGATGCCGACCGTCCTTCGGTGGAACGTGGAAGTTGAAGCCGTGGCTCAGAAGGTCGACTACCTCGAGCGCCTGGCGGGACTTGAACATACAACGCTCGCAGATGCACTGGACGGGTTGAACCGTAGTCTTGGCATTACGCCCAGATTGTCCGAACTGGGGGTTCCCCGGCACGTCATCGATTGGGTGTGTGAGCGAGCCATTGCAGACCACAGTCATCCCACAAATCCACGTTCGCTGACCAAGGAAGACTACGCCGCGATCCTTGAGACCGTTTTCTAGGCTGCGAATGTCCTCAAAGGAGGAGCGAGGAGGTAATTCCGTGAGACCGATTGTGATCGTAACGGGCGCAAGCCACGGCATCGGTGCCGCAACGGCGCGGCTGTTCGCCGTTGAAGGCTACGATGTTTGCATAAACTATCTTTCGGACGCTGCCGCTGCATCCGAAGTCGTTGAGCACTGCAAGGCCGCAGGCGCCCGCGCCATCGCGGTACAGGGAGACGTGGGCAAGAGGGAGGACATCGAGGCCCTGTTCAGTGCCTGCGACGATGCACTGGGGCGAGTGACCTGCCTGGTCAATAATGCCGGGATCATTGGGAAAGCCTGCAGAATCGATGAGTTGCAGCCCGCGGTGCTGGAAAGCACCTTCAGGACCAACGTCTTCGCCGTCATGTACTGTATACAGGAAGCCGCGAAACGCATGTCCAACCGCAAGGGCGGCAGAGGCGGGACGATTATCAACATGTCTTCGCTCGCCGCCTTCCTCGGCAGCCCGAACGAATATGTGCATTATGCCGCAAGCAAGGGTGCAGTGGAATCCATCTCCATCGGCGCGGGGAAAGAACTGGCGCCGGAGGGCATCCGTGTGAATGCCATACGTGTCGGGACCACCAACACGCGGATACACACACAAGGCGGAAACCCCGAGCGACCAGCCAGGATTGCGGCGGCAACCCCCATGGGGCGCATCGCGGAGCCTGAAGACATCGCGCGCGCGGCCCTGATGCTTGCGTCTCCTGGCGCGGGGTTCATGACAGGCACCCTGATCACGGTGTCCGGGGGGCTCTGATGCTCCGCGGTCGGGATATTCCGCTGGGAGTGCCAGGCTGGCCTGGCACTCCTGCTGAGACCGGTCGCGCCCCATCCACGGGCATTCATTCCAACTCAATTGCCGCGCGACGCCAGTCAAGCACTCTGTAAGGTGCCTCGTCCGCGTTCGATACAAGTATCAATGCCTCGAAAGATTCGCTGTAGCCGGACCGCAGGGTCGTCCTGAGATCGACGCGCCAGCTCGGTGCCGGTTTCAGCGTGTTGAAGGTCACCCCCGCCAGCGACTGATCGAGTTGCTCGCGCGACAGACGGCCGGCGTGGAAATCCTTGATCGCCTTTCGCACCGACGGCGGCAGGCCAGGAATATCGCCCAGCAGTCCATCATCGAGCGCTTCCAGGCGAACGCCGGCCAAGCCGGAGGAGACGGTGACATAGGGTTCGATGGCGATGGCCATATCGGGCGTTATTCCCGGGAAGGCGGCCAATTCGGAGACCGTCTGAAACAGCTTTGTGTCGTTTCCAGCCTGCTGCGGAGCGGAACCGGCCGGCTGTCCGTTCGCCGGAGTCGGCCGGGCGCGGTGGCCGATGATCTTTGTCGCCAGATCCTCCGCGGTTCCGGGAGCGGCGCCGGCGGCTCGCAACGCGCCAACGATCAGCGGCCGCTCGGCGGTGTTGAGATCGATCCGCAACGCTTCATTTCTCGCAGAGATGGAAGCGACCCCGGCCGGCAGGGTGATCGTGGACGATATCTGATCGCTCAGCGCGACTACACCGTCGGGCGGGCCGGCGCGGATCTCGGCCGCGGCCTGCGACAGCCCGGCTTCAGCCAGAATGCGCGCCGACGCCTTGTCCTCCGTGACGCGCACACTGGCCACGACCCCGGTCATCTGCGCGCGAAGTATGACGGCAAGGAATCCCAGAAAAATCATGATCCACAGGACGCTGACGAGGATTGCACCCCGCCGGCTCGTTGCCGAGCTCATGCCCACTGCCGCAAGACCCATTTCGGCCCCATGCTTCGCCACGAAAGGTGACGCCACGATCGCGTCGAAATCAAGACTTCGCTCCCCGGCTCAAGCAATGTGATCACCATGCGGCGGGCAGCCACGCCCAGATGATGACCAGTGCCGGCGCGAGGAACGTTCCGAACGGAACGCGCGCCGCGGCACGGAGCGGGCGGCGCAAGCGAACCGCGCGGATGATGCTGAAGATGAAAGCCGCGACCGAAGCAAGTAGGATCTGGGCGCCGACGCCGGCCAGCCCGGCCAAGACGGTGGATACACCGATCAGCTTGATGTCGCCGAAGCCTATGCCGTCGCGACCGCGCAGCCTCCCATACGTGACGTCGAACAGACACAGCAGGAGCATCAGGACGCCCCCCGGCCCGATGCGCCAGGCCAGCGCGGCGAAATCGCTCGCCTCAAACCACCAGTCGGCGAGCGCGACGACCAAGATGCCGGCCGTGTAGCGGTCAGGAATGAGCAAAGACGCAAGATCATGGACCGCGATTGCCGCGGCCAGAAGGCATAGCGCAAGCGTCGACGCGATGACGAATGCGGGGCTTCCGATGACAGCGGGCACGGTAGCGGCGGCGAGCGCGACTGCGACGGCGGCGGTAGACCGACGCCGCGCCCTCAGAATCTTCATTCGATCATCGTCTTGGCCGGCCGCCGCAGCGGCACGTTTCTGGATGGCTCGTTCATCAGCCGCAATTGCGACCGCATCTCCTCCGCCACATGTTGCGCATCCATGCCGTCCTTCATGACCTGAGGCCGGATCAGGATGATCAGCTCCGTCCGCGTCGCGGAGTTCTGGTTGCTCCGGAAGGCGTCGCCGATGACGGGCAGATCGCCAAGCACCGGCACACCGTCGCGGCCGCGCTGCTGGCGTTCGCTGATCAGTCCGCCGAGCATCACGGTCTGGCCGCTGGTGACCGATACGGTCGAGCTGACCTTTCGTTGCGATATGGTCGGCGTCAGGGACTGGGCCTGGCTGCGCTGGACCGAGCTGATCTCCTGTTCGATGACGAGGCTGATCGTGCCGTTCCCGGTGATCCGGGGCAGAACCTTCAGGATCACGCCGGTATCGCGGAACTCGACGTTGTTGACGACCGGCGCTTCGGGATCGGTGACGGACTGCGCGGTGCGGGTGACGATCGGTATTTCATCACCGACCTGCAGCAAGGCGGGTTTGTTGTCGAGCACCACCACCGAGGGCGAGGAAAGCACCTTGACCTCGGTAACGCCGCGCAGCGCATCGATGACAACGCGCGGCTCGGTGTCGGGGCCAAGCAGCAGGTTGAAGCCCGGAAGCGTTCGCGACAGCACGGCCTTGCTGGCTTCCTGGAACAGACCGACCGATCCGTGGTTGCCGCCCACGCCGATATCATTGGATTTCAGGAAGAACTGCACGCCATAGCGCAGCTCGTTGGTCAGGGTGACCTCGGCTATCGTCGCTTCGATAGCGACCTGCTCTTGCGGCCGGTCGAGTGCGGTGATCGCTTGTTCGATCAGCCGTTGCTGGTCGGGCCGCCCGTAGATGAGAATGGTGTTGTTTTCCGGGTTCGCGGCGATGCGCACGCCGCTTTTCGACCCACCACCGCCCGGGATAGGCTGGTCGGTTTCGCCAGCGGGGGCCGGCAGGCTATCCGCCATGCGCTGATCCGGCGTCGCAGTGGCCGCCTGCGAACCGTTTGCGCCCTGATTCTGGCCGTCAGCCTGCGAGCCGGGCGGAAACTGCGAGGCCGGGTCTTCTGAAGCCGACGATGCCGGGGCGCCGTTGAATATTTCGTTGACCATCGATGCAAGGCGCCGTGGCTCCAGGTGCTGGACCTTGTACACCCGCAAATTGGAGGCAGACGCGTCGATCCGGTCGAGCCGCTCGATCCAGCTCGCCGCGCGCTGCAACTGGTTGCGCGTCTTCGCCACCACCAGAATCGCATTGCTGCGCTCGATCGGCTCGACCCTGATCGTGTTGCGTCCGCGACCGCCCTCCCCGATGTCGAGCACGCGGGTCAGCTCGGGCATCATGGTGGCCGCGCTGGAATTGTTGACAGGGAAAATGCCGACTGACTGGTCGGCCAGCCAATCCTGGTCGAAAGAGCGCGCTGCTTCGATCGCCGCAGTCCGCTCCGCCGCCGTCCCCTGGAAGATCAGCGCGTTGCGGCTGGGATCCTCGCGCACCATGCCGGGACGGGCGACGAAGTTTTCGAGCAGCGGCAGGATCGTGCTGGCGGAAACGTTTTTCAGGGGAAACACCGTGACGGCGTAGCCAGGCTGGATGGTGGTGCCCGGATCGAGTTGGGCGGCTCCGAACGCTTCGTTCGCAGGTATCAGCCGCAGACGGTCGCTTTCGCGCATCATGGCCACGCCGCTGCTGTGCAGCGCGGACTCGAACATGGTGAGGATTTCCGCGGCCGGCGTAGGCTTCGACGTCGTGATCGATACCTTGCCCGCGATTCTGGGGTCGAGCGAGTAGCTGATCCCCAGCACCTCGCCCAGCACCGTGCGGGCCGCGACTTTGATCTCGGCCTCCTCGAGGTTGACCTCGAACTTTTCGCCGCTCAGCCGCTCGAGCGACTTGCGCTCGCCGGCAGTCAGCTGCTGTTGGTATCCGTAGTATACTTCACCCTGCCGGTTGTTCTGCGTGCGGCCGAAGCCGAGCCTCGACAGAAAACCGCCGCCGGAAGGTTTGCGCGCACTCAAATCTGCGTTCGCGACCTTGTCCAGGGCATCCGGCCGCGCGGCAACGTCTCCAAGATAATCACCAGTGGAGGTACACGCGGCCACTACCGCCAGGACGCAGGCCGCCGCGCCTCTGCGAACCCACACGGAACAGGCATTTGGAGCGCTGCCTTGCCGACCTACCCTCACCTACACACCCAACCCAAGCCTACGCCCGCCGCCTCGGGAAAGTACCGTTCTATGACGCTTGAAAACCACAAAGCACGCTTTCTGCGTCCCGCTTGGACACCGTACACCCCGTCGACCTCGGTCAGCCCGAGGCAGGTGAGGAACTCGAACATGTGCAGCGATTCGACGTTGACATGCGCCAGCGGTTGCAACTCGCCCCGCACCGGGGCCCCGCCGACGTCCTCGTCGAGGCCCTGTATCGCATCGGCGGAAAAGCCGTCGTCGAATGTCCCGTCCAACTCCCGACGTTTCGAACCTCAATGCAACCATGACGCTGGCACGCTCACCAGTGCTGGGAACAGAACCAGCAGCAAAATGAGGATCATCTGGGCCACAAGGTAAGGCATGGCACCCTTTGTAGCCTCCTCCATTGAAACTCCGCTGACTCCGCACACTGTGTTGAGGACCGTTCCGACAGGAGGCGTGATCATGCCCACCGCGTTGACCATCATGAAGATGACCCCGAAATAGACCGGGTCGATGCCGGCCGCATTGACGAGCGGTATGAGGATGGGCACCAGAATGGTGATGCAAGGTGCGAAATCGAGCGCCGTGCCGACGACGAAGACAGCCAGAACGATCATACCCATCAGCAGGATCGGCGAGTCGATGAATGGACCGAGGAGACTGACGAGCTGGGCGGGCATATCGGAAATCGTCAGCATGAAGCCGGAGATCATGGAGGCAGCCACCAACAGCATGATGACAGCTGTCAAGCGCCCGGCGGCGAGCAGCGCGTCATAGAGCAGCCTCGGTGTCAGCTCCCGATAAACAAACAGCCCCACGAACAGTGCATAGGCAGCGGCAACGACGCCGGCCTCAGTAGGGGTGAAGATGCCGAACCGCAGTCCGGCCAGGATAATCGCTGGCATCATCAACGCCCAACCGGCGGTCATGATGGTTTTCGGTAGGTCCCTGCGCGGTATTTTGAGCCGGACCGTCGCCGTTTCCTTTTTGGCGAGGAACCACCAGGCGATTATGAGGCTCAGCCCCATCATGAGCCCTGGCACGATTCCGGCAAAGAACAGGCCGACGATGGAAATGTTTGCGGTGACGCCCAGGATGATGAACCCGACAGACGGCGGGATCACAGGAGCGATAATGCCTGTAGCCGACATCAAGCCCGAGGCTCGACCCATATGGTAGCCCGCATCCCGCATCAGGGGGACCAGCATGACCGCGAGCGTCGCTGTATCCGCGATTGCGGATCCGGAGACGCTGGCAAGCACCAAGCCAGTGCCGATGACCACGTAACCGAGGCCGCCACGTATGTGACCGACGAGCGCCAAGGCCACGTTGACGATGCGGCGGGAGAGGCCGCCGGCGTTCATGAGCTCGCCGGCAATGAGAAAGAACGGGATCGCCATCAGCGGATAGCTGTCAGCGCCATTGACCAGCCTCTGCGCCAGAATCTGTGCATCCAGATTTCCCATCAGCATCATCATCGCGACGCCCGACAGCATCAGGGCGAAGGCGATTGGAATCCCGATGCCCATCGCACCAAGGAGGGAAACGATAAAGACCAAGCCGCTCACGGTGCTTTCTCCGAAACAAGCGCGGGGGGCACGACCGGCAGCGGCTCAACATGCTCCACCCCCGACCAGGGGGCGGGCAGGATGCCGCGCAGCGAGCGCCAGAGATCAAGGAGGAGAACCAGAGCCATCAGGATGGCAGAGACGAGCCCCGCGGCGTAGATGGCGCCCACGGGAATTCCCGACAGTGCCAGGACGTTGCCCCACTCGATGATGGTGAGTGACAAACTGCCCTGTCCCATGAGCCAGCAGCACCAGAGCATCAGGCCGTATGAAACAAGAAAGCAGGCGAAGCGCGCCCTTCGAGGCAACCGGACAACCAACGACTCGACGCCGAGATGCGCGCCCTTGGCCAAGGCCACCACGGATCCCATAAAGATGACCCAGACGAGGACCACACGGGAGACTTCAACGGCAAACGGAATGCCTGAGCTGAAGCCGTAGCGTAGCACGACATTTGTAAAGATTAGGATGCTGATGACGGCCATTCCGACGACGACGAAGACGTCAAAAGCCTTGAAAAGCCACTGTAACGGCGTGGTCATAACTGCTCCCAAAAGGTTGTGCGCGCATGCATCGATCCTTGCGGCACTCTGACGAGAATCCGCAGACCGTGAGCAGGGAGCCTCCAGCATGCTGATGGGGTAGAAACACCCAATCGCGTGATGAAGGCCTGTCCTGCTCATCCGGTCGAACAGCGCAGGGGTAAAGCCAACGATCCCTCCAACCAGTAGGAGGTCCCGGGCGAGCTTCCGGTGTCAGACACCTTCCACCACGGCCAGATGTGCCTTGGCATGCTTCTCGCGGGCCTTGATCGCCGTTTGATACTCTGGAGAGTTGTAGCAGGCGAGAGCGGTCTCGTAGTCCTTGAACTCGATGACCGCCAGGCGGTTCGCGTGAGGGCCCTCCATGACCTGGCTCGTTCCCGCGCGAACGACGAAGGACGCCCCGTATTTGTCGAATGCTGCCTTGTTCAAGGCAATGTATTCTTTATAGCCCTCATGGTCCGCGATATCGACCATTGCAACCCAGTATCCTTTTTTGGTCATCTGCTTCCTCTCCCACAGAAATTCCCATACCCTCTCGCGGAAGATACGGACGTCCCGATGCATTCAAATTCGCCACAAGTGCGTTTGCCGTTGATCCTCCTCGATCACACGGCTAGAACCGAAACTACGACGCTGACTACAATATGGACAGCTTGTCCAAAAGCGTGTAGTACCACCATGTTTCGTTGTCAAGCTTGCAAGGAGATGCGCCATGGGCCTAAGTGAGCTCCAGGACGAAGCCGATGAGAGAGCTTCTACTCACGTGCAGGGAGCGGCCTCGTTCTCGAAGTTCATCACGGTGCTGCAGATCATCGCGGATGCCCCTGGAACCTTGGACATTGCCCAACTGACAAAGTGCGCGCCATTTCCCCGGGGGACGGTCTACCGTCTCGTTTCGGCGCTCACGGCGGAGGGACTCATCACACAGTCGGGAGAGGGTGGAACGTTCCGCTTGGGGCCGCGCCTCCTCCAGCTTGCTGCCAAGACCTGGGAGGACTCCGACTTGCGGACGATCGCCAGGGATTTTCTGGTTTCGCTCCGCGACGCAACCGATGAGGCGGTTCACCTTGCGGTGCCCAGCAACAACCGGATGGTCTACATAGACAAGTTGGTGGGCTCCAGCAGGGTTCAGATGAAAACCAGCATTGGCGGCCAGGTTGAACTTCACTCGACATCCGTGGGTAAGGCGTGGCTGTCTGGTCTGCCAGACCAGCGGCTGTTGGAAGTCATCAAGAGCCTGGATCTGAGACGCCATACCGCCAAGACGTTCACGACACCCGAAGCGCTGTTCGATGAGTTGAAGCGGACGCGCGAGCAAGGGTTCGCGTTCGATGACGAGGAGAACGAACCGGATATCCGCTGTCTCGGCAGCCCGATCTTCAATCGTTCGGGGGAACCGATCGGAGCGGTCAGCATCAGCATGCCGGTGTACCGGCACGACGCTCGGCGCCACGAGCTCTGCGCAAGGCTGGTGCGTCAAACGGCGAAACAGATCAGTGGCGAATTGTCCAGGATGGTGTAGCGCCGGGCGCGCCACCGCGTCCATCGCCACTATCGACGTACCGCTTTAACGGCATCGCTATCATTCGACGCTGAGGAAGATGGCTGATCCAACAGCACCGAAACAGCCTTGGGGGCCGTTCAAGCCAGGTCAGTCCGGAAACCCGGCAGGCAGGCCCGAACGGGCCCACAACAAGCTCGTTGAAGCATGCCTCGAAGACATGCTCGCGGATTGGGAGGCTAACGTGCCAGCAGCCATTGGCAAGAAGCGAGAGAAAAAGCCAGACGCACACCTCGAAGTCGTCGCTTCGATCCTGCCGCGAGACTTGCCGCACCAGATCGACAAGCGGCAGCCCTTCGTCAATGCCTTCGCCCATCGCTACAACCGTCACAGGGCACACGACGCTCTCGACGAATCAACTAAGCCGAGTATCTCAAGACCTTCAGCGGCGCGCCCCGAAGGCATCCTCACATGTCTTAAACCAGGACATCCTGCAGGATGACACCAGGCGAACTCACTGTGCCGGAATGGCTGCGACGATCTCAGGCGATGGCCTGGGTGACATTGCTTGGCATGCTCTTCCATATCGCATTTGCTTTCGGACACATCGATGGCCCGACGCATAGAAACGGCTTGCTCTTATCCAGCTTCGAGCGGTTGCTCGCACGATCCGGAGAAGGGCCCGCGCCGGGGCACCACGACGACAAGGCTAAGGGCCATTGTGACATATGCATCATCGGCTCCATGGGAGCCGCACTGCCGGCGCCTGCGGCAGTTCATGTCCTTTCCGAGCTCACCTTCTACACGATCGACTGGGTCGCGACTGCGGCGTGCCCGGACACCATAGAACTCTCTTCACACTACGATATCCGCGGCCCTCCGCGAGCTTGAATGGATGGCTGAACTGCCGCTTCTCGCGGTCGCGCCACGCGCCGAAACTTGTGATGGCGGCTAATGACCATATCGATCTGGAGAGACAGAGATGGGATTGCATCACCACACCGGGACGTTGTTTGCCGCTGGCATGTTTATTGTTATTTCGACGGCGCACGCAGAAGAAGATCGTCGAGAGCTTGGACCACATGTTCATGGACACGGGACATTGGCGATCGCTTTCGAGGCCAACAATGTTCAGATGGAGCTCGCTGCCCCTGGCATGGATATTGTCGGGTTTGAGCACGAAGCTGAAACCGCGGAGCAGAAGAGCGCCGTCGAGACCGCGCTCGCCGACCTTAAGGAACCCTTGAAGCTCTTCGCGATGCCCGACTCCGCAGGGTGCACCGTCACCTCCGCCGACGTCAAAGTCGTCGCGGAAGAACATGAGGACCACCCTGCTACCGCGGAGGCTGGTGAGGCCGCGGGTTCTGAAGAGCACGAGGCCCATCACACCGAGTTCCGAGCAACTTATGCTCTCGCCTGCGCGGATACTGCCCAGGCCGCGTGGCTCGACTTCCCCTTCTTCGATCGCTTCGCCGGATCCGCGAAACTCGGCGTGACGGTCGTCGATGCCAATGGACAGACCGCTTTCGAGGTGTCCCGCGAGGCGCGCTATCTGGAGAGATGAGATGAACGCGGACGCCGCGACGGACGCCGTGCGCTTGCACGGCGTCGAATACAGGTGGAACGCGCGAGACCCGTTTTGCCTCTCAATCGGCGAGTTCGAAGTTTCCCGCGGTGAGCGTCTTCTGCTGCTTGGCGCATCCGGTAGCGGAAAATCGACGCTCCTCAGCTTGCTGACAGGCATCGCATTGGCGCAAGCTGGGCGCTTGGAAGTCCTCGGGCAACGGCTTGACGAATTGAGCGGCAGCGGGCGCGATCGGTTTCGGGCGGAGCATTTTGGCATCATCTTTCAGATGTTCAATCTTCTTCCCTACGGCGCCGTCATCGACAATGTGCTGTTACCGCTCAGCTTCGCACCGGAACGTCGCGCCCGCGCAAATGCCGCGGGAGGCGCGGAGAGCGAAGCCCGGCGCCTCTTGTCGGCCCTGGGACTTCCGGCGGATATCGGGCAGCAGACGGCGGCCACCCTGAGCGTCGGTCAGCAGCAACGCATCGCGACGGCGCGGGCGCTCATCGGCTCCCCCGATATTGTTGTCGCCGACGAGCCTACATCGGCTCTCGACGACGATCGGCAGCAGGATTTTCTCGACCTGCTGTTCGGCCAGATCGAGGCCACAAAGGCAACTCTGATCATGGTCAGTCACGACCGCCGCTTGGCGCAGCATTTCACGCGGGCGATCCAGCTCAACGACATCCTTACAACGTCGCAAAGCCGAGCCCGGGCATGATTGTCGCACGTCTCGCTCTGCAATCGCTGCGCAACCGCTGGATCACGGTGTTGCTGACGATCCTTTCGATCTCCGTCAGCGTCATGCTTCTGCTCGGTGTCGAGAAAGTCCGCAGTGGCGCGCGAGACAGCTTTGCCGGGACCGTGTCTGGTGCGGATCTGGTCATTGGCGCCCGATCGGGTGCCATGCAGCTCCTTCTCTACTCGGTGTTCCGCATTGGCAACGCGACCAACAATGTCACGTGGCGCAGCTACGAAGACATCGTTTCGCGCCCGCAGGTAGCCTGGGCAATTCCACTTTCCCTTGGCGACAGCCATCGCGGCTTTCGCGTCATCGGGACGACTCCGGATTACTTCGAGCACTTCCAATATCGCGGCGGCCAGGCCTTGACGTTTGCTGCAGGCGCACGCTTTGACGACCTGTTCGATGTCGTCCTCGGCTCGGATGTTGCGAGCCGGCTTGGCTATTCCATCGGCGACAAGATCACTGTCGCGCACGGTGCGGGCTCCCTTGGGCCGCAGCATGACGACCTCCCGTTTCGCGTGTCCGGCATACTGTCACGTACCGGCACGCCGGTGGACAAATCCCTCCATGTCAGTCTCAAGGCTATCGAGGCCATTCATGTCGACTGGCGGTCCGGTTCACGGATCCCGGGACAAGTTACACCGGCCGACCGTCTGCGGCAGATGTCGCTTCCTACGAGGGCGATAACCGCCGCGATCATCGGCTTGAAGTCGCGCCTGCAAGTCATCGGGTTCCAGCGCGGCGTGAACGAGTACAGGGCCGAGCCTCTTTCGGCTGTGCTGCCGGGGGTCGCCTTGCAGGAGATGTGGGGACTGGTCGCCACCGCCGAGACCGCATTGCTTGGCGTCTCCGCGATGGTCGTGGTGACCTCGATGCTCGGCTTGTCGGCAATGATCCTGTCGACGCTCAACGAACGACGGCGTGAGATCGCGATATTGCGCTCGCTGGGGGCAAGACCCGGCACGGTTGCAGGCCTTCTTGTCGGAGAGGCTACCTTGCTGACGGTGGCGGGAATCGCAATCGGTACGGCGGCACTTTATGCGGTCCTGGTGGTGGCCCGCCCGCTTGTTGACAGACAGTTCGGCATCGACATCGGCATTCAGCCTCCGTCCACGACCGATGCCCTGTTGTTGTTGGCAATATTGATCGGCGGGATGGCCGCCGGGTTCCTGCCGGCCTGTCGCGCCTACAGGATGTCACTCGCAGATGGCATGATGGTGAGAACATGAAGACTTCCGGATTCCTCGGCAACGCGAGATCGATGTTGCGCTGCATCGCTCTCATCCTGGCCGTTTTGGGCGCGGGCTGCGGCGCGGCATTCAGCGAGGCCGCAACCCAGCTGAAATGGGAGATGCTGATCCCGCCGACAGAACCGCTGGCAAATTTCCCGGACGCACTTCCTTTTGAGCAACAGGAGGCGTTGAGAGATGTCCTGTACTGGAAGGGTCACCCGTCGGGCGAGTTGAGCGAAGAGTTTGCCCTTCAGCGCGACGAAGCCAAAAAAAGGGTCGACGCCGACAGGGAGAAACTTGCAAAGCAAGGCGTCGATCTTGATGCGCTTTACGAACGATACGTCGCCTGGGCTACAGAGATCGAGAGGCGTGGAACCCTCACCGAGAAGAAGTTGGACGGCGCGCAGGTAGCCATCGCCGGCTATCTGCTGCCCCTGGATTTTAATCCGGACGGTACGACCGAGTTCCTGCTGGTCCCCTATTTCGGTGCGTGCATCCATGAGCCGCCACCGCCGCCGAACCAGGTGATCTACTTGAAATCCACTGCTCCGTACGCGCCTGCGGCCCTGTTCGAGGGCGTGATGATAACCGGCACGATGCGCGTGCAGTCCGAAAGGAAAGACCTCTCCTTTGTGGACGGTTCAAGCGAAGTTGCTTCGGGCTACGTCCTGGAGGGCGAAAGCATCGAGCCCTATCATGGCGAAGGTGGCGGGCAATAGTGGCCAGTCCTGCGAAGGCGATTCCAACCGCCAGTCCGCGGGTCAGAGGCAGGCACGGACGTGGATGATGCGCTCAGCGAAACCCGGTGACCCTGAGCACCTCCGCCGGCGAGGTGAGACCTTGCCCTGCCTTCCTGGCACCGTCATGCGCCATCGTGCTCATGCCCCGTTCCAGCGCGAGCGCTTCGATCCTGGAGTGGTCTGCTCCTTGTGAAGCGAGCTCGATGATAGCTTCCTCTAGGACCAGGATCTCGAACACGGCGATGCGGCCTCGATACCCCGTGCCGTTGCAACGGCCGCAGCCCACTGCGTTGAACACTTTCTGGCCCTGGGAGAACCCGACGGCCTGGTAACGCGAGTCGGAGGAGAAAGTCTCGGTCGAAAGAATTCCTTCCTGCTTGCAGTGATCGCAGAGCCGCCGCAACAGGCGCTGGGAGATGATGCCGCGGATGGCGCCGACCAGCAGATAGGTCTCGACACCCAGGTCGCGCATACGCGTGAAGGCCGCCGCCGCGGTGTTCGCGTGGACCGTGGTGAGAACGAGGTGTCCGGTGAGCGCTGCCTGGACGGCGGCCCGTGCCGTCTCGCCGTCGCGTATCTCGCCGACCAGGATCACGTCGGGGTCCTGTCGCACGAACGTCCGGATCGCGGATGAGAAGGTGATGCCGATCGCCGAGTTGATCTGCGACTGCACGATGCCGGGGATCTGGTACTCGACGGGATCCTCGATGGTCACGATCTTGCGTCCCGGATCGTTTAGCTTCGAGAGCGCGGCGGCGAGCGTCGTCGTCTTGCCGCTGCCGGTCGGGCCGGCGACGGCGATCATTCCATGGGTGTGCTCAAGGAGCCGGTCCAGCGTCTGCCGTTCTTGGTCATCCAGGCCCACGCCCGCGAAATCGAGCAGGACGCTGTCGCGGTGCAGGATGCGCATGACGACGGTCTCGCCATGGATGGAGGAGAGGGTGGCAACGCGCAGTTCGACTTCGCGGTCGCCGATGGGAAGGCGCATCGCACCATCCTGAGGCTTGCGGCGCTCGGTGATGTCGAGGCCGGCGAGAACCTTGATTCGCGACACGATCGCATCGCCCATTTCGTGCGGCGGCGGAGGCATGATCCGCAAGACGCCGTCGATACGGAAACGCATCACGAGCCGTCCGCGCATCGGTTCCAGGTGGATGTCGGTTGCCCTCAGGTCGAGCGCGCGCCGGAAGATGTCGTCGACGACAACCACAACCGGCGCGCCGCTCGCGAGATCCCGCAGGCTTGCGATAGCCGCTTCGGAGGTTGCTCCTTCGCCGGTGGCCTGGGCAACATCCTGGGTGCCGGAAAGGCGTTCCAGGCAGGATTCCAGGTCGGGTGCGGGAACCACGCAGACCTCGACGTCACCGTCGAGAACGGATCCCAGCGCCTCTATCGGGTCTGCGTCTCCAGGGTGGAGAACCCCTATGACGGCGCTCCCGTCAGGCGCCGTGAGCGGCGCGATCCAGTTCTCCACAAGAAATCGGTTTGAGAGATTCTGCGCGACGGGCCTGTAGTCGGCGAGCTGGTGCCGGTCGAGAAGCCGCACGCCATAATAGGACGACAGGAAGCCTGCGAGGGCATCGGCGTCGACTATCTGCGCTTCGATCAGACGGTGCAGGTCGGAGGCTCGCGAGGCCGTGCTCTCACCGAAAAGGCCCCGCGTAGCCTCGCGGCTCGCCAGTCCGGCATCGGCCATGGACGACAAGAGCGAGTGTAAGTCTGTAAGCTTTGGGTTCATTGAACGTACCTGTCGCACTTGACCCTTGAGCACAATGGACGCCGGCTTGCGCATGCCGAATCCAGCTGTCGGCTTAGTCCGCAGAGCGGTCTGCCTGACATACGATTCCGGATCCGGCGGTTCCCCGGAAAGCTGCGCCAGACCAGAAGGCTGTGCGGTATAGGTGTCAAGAGCCCGTGCCCTTCTACTCCCACCAGACGGTGAACCGGGTGTCACACGAAGGTAGCTATTGAGAATCTTTCGCTACATCCACATATCGCCGCCAATGTTGCGGAACCCCACTCGACCACGGCAAGCGTAACGCCCGCCAGCAGCTGGTGGGAAATCGTCATGACCCATGCGACCGTGACGATCGTAGCCGATGGCCGCCTCGGCCGAGGAAGGATATCTTGGCCGCAAAGGCAGACTGCGCCGCGTTGGAATGAGCAGGCTTGGAGTGGCTGGAGCCCTTCCCGTTTCCTCGCCTTGCTGGGCGTATCAATCTCAGTGATCCATGGCCTTGACGATTTCCTCGGTCATCTTCTTGGCGTCGCCGAGCAGCATCATGGTGCCGTCCTTGTAGAACAGCGTGTTGTCGATGCCGGCATAGCCGGAGCCGAGCGAGCGCTTGACGAACAGGCAGGTGCGCGCCTTGTCGACGTCGAGGATCGGCATACCGTAAATAGGTGAGCTCTTGTCATCCCGCGCGGACGGGTTGGTGACGTCGTTGGCGCCGATGACATAGGCGACGTCGGCCTGCGCGAATTCGGAATTGATGTCCTCGAGCTCGAACACTTCGTCGTAAGGCACGTTGGCTTCGGCCAAGAGCACGTTCATGTGGCCCGGCATGCGGCCGGCCACGGGGTGGATGGCGTATTTGACGTCGACGCCATTGGCCTTGAGCTTGTCGGCCATCTCGCGCAGCGCATGCTGCGCCTGGGCGACGGCCATGCCGTAGCCCGGGACGATGATGACCTTCTGTGCGTTCATCATCAGATAGGCGGCATCATCGGCCGAGCCCTGCTTGACCGTGCGCTCGATCCCATCATCAGCGCCCGCGGCTGCGGTCTCACCACCGAAGCCGCCGAGGATGACGGAGATGAAGGAGCGGTTCATGCCCTTGCACATGATGTAGGACAGGATGGCGCCCGACGAGCCGACCAGGGCGCCGGTGATGATCAGCGCCAGATTGCCGAGCGTGAAGCCCAGAGCCGCGGCCGCCCAACCCGAATAGGAGTTGAGCATCGACACCACGACCGGCATGTCGGCGCCGCCGATGGGGATGATGAGCAGCACGCCCAGCACCAGCGATGCGGCAACGATGAGCCAGAAGACGAGCTTCGATTCGGTGGTGACCAAAAGCACGATCAGCACGACCAAGGCGATGCCAAGCGCGATGTTGATGAAATGGCGGCCGCCGATCATGATCGGCTTGCCGGACATGCGCCCGTCAAGCTTGAGGAAGGCGATGACCGAGCCGGTGAAGGTGATGGCGCCGATGGCCACACCCAGGCTCATTTCGACCAGCGCCTGGGCGTGGATGTCGCCCGCCGTGCCGATGCCGAAGCTTTCCGGCGCATAGATGGCGGCGGCCGCCACCATGACGGCGGCAAGGCCGACGAGCGAGTGGAAGGCGGCGACCAGTTGCGGCATCGAGGTCATGGCGATGCGCCTGGCCGTGACGGCGCCGACGCCGCCGCCGATGGCAAGGCCGAGCACGATCAGGCCGAAGCGTCCGGCCGATGGCGTGGCCAGCGCCAGCGTGGTGGCGATGGCGATGCCCATGCCGATCATGCCGTAGAGATTGCCTTGCCGGCTGGTGGTCGGGTGCGACAGGCCGCGCAGCGCCAGGATGAACAGGATGCCGGAGACCAGATAGAGGAAGGAGGCGAGATTGACGGTCACGTCACTTGTCCTTCTTCTTGTACATTGCCAGCATGCGCTGGGTGACGAGGAAGCCGCCGAAGATGTTGACCGACACCAGCATCAGCGCGACGAAGCCGAAGCCCGCGGCGACGCCGGAGGCGGCGATGCCGACGGCAAGCAGCGCGCCGACGACGATGACCGAGGAGATGGCGTTGGTGACGGCCATCAGCGGCGTGTGCAGCGCAGGCGTCACCGACCAGACGACGTAATAGCCGACGAAGATCGCCAGCACGAAGATGGCCAGGCGGAAGACGAAGGGATCGATGGCGCCGCCCGACAGCGCGTGCGCGGCGTCGCCGGCCGCCTCAGCGCCGCCGGGAGCATTTGCCAGGTTCTGCACCGCCAGCCGGACGGCGGCACTTGCCTGGTCGAGCTGGTCGAGGGCTTTCTGCAAGGTCTGGTCCATCACGCGGTCCCTTTCGGCTTGGGCGAGGGCGACTTTGGCGAGGGCGACTTTGGCAGCGAGGGCTTGGATGCGGCGGCTTGCTTGGGCGCGGCTTTCCTGGGCGCGGCTTTCTTGGGCGCCGAAGCATCAGCGACCATTGTGCTGGCCGGGATCGCCGGCGGTTCGATATATTGGCCCTTTGGCGGCTGCTGGTCGGCCTTGGCGAAGGCCGGATGGACGATCTTGCCGCCGTCGGTCAGCATCGTCGCCTTGACCAGATCGTCATCGCGGTTGATGGCAAGCGTCTTCGTCGCCTTGTCGACCAGCGTCTCGAGGAAAGCAAAAAGGTTCCTGGCGTAGAGCAGCGAAGCGGAGGCCGCGACGCGGCCCGGCACGTTGAGATGGCCGACGATCTTGACGCCGTTGGCCGTCGTCACGACCTTGCCAGGCACAGCGTCCTCGACATTGCCGCCGCGCTCCACAGCAAGATCGACGATCACCGAACCGGGCTTCATCGAGGCGACCATGTCAGCCGACACCAGCCTCGGCGCCGGGCGGCCGGGGATCAGCGCCGTGGTGATGACGATGTCCTGCTTGGCGATGTGCTCGGCGGTCAGCGCCGCCTGCTTGGCCTGGTACTCCCTGGACATCTCCTTGGCGTAGCCGCCGGCGGTCTCGGCCGCCTTGAACTCCTCGTCCTCGACGGCGAGGAACTTTGCGCCAAGCGAGGCGACCTGTTCCTTGGCGGCGGGGCGAACGTCGGTCGCGGTGACGACCGCGCCGAGCCGGCGCGCGGTGGCGATCGCCTGCAGGCCGGCGACGCCGACGCCCATGATGAACACCTTGGCGGCAGGAACCGTGCCTGCCGCCGTCATCATCATCGGCAGCGCGCGATCGTATTCGGCAGCGCCGTCGATCACCGCCTGGTAGCCGGCAAGGTTAGCCTGCGAGGACAAGACGTCCATCGACTGGGCGCGCGTGATGCGCGGCATGAATTCCATCGCAAAGGCGGTCACCCCGGCCTTGGCCAGCGCCGCGACGGCGGCATCGTTGCCATAGGGATCCATGATGGCGATGACCGCAGCGCCTGACTTGTAGCTTTTCAGCTCCGCATCCGTCGGCCGGCGCACCTTCAGAATCACATCCGCACGGGCCGCATCGGATGCGGAACCAATGGTGGCACCGGCCTTCGCGTAGTCTTCGTCGGCGATGCGGGACAGTGTGCCCGCTCCGCTCTCAACGACCACGTCAAAGCCAAGGGGGGCTATGCGCTTCACCGTATCGGGCGACGCCGCGACACGGGGTTCGCCCGAGCCGCCCTCGGCGGGAATGAAGATGATCTGGCTCACGCTTGGCTACCCCTCCCCGGCACGCGGCGCATCTGCGCGCCTGCCGTATCGTTCACATCTTACTACAATCCACAAAATGGGCAATTTGTCCACATATCTGATTGAGGGTACTTGTCCGACAGTTGCCGATGCCATATCGATGGCCAAACGGCGGTTCTGGAGGTGTAAATGTCCAAGATCAATGGTGCGAAGCGGCTACGCTCGCGCGAGTGGTTCGACAATCCGGACAATCCCGGCATGACGGCGCTCTACCTCGAACGCTATCTGAACTATGGGCTGACCCGCGAAGAACTGCAGTCCGGAAAGCCGCTTATCGGCATCGCCCAGACGGGCTCGGACCTGTCACCTTGCAACCGGCATCATATCGAGCTCGCCAAGCGCGTGCGCGACGGCATTGTGGCCGCCGGCGGGGTGCCGTTGGAATTCCCGGTCCACCCGATCCAGGAGACAGGCAAGCGGCCCACCGCCGCGCTCGACCGCAACCTCGCCTATCTCGCTCTCGTCGAGTTGCTTTATGGCTATCCGCTGGATGGCGTCGTGCTGACCATCGGCTGCGACAAGACCACCCCGGCGCTGCTGATGGCCGCGGCCACCGTCAACATTCCAGCCATAGCGCTGTCCGTCGGCCCGATGCTGAACGGCTGGCACAAGGGCGAACGCACCGGCTCCGGCACGGTCGTGTGGAAGTCACGCGAAAGGCTGGCGGCAGGAGAGATCGACTACGACCAGTTCATGGACATCGTCGCTTCATCGGCGCCGTCCGTCGGCTACTGCAACACGATGGGCACGGCGACGACGATGAACTCGCTGGCCGAGGCGCTCGGCATGCAGTTGCCGGGCTCCGCCGCCATTCCAGCACCCTATCGCGAGCGCGGCCAGATCGCCTACCAAACCGGCAAGCGCATCGTCGACATGGTGCGCGAGGACTTGAAACCCTCCGACATCATGACGCGGGAAGCCTTCGAGAACGCCATCGTCGTCAATTCTGCCATCGGCGGCTCGACCAATGCGCCGATCCACCTCAACGCCATCGCGCGGCATCTCGGCGTGTCCCTGACCGTCGATGACTGGCAGAAGGTCGGTCACCACGTTCCGCTGATCGTAAATCTCCAGCCGGCCGGTGAATATCTCGGCGAGGACTATCATCATGCGGGCGGTGTGCCGGCCGTGGTGGCAGAGCTGATGAAGGCCGGCTTGCTGCCGCATCCTGGAGCCATGACCGTCAACGGCCGCACGATCGGCGACAATTGCGCCGCGGCGGAGAATCTCGACGGCAAGGTCATCCGTACCGTGGCCAATCCGCTCAGGAAGGAAGCCGGCTTCATCAACCTGAAAGGCAATCTGTTCGATTCCGCAATCATGAAGACGTCGGTCATCTCGCCGGAGTTTCGCGACCGCTATCTGTCAAATCCGCGAGACCCCGATGCCTTCGAGGGCGTCGCCGTCGTCTTCGACGGTCCGGAAGACTACCACCGTCGCATTGAGGATCCGTCACTCGGCCTGAACGAGAATACCATCCTGTTCATGCGCGGAGCCGGCCCTGTCGGTTATCCGGGCGGCGCCGAAGTCGTGAACATGCAGCCGCCGGCCTACCTGCTGAAGGCGGGCATCCACTCGCTGCCCTGCATCGGCGATGGCCGTCAGTCCGGCACTTCCGGCTCTCCATCGATCCTCAACGCCTCGCCCGAGGCGGCCGTCGGTGGTGGCCTTGCGCTGCTGCGTACGGGTGACCGGGTACGCATCGACCTGCGCAAGGGGACCGCCGACATCCTCGTGTCGGACGACGAGATCAAGCGCCGTCGCGTCGACCTGCAAAACAAGGGCGGCTATGCATATCCGAAGCATCAGACACCCTGGCAGGAGATCCAGCGGTCAATGGTTGACCAGTTGTCCGAGGGAATGGTTCTGAAGCCGGCGGTGAAGTACCAGAACATCGCCGTCACCAGCGGCCTGCCGCGCGACAATCATTAGAACAGTTCCTACTCTGCGTTCAAGATCGGTGCTCGATTGGCGAAGAACTGTGACTGATCTGGAATTAGGGCCTGAAGATGCGCTATGATTTGTATTCACGCGGGCGACGGAACTCCGGATCCGGTGCCGGCTTCTGCTCTGGGGTTTGACCGGAATGGCTTATCCTTTCACCGCGGCGATCCGCGGCTTGGATGACTGGATCGCGGGACCGGCCTCCCTGCTGGATGAACTTGCGCGCGTCAAATCCGGCAGCCGCGTGGTCGCGCGGGTCGCGGACGATGGGAGCGCGCTTGAAATCGAGCCGGCGACCAGCCGAAAGCCGTCAGCACCCCTGTTGATACCGATTTCTCCAGACACGCAGGCGCCGGCCGCATTGCGCACCGCGGTGAATGGAAAGGCGGTCCATCTCGGCATCCCGGCGAGCTGGGTGATCGCGCGCCGGATCGAACTGCCGATGGAGGCTGCCAGCCACGTCGAAGGCATCGTTACGTCGCGGATGGGCGCGCTTTCACCATTGCCTGCTTCCGATATCTATTTCGGCCACAGGGTCCTCGGGATCAGCCGTGAGGCGCGGCAGATCACCGTCGCCGTCGCAATCGTTCCGAGGTCGCGTGTCGCTGCTGCCTTGGCCTGCCTGAACGTGGCCGAGGCCCGCCAGGTCGTGATCTCGGCGCCGTTTCCGGAAGGCGATGCCGTGGAAGTATTGACACAGCGGCAACGGGTCACCGGCACGCGTGGCCGGATAAAGTTTGTCCTTGCCGGAGTTCTGGGCGTAAGCCTAGTCGCTGCAGTCACGGCTCCGGCGGTGCGGCCGATGATCCAGAACAACTATGCCGAGCGCCGCGCCGCCGTCGAGATCCGGGCCGAGAAGGCGCGCCAGGCAATCGCGCTGGCGGCGACTCCGGACAAGGCTGAAACAGCGCCTGAGCAGGAGGCGCTGAATATCAAGGACGACGCGATAAGCGCGCTGGGAGCATTGGACGACCTGGCTCAGGTTTTGCCGACGCATTCCTATGCCATTGAGGTGTCCTTCGCCAATGGCCGCATGCGTCTCTCGGGCCGGACCAAGGACGTGCCCGAAGTACTGACCGCGCTGGAATCGTCGGGTCGCTTCGAAGACAGCAAGCTGGTCGGATCGGCCCTGCGCGGCGAGGATGGCGTTACCTCGGAGTTCGAGGTCGATACCCGCCCGCTCATCCGCACGGGAGGTTCGCTGCGATGAGGACGACACCCCTGTGGCGCGACACGCGGCTTCAATCCCTGGTCGTCATGGCCCTGCTGGTCGTCGGAGCTCTTGTACTCGTCGCCGATACGCTGCTGTCCTGGCGCGCGGAGGCGGGCGCGCTGGCGCTCTATGAGGAACGTACCGCCTTGCTCGAAAGCAAGGCGTCCACTTCCCCGGTTCCCCAAGGCGCGAACCAGGCTCTGGATCCCGGCGAGGGCAAGATTCTTCTCGATGCCCAAACCAGTGGGCTCGTCTCGGCCGAATTCCAGAGTCTGCTCTCCAACCGCGTTGAACGCGTGGGTGCCGTTATCCGGCGCGTCGATGTTCCCACAGACGGTGAGGTCGCCGATATAAGCGATCCTCAGTTGGAGTCTTTGGAACGCATTCGTTTAACTGCCGATATCGAGGTTATGGAGCAATCGCTGCCCGATCTCATGTACGCCATCGAGGCAAGCTCGCCCGTCATGGTCGTTGATAGCTTCAGGCTTCGGTTGAACCGAAACGTCGATCTGGGGGGGAATCAGACCTCGGGTTCCATGGATCGGCCGCTGTCGCTGAACGTCACGCTGTCGGCCTTCCGGGAGAAGGGACCCCAGTCATGATGACCATGCTGGGCGCGACAATGATGCTCGCCGCCATCGCGGCCTCTTCGAGCCTGTCCTTCGGCGCAGAAAAGCTATCGGTCAGGGAACGCCAGGTGAGCGACTATGCGGCGCTTCGGGATCGGCCCCTGTTCTCGCCGGACCGGACTGCCCCGATCGCGTTCGGTGCCCCCGAGCCGGAACTTATTGTCGTGCAGCCCGAGCCGGAACCCGAGCCCCCGCCTGCCGCGGCGCCCGAGTGGCAATTGGTTGGCATCGTGCGGTCGGAAAGGCTCAACAGCGCGACCTTCACCACCCCGGCCGAAATGGCGGCCTTCACGCTGCGCACGGGGGAAAGCCGGGAAGGTTGGACCCTGAAGGAAGTCGGCCAGTTCGAAGTCAAGCTCGATGGAGCGGGAGGACGCGCCTCGCTGCGGTTTTCGGATGAGGCAAGCGGTGAACAAATGTTGCCACCGGAGGAGCCGGTGCCCACGCCTTCAGGGGGTTGATCCAAATGGAGTGGTTGCACATTCCGAGCCTCCGGCAGGGATTAATGGAGCGAGTTTCTTTCACAGACAGCTATCAGGAACGAACGTCTCCAGTAGAGGCGTACAGTTAGGAAATTTGGCCTCCATGGTCTCCACGGCATTCGCATACAAGGCTTTGAATGGCGAGGGTCGTCTCGAACTCGGGCGGATCGATGCGTCCGATTCCGACGATGCCGTCCAGAAGCTCGGGGCGCGCGGGCTGATCCCGGTAAGTGTCGAACCGAGGCAGTCTGCATCGCGCGCACCGCTGTTTTCGACCCGAATACCGGCGTCGCAGGTCACGCGGCTGCTCTCCGACCTGTCGATCATGCTGAATGCGGGGATCCGGATCGACGAAGCGCTGGCGATCATGGAAAAGGAATTCGACAGCGGCAGGCTTAAGCCCGTGGTTGCCGGCATTCGCACCGACCTGGCGTCGGGCACCTCGTTCTCCAGAGCGCTGGAAGCCTGGCCCGCTCTGTTCCCGGCGTTCCAGGTCGCCATGGTTCGTGTCGCGGAGACCTCCGGCAAGTTACCCACCCTCCTGTCGCGCATCGTGCAGGAGCGCCAGCATTTCGAGGCATTGCGGGCCAAAGTCAGCGAGGCGCTGCGGTATCCGGCAGTCCTGTTTGCCGGCACGATCTGCGTACTGGTCTTCTTCCTGGTGGGGGTCGTTCCTCAGTTCGAACCGATGCTCATGCAGAGCGGCAAGAAGGACATGCTGATGGTGGTGATGTTCGCGGTCTCGAATTTCCTGCGCGCTTATGGGCTGGTCCTTTTGCTTGCGGCTTCGATACTCGTATTGCTGGGGTTCGTGGCGGCGCGGCGGGGCCTTCTCTGGGCATGGCTTTGGGGTTTCGCCAAGAAACTTCCGCTTTTGTCGGAGATACCGGGGAGCTATCGGACGGGGCGCTTCGCCCGTCTCCTGGGCATCATGGTCGAGACCGGCGTGGCGGTTCCTGTGGCCTTCAAGCTCATCAGCGATACCGTCGACCACGGCGAGGCCGCGCGGGCACGCGCGCAGCAGGCGTCCGACGCGCTGAGGCAGGGGAATAGGCTTGGCCATGCGCTTGAGATTCTTCAGCTTCCCCCGCTGGCGGTGCGCATGTTGAGGCTCGGCGAGCAAAGTGGCGAACTCGCAGGGCTGGCCTATCGTGTCGCCGACTTCTATGAAGTGCGGCTGGAGCGTTCGCTGTCCCGTATCGTCGGGCTTGTCGGCCCTGCGGCAGTGGCAACCATCAGTATCTTGATCGGTGGTATGATCGTGTCGATCATGTCCACCCTCATGTCATTCAACGACATGGTCCGCTAGGAGGCTGTTTGCATGAGCGTTCATTTCGCAGTTGGTCCCAATCTCATGCAGCGCAAGCATGCCCGGCGCCGCGAGGCAGGCTTTACGCTGATCGAGATGCTGGTCGTGCTGGCCATCATCGGCCTGATTTCGGCGCTCGTCGGTCCTCGTGTTCTCGCGCAGTTGTCCGACTCGCGCGTGCGTGCGGCGAAGCTTCAGATCGAGGCGTTTTCCAGCGCGCTCGACATCTTCTACATCGATGTCGGCCGTTATCCGGTGCAGGCCGAGGGGCTGGGAGCGCTGGTGCGCAAGCCCTCGACCATCCAGGTCTGGAACGGGCCATACGTTCGCGGCGAGACCGTTCCGCTCGATCCGTGGGGTCATGAATACAGATACGCAAGCGACGGAAAGACGTTCAACATCACCACCGACGGGCCCGGTGGGCGCGGCTCCAATGTGTCCGCCCAGCCCTAAGGGCAACAGCAACCGCAAAAGGACGCAACGCGGTGTCGTGCTGCTCGACGTGGTCGCGGCGCTTGCGATCGTCGCTCTCGCGGCCTTCGTGCTGATGCCGCGCCCGCGTTCCAGCATCGGGGCTGCCGAGCTTTCTGGCGAGGCGGTTCGCGTCAGCGGGGAGTTCCGCAAGGGCAGAGCGAAGGCGCTGACCACGGGCAGCGTCGCCGACGTGAGGGTCGATCCGGGAAACAAACGCATCCAGGTGGATGGCGCCAATCCGATCTCGATCAGGGATGGGGTGGCCATGAACTGGGTCACGTCGGACCGGTGTCCCATACGAGGCGGAAGCAGAGCCTTGCGCTTCCTTGCCGACGGACGGTCGTGTGGGGGCGTCATGACACTGTCCGCCAGCGGCCGGGAGATCGAACTGCGCGTCGACTGGTTGACCGGCCGCGTGGAAATGAGGCCGAAATGACAGGACGGCGCAGACGCGGCTTCACGCTGATCGAGGTTCTGGCCTCGCTTGCCGTCGCCGTGCTGCTGATCGTTCCGATCGCGCGCATGATCACGGGCACCGCAGGTGCGTTCGCGGGTCTGGAACGATCGACCGAACGCCGTGTCGGCATGCAGGCTGCCATGGCGGCGGCGATGACCCTTAGCCCGTTGCGAACGGGCCGGCGCGTGATCGGAGGCTTCACGGTCATCGTGGAACCGTACCGCTTCGAACGCGGCACTGCCCTGGCTCGCGCCGGATGGCAGCTTTACTCCGTCACCGTTCGCAGCACCGACGGATCGGATGACGACGCGATGCAGACCGTGCGCCTCGGCAAGCGGCAATGACAAGGAAACGCAGCGCTCGGGCCGGCTTCACGCTGATCGAGGCATTGGCTTCGCTGGTGCTTGCGACGATGCTGTTTGGCGGGCTGGCACTCTACACCGGAACCTGGCTGCGCCAATGGCAGGGGATAATCGCCAGAGGCGGGCAGGAGGACACGGTGGCGGTGATTCTCGACCGGATGGTCGAGGATCTGGAGGCGGCGCAGCCCGGCTATTCCAACCCGGAGGGAGCCGCTGCGATCCGCTTCACCGGCCATGCCGACGAGGTCACCTTCGAGCGCCCGGCGCTCGGCTACGAGCCGCGTGCGGGACTTGATGACATCACCTATTCGATGGGTCGGGCCGGAGCCGACGAGGCCCTCATTCGTGCCCGCCGCGATCACAGGATGGGCGAGGGCGGGGAGGATCTTCCGCTGGTGCGAGGCGATCTGAAGCTTTCGTTCAGCTATGCCGGGCCGGACGGCGCGCTCAGCCCCGAATGGACAAGCACCAACCGCATGCCGTCACTCGTCCGTATCGAGATATCCGGCAGTTCTCCGCGTCCCTGGCGGCAATGGGCCTATGCGCGGTTACGCGTCGAGCTGCCCGCGCGTTGCGGCGCGGCCGAAGCGCTCGCGCCGTGTCTGCAGCGCTACGGCATCGGCTTCTGAACTCCGCAGGGCTGTACGATTGGCGCCGATAACAGGCTTGCAAAACAGCGTGGCATGCAGACGGCGCAAGGCTGCCGCTGGCTATCGACATTCGCGGGCTCTGTCGCAAATCGTTCTTTTGTTTTCGCGTCGCTGATCAGGCTGCCAGGATCTCGAACTGCTCGGCGATCGAGGGAGATGGATTGTAGGCAAACCTCGCCTGCTGTCTGCGCATCATGTGAACCATCTCCATGCCAGTGAGAATAACCTCGGCGGTCGCATTCACTTGAAGCCGAACATGGAGTGGATGCGGCGCTTGACGCGTCGATGGTTCTGTTCGATCCAATTATTGAGGTACTTGCTGTTGCGGATGTGAATCGGCTTCGGTGAACGTCGCGGGCGGTCCCGCAGACGGCTTTCAGCATCGCAGGAAATGACCGCCTCGCGGTTGGTTTGGCTGCCGTCGATGACAATGCGTTCCGGCCTGCCGTAACCCAGCGGCGACCGAAGGTCGTCTCGATTTCCTGCAATGCCTTGCTCGCCCGGTTGCGTCAACGCGACCTGCTGCGAGGCTTTGAGGAGCGAGCCATGCTCGCCCAGCGCGAGTAGGAGCCGCAACTGTTTCAGGTGGATCCTGGAAGCGATCGAGTGGAGCGGTGGGGCCATGCCTGGGTTGAGTAAACGTTATACCGAGATCACATCTTCTCAGTTGTCGCGCGAGCGAATGCTGCAATACTCCGGCCGGCCAAGTCTCTGCGGCGATCACGATTAATGAGTTTCGCTGTTCAGGCCCAGATCCAAACAATCCCGAATGCGCTGGCCCGAATGCGCTGGTCTAAAAATATCAGGAGGAGAACGTAATGACAGTCAGCCGACGCTCATTGTTGAAGGCCGGCGCCGGAATCGCCGCCGCAGGGGTGGCCAGCAGCATATTGCAGCCGAGCATTGCCAATGCCGCGGACCCGCGCGTAGCCGATATCGTCGTTGTGGGTTGCGGCTCGGCGGGCCTCGGGGCCGCAGTCGCCGCCGCAGAGGCGGGCGCGTCGGTTATTGTCCTCGAGGCGCAACCGCACATCGGGGGACGTGGCATCGTCAGCTCAGGCAACATTCCCCTGGGAGGCGGAACCCCTGCCCAGATGGCGGCCGGCATCGCGGACTCGCCAGACCTCCTGTATCGCGACCTTACCGACTGGTCCATCGTCCAGGCGAACGGCTTTCCGAGCTACCGCTATAACGATCGCGAGCTGATCCGGGCATTTGCCGACGTCAACGTCGACCTTTACAACTTTCTGGTCCGCCATGGCGTCGTGTGGACGACATCCAGGCCCGACAATGTCGGCGGCAATGAGGTCGGCAACTCGGTGAACCGTATGATGCATACGGCGATCATGAACTACGTCTCGGTCCGGACCGGCTTGCCGGTAGCCGCGAGCCAACAGCGGACGACGTCTCAAGGGCCCGGCTTCATATATCCGCTGGAGGCCGCGGCAAAGGCGCGTGGCGTGAAGATCCTGCTGAATTACCGTTTGGAGTCACTGCTGCGGACGAAAGCGGGCGTGGTCGGGGTCGTAGCCTCCAATCAGGGCCGCCTCGTTAACATTCAGGCACGCAAGGGCGTAGTGATTGCGAGTGGCGGCGGAAACGGCAATGTGGAATACCGCCGACAGTTCGACCCACGGCTCACCGCGGAGTACTGCGGCGTCGCTGGCGAGCCCTATTCCTTCCAGGACGCCAGCGGCATACTCGCAGGGCTGAATGTCGGCGCGTCGCTCGCGGGCACGTACAACCAGACTGGAGAGTTCGGCACTAACATCACCAAGCCAACCGCCATCGGAACGCGGTACAACTACTCGTTCCTGCAGTGGGGGCCCAATAGCCCTGTCTTCCACCTTGCGAAAGCTTCGGGACTAGCCAACGTCAACAACCAGAACGTTATCCATGTAAACATGATCGGGAGGCGGTTCTACGACGAAACGGGAGGTCAATTCGGGACGAACAGCGCTGGCTCGGTCAACCCGTACACTCAGGGCAGCTACCTGAACGCCAAGAACATCACATACAACCCGCAAAACTGGATCAACGCCGCTCTGGCTGGAATCGGCGACGGCCACAACGGCGGTGGCCCGATCTGGGCCATCTTCGATGCAGATGCCGTGGCCCGCCAGAGATGGAATGTGGCGCCGCCCTTCGTCGATCCCGATGGATTCTTCTTCCAGGCAAACACGCTGGAGGAACTCGCACAGAAGATCGTCATGCCGCATCAGCGGGTTCCGATGCCGGCAAGCAACCTGGTCGAAACGGTGACGCGGTACAACAGCTTTGTTGACGCGGGTGCCGACGCCGACTTCGGCAAACCGACACCCCAATACAAGATCCAACGGGGCCCCTTCTATGCCGCCTGGTCGACGCCGGTGATCCACGACGCCCGGTCCGGCCTGCGCATCAACGGCTCAAGCCAGGTCCTCGACTATGCCTCTCAGGTGATTCCCGGCCTCTACGCCGCCGGCGAAGCTGCTGGCGGATTCAGTCAGCACGGGAACGGTCGAGCTCTCTCTCAGGGCATCATCGCAGGAAGGCACGCAGCCTCCAGTTCGTATTAGCAGGACTACAGCTCTCAACAATAGTCCCGCCAGGCCTCTCGGTCCGGCGGGACTACCTGTTCCTCGGACCCGAGGCCAGTGATTCCAGCACCGGCGGCATGAAGAACTTGGCCATGCGCGCGACACAGGCCTGCGCGATGCGCTGGCCGGTGGCCACCGGGCCGGTGAAGCTGATCGCGTTGACGCGTTTGTCGTCCAGCAGCACCTGGCCCACTTCGGAGCCGCGGCCCATCACCAGGTTGAACACCCCGCTGGCAGGCCCGCGCGGTGCAGGATGTCGGCGATGGCCCAGGCGCTGCCGTATACGAGATCGGCGGGCTTGAGCACCACGGCGTTGCCGCAGGCCAAGGCCGGGGCGATCTTCCAGGCGGGGATCGCGATGGGGAAGTTCCAGGGCGTGATCAGGCCCACGACGCCTACGGGCTCGCGGGTGACTTCCACGCCGACGCCGGGCGTACGGAAGGCACCACGTCGCCGCCGACACGCAGCGCTTCGCCGGCAAAGAACTTGAAGATGTTGCCGGCCCGTGCCACCTCGCCGATGGCCTCGGGCAGGGTCTTGCCTCCCTCGCGGGCGAGCAGGTCGCCCAGTTCGGCCTTGCGCGCCAGGATCCCGGCGCCGGCGGCGTCGAGGATGTCGAAGCGCTGCTGCGGGGTGGACAGGCCCCAGGCGGACTGGGCCTGGGTGGCTGCGGCGATGGCCTGCCTGGCTTGGGCCGCCTCGGCTTGCGCGAACTCGCCAATGACGTCGCGCGTGTCCGAGGGGTTGATGTTGCGCGAGACGCGAGGGCCTTCGACCCACTCGCCGCCGATCAGGTTGTTGAACATAGTGTGCTTGCTTCCTAAAGGCTGGCTTCGAGCATCGCTTCGTAACCGGTGTCGGATGCCACGCGCGGGTTGGTCAGGTGACTGTGGTCCTTCAAGGCGCCCGGACGATGTCGGGGAACATCGCGCGCCACGCCCAGTTGGGCCAAGCCCGTCGGCAAGCCGAGCCGCTCGGTCATGGCGCGCACGGACGGCCCCCCTCGGCCCCGCTGGCCAGGTCCATCGCCTTGCCCATGCGGCACCCTGGCGGATACAGCGCTGACCGGCGCGGTCGCGCCGACCTGATGCTCAGGACTGGCGATGGACCAATTCGTCGATCAGCAGTTTGGCGGCGGGCGGAACCCACGCCCCCTTGCGGGTGACGAGCTCATAGGCCTCGCTTCGCGACGCCAGGGCCAGCGGCAGGATGCGCGTCATCTGCCGGTGCGCGAAGAACTGCGCGACTTCGATCGACACCAGGGCCACGAAGGACGGGTTGGCCTGCAGCAGCGCCAGCGTCGCAAAAGCGGAGGTCGTCTCGAGCAGGTGCTGCGGGAACCGGATCCCGCAATCGCGGTATTCGCGTTCGAGCAAGAGCCGCATCGGCATGTTCGCGCGGTATACCACCCATCGGTATGGCGCCAGCTCCTGCAGGGTGAGCTTCTTCGCGTGCCGGAGCGGATGGCCGACGTTCGCGATCACCGCGAGCGTTTCATCCTGGAGCTTCACGCTGTCGTAGACCTGCGGCGCCTGGCTGATGGTCGTGCGGCAGATCGCCAGGTCGAGCCGGCCGGCTTCGAGCTGGGCCAGCAGGGCGGCGCTGGTGTCCTCGACGATCTCGACGGACAAGTCGGCCTGCCGCGCAACGAGCGCGGAGATGGCATCGGTGAGCAGCGGCACCGCGCCCATGATGACGCCGGCCGCCACCCGCCCGCCCTGGCCACGCATGATTCCGACGATCTCGTCGCGCAGGTGCGCGAGATCCGTCTGGATCAGGCGCGCATAGCGGATCACGCAATGGCCGACGGCATTGGGCTCCAGGCCCCGGTTGGTGCGAACGAACAGCGGCGTGCCGAAGGTCGTCTCGATTTCCTGCAATGCCTTGCTCGCGCCCGGTTGCGTCAACGCGACCTGCTGCGAGGCCTTCAGGAGCGAGCCGTGCTCGCCCAGCGCGACCAGGAGCCGCAGCTGTTTCAGGTGGAGCCTGGAAATGATCGAGTGGAGCGGTGGGGTCATGCCTGGATTGCGTAAATGTTATATCGAGATCATATCGACCGCAAGCATTTCAAATGAAGATCATTGGCGGTTTCGCCACCGAACAGCGGGACCCGCGTGGGGCCAACCCAGCCGCTGTACCAACAGCGCGTCGGCGAACCAGGACCCGCCAGTGCGTGGAAGGCCTCGGCGCTCGACGGCCGCGAAGGTGCCGATCGTCGTTCCGACAGTGCCGTGGGTCGCAGCAAGATGCGTAAGCTCGTCTGCCAAGTCGGCCGCCGTCTCGTCATCCCGGGCAAGCCCCAGGGCATCGAGAACTCCGACGACGCTCGCCTCGTCAGAAGATCCTCCGCGGGCCGAGTTGCCAGCCAGCGCCAAGCCAATTCGGCCGGCGGGACCGACGTCGTCTCCAGGTCGCGTCAGCAGAACGGCATCACGAAGTGCCGCTTCATCGTCTACACCCCCCATCTGCCGCGCCGTTACCGCCGCCGCAGAAAGTTTTTTGACGAAAACTGCTCGTTTTTCAACCTCTTCCGACCAAGGTTGACCACGTTTGATCAGCATATTCGGTCAAAAACCAGTCAAAATAATTCTAACCAAGCCAAAACGGTGGGAATTCGCCCACCAAGATGACAAACGATTGGGCTTGCTGGATGGATTCATGATATTTGCGGCAGATCGCTCGCGTGATTCAGGCGAGCGCGTTTGCGGCACCGTGCGGAGATACAAACGTGGCAAGGAATGTCCGAAAATCAGCGGTGGAGGACATGGCGCCCTCGGCGTCCGCCGGGTCATGGGAAGACGATGGCGGGCGCGGACGGGTCGACTTGATTCCGGCCAAGCGTCATGCCTTCATCCTCGAATGCCTTAAACGGCAAGGAGCCGTAGGCGTTCAGGAGCTCATCGATCTCATCGGCGCATCGCCTTCGACGATCCGGCGCGATCTCGAGACGCTTGAACGGCAGGGAGCACTGGAGCGAACGCATGGCGGGGCGATGCTTCAACGCACGGAACTCGCCACCTTCGAGCCGGATCTCGCCACCGCGGCGCATTTCGCCAGGGCTGAGAAAGAGGCCATCGGTGCCGCCATGATGTCGGAACTCCGCGCCGGCCAAAGCGTCATTTTCGACGCAAGCACGACCGTGCTGGAAGTCGCCCGCGCTATCGCCGCGGCGCCTATTCCGCTTACGGCGGTTACCAACAGCCTTGCGATCGCGCAGATACTTGCAACCGTGCCGGAAGTGCGCCTCGTCATGCTTGGCGGCACCTGCAAGCCAGGCTCTCTGACCCTGGTCGGCCAACCCGGCGAGAATTTCCTGCGAACCATCCACGCCGACGTGGCCATCCTTGGGACTCATGCCATCACCGGAGACATGCTCACGGAGACCTCGCTAGAGGTAGCGGCGATGAAGCAGGCGATGATCGCGGCGGCGCGCCGTGTCGTCGTGCTTGCGGACAATTCTAAGTTCACTGCCCCTAATTTCTGCACCATCTGCCGTCTGGCCGATATTCACCAGATCATTACCGACGAGGGCATCGATCAAGCTCACCTCACCAATCTTCGGACGCTCGATGTGAACGTCCGCGTCGTGCGCGTCAGCCGTCCAGGTTCTTCAGTTGAGCGCTCTTGAGCGCGTGGATATCCGGGTCGTAGCCGACGACCTGACCGGCGCCCTGGACAGCGCGGTTTCCTTCGCATCGCCTGGCCACGGCATTGGGGTGAGCTGGCGACTGGACGGTCCGCTTTCGGAGCGCATGGCTGTCGATGTCGCCACACGAGAGGGCGCCGAGGCGACGGCCGTCGCCAGGCACCGGGCGCTCGCGCCATGGCTCGCCGCCGGACAATTGAGTTTCAAGAAGATCGACAGCCTTTTGCGCGGTCACGTCATCGCCGAAATAGAAGCCTGCATCGTCGAGGGGACGTACCAGCGCGTTGTGCTGGCGCCTGCTTTCCCATTTCAAGGGCGTGTTACGCGCGCCGGGCGCCAATGGCGGCTCGATCGGCCTGAAATGGTTGGTCCCGACCTCCTCGCCGACCTCGGCCAGCGCTTTTCGGTCGGGCGTTCAACACCGAGGGCACGACCGGTCCATTTCATCACCCTCTACGATGCCGAAACGGACACGGACCTGGACAAGATCGTCGCAACGGCCGGAATGTCGGAGGCACGGACCTTGTGGGTCGGTACAGGCGGCCTGGCGGCGGCACTCGCTCGGCACATGAAAGCCCCGCAGAAGCCTGCTCTTGCGTTGTCCGGGCCGTTCCTTGGCCTTGTCGGCACAAATCACGAGATCACTGCGGGACAGGTGGCCGTCTTTGCCGCCCGGCATGCGGATGCGCATATCGTTATCGAACGCGACATCGACAAAGCGAGAAAGCGCTTGGCGGAGCGGATGATGCAAGGCGCGCCTTCGATTGTCAGCGTCGCTGCATCGGGTGATCGCCACGCGGTGGCGGATCATATCGGCAAGGTGTTTGCCTCGCTTCTCGAAGATTTGCCGAAGCCCGGCACGTTGCTCGTCACTGGCGGCGAAACATTGCGGTCGGTGTGCGACAGCCTAGGCGCCGTCGAACTCACGGTCGAAAGCGAGATCGAGCCGGGGCTGCCGGTTTCCGTCATCAAAGGCGGCGTTTTCGAGGGGCTGGCCACGATTTCGAAATCGGGCGCGTTCGGCGACAGCGCCCTGCTCTGCAGGCTTGCCGCTCTCGCGCGTTCCTGATCAGGACGATCGCCGGCGAAGACGCGGCACATCCGCCTTGCCGGTCAAATAGCGTCAAAAAACACTGCGAAGCCGGGTGCGGTCGAGATTTCAGCCCGCAGAGGGAGAGGCGCAGTCCGATCAGCCGTGAAATTTGATTGCGAATGATCGCGAAAGAAAACTATTGCGCATATCTGGCCAGAAGGATTAGAAGATGATCACAATTGACCGATATGGGGTGTTTATGTCTGGTCCAAGGCTCGGCATCACAATGGGTGATCCCGCGGGCATCGGCCCCGAGATCATCGCGAAGGCATGCGCACGGCTGAAACCGCGCCTTGCCGAGGGGTCACTGTCGCTTCTCATCATCGGCAGCGTCACCGCGATGCGCGCGATGGAGTCCATTTCAGGACGTATCGAGCGGGAAGAACCGTCGGCTTCGCCCAACGGACATTTTCCGCCCGTGGCCATTCTTGAGGCCGGACCAGAGCGGACACCCATAGAGACAGGCGTCATGTCGGCCGAAGGCGGGCGCCTTGCCTACCTGGCCATCGAAAAGGCTGTTCGCCTGGCCCAGGCCGGCTCGATAGCAGGCATCGTTACGGCCCCTCTCAACAAGGAAGCACTCAACCTGGCCGGCTATCACTATGCCGGCCATACCGACATGCTGGCGGAGCTGACAGGCGCACGCGATTCCGTGATGATGCTTGCCCATGGCGATTTTCGCGTCAGCCATGTCTCGACCCATGTGGCGCTGGCTCAGGTTCCGTCGAAACTGACCGAACCTCGTTTGCGCCGGGTTATCGAGTTGACTGTCGAGGCATTGCAGAGCCTCGGCATTGCCCATCCGCGCATTGCGATTGCCGCGCTCAACCCGCACGCTGGCGAAGGCGGCATTTTCGGTCGTGAGGACATCGACATCACGACCCCGGTCGTCGCCTCTTACACATCGCCCGATTTCGCCGTGGTTGGACCTGTTCCGGGCGACACGGTCTTCGTCAAGCTACGTGCCCGTCAGTATGATGCGGTGGTCGCGATGTATCACGATCAGGGCCATGTTCCGGTGAAGCTGCTCGGCTTCAATGTCGATCCCGCGACCGGTGAATGGAAAGCGCTCTCCGGTGTCAATGTGACGCTCGGCCTTCCGATCATTCGTACCTCCGTCGACCACGGCACGGCCTTCGACATCGCCGGCAAGGGCATCGCCAACGAGGACAGCCTGGTCGAGGCGATCGAGTTCGCCGTTCAGATGGCCGCGGCAAAATCCAAACCTTAGGCACCGGCACGCCTGCAACGCACGAAGAAGCGGATCGAATCATGGCTGTAGAGAAGTCCCATCTCATGCTGATCGACGGCAGATTTGTCACCGGCGAAGCCGGCACGCGCCCGGTGATCAACCCGGCCAACGGCAAGGTTTTTGTCGACGTGCCCGAGGCAAGTCCGGATCAGGCTCGCCAGGCGATAGAGGCAGCCCGTAAGGCGCAGAAAGCCTGGGGGCTCAAATCACCCCTCGCCCGTGCGGCGATCATGAAGCGGATCGCGGTGTTGATCCGGCAGAACACCCGACATCTGGCCGAGGTGGTCGTCAGGGAACAAGGCAAGCCGATCAATGAGGCCATGGGTGAAGTGGGCGGTGCGGCCGAGTTCTTCGACTACTACGCCGAGTTTGCCCGCCGCATTCAAGGTGAGATCCTGCCATCCGACTACGCGGGAGAGCAGGTCTGGATCCAGCGCGTACCCGTAGGCGTCGTCGCCGCCATCATTCCCTGGAATTATCCGAGCGCCCTGGTCAGCCGAAAGGTGGCGCCCGCCATGATCGCCGGCGACACCATCGTCCTCAAACCGCATGAAGACACGCCGCTTTCGGCGCTCGAAATGGCTCGCATCTTTGTGGAAGCGGGCGTGCCGGACGGCGTCGTCAACATCATAACAGGACGAGGCGAAACCATAGGCGAGGTGCTGTGCACGGAACCCGGCGTCGACCTCATCACCATGACCGGAAGCGTGCCGACCGGCAAGCGCATCATGGCGAATGCTTCGCGCCACCTGACGCCCGTTTCGCTGGAGCTTGGCGGCAAGGCGCCCTTCATCGTCCTGGCCGATGCCGATCTCGACCTGGCGGTACGGTCGGCGGCCACTTCGCGCTACATGAATTGCGGGCAGGTCTGCATATGCAACGAACGCACGCTCGTTCACCGTTCGATTTACGATCAGTTCGTCACGCGCTTCGTGGAGTTCTCGAAGTCGCTGGTCGTCGGTGACCCGATGCAGGCGAATACCGATATCGGTCCCAAAGTCAGCCGTGAGGAATTGGAAAAGGTCGAGGTGGTCCTGGCGGAAGCCGTCGCGGGCGGCGCGAAGCTGGCGCTGGCCGGCGGACGCCCGGCCAAGGCGCCGATCGACGGCGGCTACTGGCTCAATCCGACCGTATTGACCGACGTGACGCCCGACATGCCGATCATGACGCGGGAAATCTTCGGCCCGGTCGTGCCGATCATGCCCTTCGACACCTTCGAGGAGGCAGTCAGCATCGCCAATACCAGTCGCTATGGCCTGTCGGCCTATCTTTTCACCAACGATCTTGGTCGCGTCATGAACGCCGTCAACGAGGTTTCGTTTGGCGAAATCTATGTGAACCGGATCGGGCCAGAAATGCTGCAGGGCTTCCATGTCGGCTTCCGCGAGAGCGGATTGGGCGGTGACGACGGCGTACACGGGCTCGAGAGCTACATGCGCAAGAAGACGGTCTACGTGAATTACTCGGGTGCCGCCACGGCGGCATTGATGCCTTACGGGCGCTGAACAGCGCCCAGCCAGTACGACCAGCCAGGTCGCTACCCGGCCGCAATGGCCGTTTCATCTCATCGGGAGGAATAAAATGCACTATCGTGGATTCATGGCGGCGGCTTTGGCCGTGGCACTATCAGGACTGGCCGCATCTTCGGCGATCGCCGACGACACCATTCCACCGGAAGCAAAGGCGTTGCTTGAGCCGTTGCCTCTATCGCCGAGAGGCCAACCCGTTCCGGGCTTCCCGGACGGTCCACCGGCGGTGTCGCCAGACGTGCTGAAATTCTCCGATGCCGACCTTGCAAAGCTGAAGGCCGGAAAGTTCACCGCCGGGCTGGTGATGCACACGATGGATGCCGGCTGGCCTCAATTGCAGGTGGCCGGGATCTCGAACACGCTCAAGGATTTTGGCATCGAGGTTGTCGGAACCACCGACGCCAAGTTCCAGCCCGGCCAGCAGATCAGTGATCTCGAGCAGATGATCGCACGCAAGCCGGATGTGATCTTCTCGATCCCGATCGATCCGAAGTCCGAATCCGAAGCCTACAAGAAGGCGGCGGCAGCCGGCATCAAGCTGGTTTTCATGGACAACGTTCCGGTCGATATGGCGCCGGGCAAGGACTATGTGTCCGTTGTCGCTTCCGACAATGAGAAGAACGCCTATTTCGCCGCGCAGGAACTTGTCGGGGCCATTGGCGGCAAGGGCGAGGTCGGCATCATCACGCTGGTCTATGACTATTACTACTCTGTCGCGGCCCGCAAGGTCGGCGCACTCAAGGCATTCGGCGAACACCCCGACATCAAGGTCGCGGACGTCGGTACCTTCACCGCGCCTGAGAAGGCCTACGAGGTCGCCACAGCCATGTTGACGGCGCATCCCGACATGAAGGGCATTTTCGTTGCCTGGGACACGCCCGCGCAGCAGGTCGTGGCAGCGACCAAGACACTCGGCCGCGACATCGTCATCACCACGAATGACATTGCCGCAGACAGCGCGCTGAACGTTGCACGTGGCGAGTTTCTGGCCGTGGGTGCGCAACGCCCCTATGACCAGGGCGTCGCGGAGGCCAAGGCGGCCGCGCTTGCTCTGCTTGGACATGACGTCCCGCCGTATATTTCGGTACCGACGTTGCGCGTCAAGAAGCTCGACCTTCTCAGTGCCCTCAAGCAGGTCACCAAGGAAGATGCGCCGGCTTCGGTGGTGAAAATCTGCAACGGCGAGTGCTTCTAGAGCAGTTCACCGTTTCACGGAAACGGCGAACCGCTCTATCTCTTTGTTTTTGCGCAATTCCGGACGGAAAACCGTACACACTTTTTCTTGGAATTGCTCTAGCTCCTTCTTTCGCCGGCGGGCCGCAGCAGTCCGCCGGCGCTCCCCGAGCGATCGAGAAAATCGTCATGGCCGAAGCGAAAACTCCAACGTCCCAGCGCCCTATCGTAACGATGCAACGCATCGGCAAGTCGTTTGGCGCGAACCGCGTGCTGTCGGACATTTCGTTCGAGGTCAAGGCCGGCGAAACGCATGCACTGCTCGGCGAAAACGGTGCGGGCAAGTCGACGCTCATGAAGATCCTCATGGGCGCGTATCGGACGGACGAAGGCCGGATTCTGTTCGACGGCGAGGATGTCACCGCCCTGTCGCTTCGAGAGAGGATCGATCGCGGAATCGCAATGATCTTCCAGGAGCTGAGCGTGTTGCCGAATCGTTCGGTTGCCGAAAACCTGTTTATCCTTCGCGAGCCGCTCGCCTTCGGCCGACGTGTCGATGCCAGAAAAATGCTGCGCGAGGCCCGGGCTCTGATCGAGCGATATGCCTTCTCGCTCGATGCTTCGGCACGTGTGGGCGACCTGGCGTTCGCTCAGCGCCAGATGGTCGAGATTCTCAAAGCGATCTCGCGGGGCGCCAAGCTGCTCGTAATGGACGAGCCGACTTCGTCCCTGACCATCCATGAGGAGGAAACGCTTTTTCGGACAATCGGTCAGCTCAAGCAGAACGGAATCGGTATCGTCTACATCAGCCATCGCATGGCCGATGTGCTGCAGCTTTCGGATCGCATCTCGATCATCAAGGATGGACGTCTGGTCGGTCCGCTCGATCCGGAGAAGACGTCCATCGAGGATATCGCGGCGTTTATGTCCCGGCCCAAGGTCGAAACAGCTTCCCCAGCCGCAGCCGCGCCAGCAAATCGTCAACCGGCAATGCCCGCCGGAACGCCGGCTCTTGAGGTCCGTGGCCTTGCCACCTCGCGCAAACTGTCCGGGGTGTCGTTCTCGATCGGCCCGGGCGAGATCGTCGGCCTTGCCGGGCTTGTCGGCAGTGGCCGCTCGACCCTGGGCAAGGCCTTGTTCGGCGTCCTTCCGGATGTAACCGGCCACATCGCCGTCGGGAACGACCCCGTTCAGCCGGGCAGTGTCAGCAGGGCCATCGCTGCCGGTATCGCGCTTGTTCCCGAAGACCGTCGGCTCGAAGGTCTTGTGGGTGGTCGCTCGATCGAGGAGAACCTCGCCCTTCCGCGTCTTTCCGATTTCTCGCTGGCGGGTCCGTTCGGGCCGATGGCGAAGGCCCGGATAACGGCTCTGTTCAGACAATACCGGGACGATCTCAGTATCCTGTGCCGCGGTCCCTTACAGAAAGCCCAGGAGCTTTCGGGCGGCAATCAGCAGAAGATCGTCTTCGCCAAATGGCTGGCCATGAAGCCGAAGCTGTTGATCCTCGACGAGCCAACCTCCGGCGTCGACATCAATGCCAAGCGCGATATGCGCGACCTTGTGCGCCGCACGGCCGGCGAAGGCGTCGCCGTGCTGCTCATTTCTTCGGAACTCGAAGAACTCCTGGATTTGTCCGATCGCATTCTGGTGATGGCGCAAGGGCGGATCACGCGCAGCATCGATCGCGCGGACGACGAGACAAAACTTCGCGCGTTGCTGCAGGCCGAGGCGGCCAGACAAGCCAGTACGCGCGCCCAGGGAGTTGCAGCATGAAACCTTCGCCTATGCCCTCGCACGCAAATGCGATAAATTTTTTCCGCGATCACATCACCTATGTGATCTTCCTGGCGATAACCCTCTACTTCGTCCTGTTTGCTCCCCACTTCGCGTCTGTCTCGACCGCAAGCGCGGTTCTGCGCATCACGGCCATCGTTTCGGCAATGGCGATCGGCATGACATTCGTCATCATCTGCGGCGAAATCGACCTGTCGGTAGGATCGGTTGCAAGTTTTTCAGGGATGATCGGAGCGCTGCTGCTCGGCCAGGATGTTCCCACCTACGTCGCAGCTCTTCTGGTGCTGGCAGCCGGCGCAGCGATCGGGGCCACCTCCGGCATCCTTGTTACGAAAATACGCATCCCATCGTTTCTTGTGACCCTTGGCATGCTGTCGATCTTTTCCGGACTGGCGCTGACGATCACCGGCACCCGGCCAGTGTCGATCGTCGACGATGATTTCTCGAACCTGTTCTGGAACGGCAGTTTTCTGGGCGTGCAGGCGCCAATCTGGTGGACGATCGTCCTAACTGCCGTCGGCTATTATCTTCTGCACCAGATGCCCTTCGGCAGGCGTGTTTATGCGACTGGTGGAAACCCTGTAGCCGCCCGCTTTTCCGGGGTGCGGACGGACAGCGTCAAGATTTTCGCCTTTGTGCTGTCCGGCATGATGGCATCCCTTGCAGGCATGATGCTCGCGGCCCGCTCCACCGCCGGCAATCCCAGCCTGGGGGCGGGTCTCGAACTCGACGTCATCGCGGCCGTGATCATAGGCGGGACAAGTCTCTTCGGCGGCTATGGATCGATCGTCGGTTCTGTCGTCGGAGCAATCTTCATAGGAATTCTCGGATTCGGTCTTCTCGTGCTCGGTCTTTCGACCAGCATCCAGGAGGTGATCAAGGGCGCTATCATCATCATTGCCGTCTCGTTGAACCGGCGTTGAAAGCAGCAGAGTTCCATGACCCGACGAAACGCGCGCGTTCCGCGCGTTGACTGCCGAAGTAGGACCGACCCACCCGAAATTCTCTGCCGTCACAGACCTGCTGGCCCGCTCGGTGTCCGCGCTAGGTAGCGGCTTCGTTGGCCAGGTGGTCCTGCATGAGGTCACCATAAGGTTCAACATCGAATGCGGTTGGAAAATTCTCGGGCTTATAGGCCGGGATCGCCGCCTTCCGATCCAGAACCGACTGATGGACCAGCGGCCGCCGTTCCTGTCGCTCGATCATGCGCGGCTCGGCTTGCGGTAGGTAGAAGCCGAGGACCGATTTTCGCTTCCATTCACGCCATTTAACCGATTTTGGAATCCACTCGAGCGGCTTCCAGCCCACGGCCATTGAATCATGCACGATCCCCAACGGATCGGGGCTGACGAACGTCATCGTCCCCTCGCCCTTCCCTTCCCCGAAGACAAGCCGCTCCAGCATGCGGCAATTGGTCTGCAATCCAAATCCTTTGGCCTGATCAACCATCCAGTCGAGCGGAAATTTGGATATGGCGCTTTCCTCTTCAGGATAGCCACCGCCGATATCCGAATGAGATCCGGCGAACCAGACTTGTTTGATATCCTGCTCTTTTGCCGGCGCAATCTTGTCGAAAGGATTTTCGACGAACGGCTGCGGCTCGATCCACCGGTTCAGCCGGAACATGCGGCGATGCTCATCGATTGCAATTGCATGTCGAAAGACTTCGACGCTCGGGTTGGTCCTCGTATGCGGCAGTGTCAGGAGCTGTGGCAGAAGCCGGTCGCTTCGCGGCACGATGATCGACGCCACGGTGTCCCAGACACCAAGAAATCTGATGCGCGCGTCCCGGGCTCCTGAAACCTTGGAAAAATGCCAGGCAACGCTAAGATCGTGCTCGTCGCTGGCTTGCTTGTAAGAGCTTACGGCATACTCGACGATGTTGAGTTGGTCCGGATGCAGCAGGCCGATCATGTGGATCAAGCCCGCAACGGCGCGGGCTGTATAGGCTCCGCGGCTGAAGCCAAAGAGGAAGATTACGTCCCCTTCGACGTAGTGCCTGCAGATGAAGGCGTAGGCGCCGGCGATTTCAGCGTCGAGACCATATCCAGTTGCGAGCTCGAACACGGATTTCGCGTTCTGGCGCCATCGCGTCCAGGCATCGCTGGCACCGATGGTTCCTATGCCGGCGTCATAATAGACGCGCTGCTCCTCATTCTTCTTCAGGATGCGGAACAACTTCAAGACATTCGAGAGATTGCGCTCGATCTGGTTTCCCGTTCCATCGCAGCAGACAACGATGTTTTTGCCAGTCCGCTTCAACGCCACCGCCTTTGAAGGTCCAGTTCAGACCAACCGACTTTGACCCAAGCTGTGGATCACATCAACAGGCGTCTGACGATGGATACCGATGAGAATGTAGCGGCGCGGTCGGCGTGGTTCCGGTGGCGAAAGAAGAGGGCTTCAATCAAAGAAGCCCGTATCCTCTTCCCTGAGATACTTCCTGGCTGCTTCGGCGTCGATATCGAGGCCCAGTCCCGGCGCTTCCAGCAGGTCCACCATGCTGTCCTTCACGATCTGCGACGGCAGGCCGATCACGAGATCCTCCCACCAGGGGTCAGAGGCGCTCGGATATTCGAAGGCGATGTAGTTGGCGGGCAAGGTGGCGCAAACGTTGATCAGGGCGCCGAGGCCCAGCAGGCCATTCGCGGTGCCATGCGGCGCCATCAGGATCGAGTGCATGTAGGCATGCTCGGCGACCCATTTGAGTTCGGCAATACCGCCGATATCGGCAGGATCGGGGCCGATGACGCGCACGGCCTGCGTCTCGATCAGCTCCTTGAAATTGTGCCGCAAGTAGATCTGCTCGCCGGTATGGATCGGCGTCGAGGTGGAGGTTGTCAGCTCCCGATAGGCCTGCGGATTGACCCACGGCACATAGTCGCCGGTCAGCATGTCCTCGAGCCACATCAAATTGTACTTCTCCACCGCGCGAGCGAACTTGATCGCATCGGGCAGCATCCAGCCCGGGCCGCAGTCGAGCGCCAGGCTGACCTTGTCGCCCAGCACTTCCTTCATGGCGATCACGCAGTCGAGCATGTGGTTGAAACCGCGCTCGCTGATCACGCCCTGATCCATGGCACCGTGATAGCCGGCCTTCTTCTGCGTCACGCCATAATGGAAGTCCTCGATACTGTCCTTCATGTTCGAGTGGAACGAGATTCCTTGCTTGACCATGAAGAAGTTCTGCGGCTGCTCCATCATCCATTTGACGTCGGCCGCATAATCCTCCGGCCGGTCGCCCGCGCGTTTCCGGCGGATCGAGCCGTTATAGACGCGCACCTTGTCGCGCACCTTGCCGCCGAGCAGTTTGTAGGCCGGCACGCCAGCGGCCTTGCCGGCAATGTCCCACAGCGCATGCTCGATCGCGGAGACGGCGGCGCCATAGGGCTTGAACGAACCTCGCTGGCGGATCTTCAGCATCACCCGCTCGACGTCGGTCGGATCCTCGCCGATCAGCGCCTCGCGGAAATGCAGCACAAAGGGCTTGAGATAGGTCTTTGTGAACTCGACCTCGCCAAGGCCATGGAGGCCCTCGTCAGTGACGACGCGAACGATGGGATGCCGCCCGATGACGGCGCAGCGCAGGTCGGTGATCTTCATGGCACAGTCCTATTTCACAGACGAGAAAGCTGTCGGTGTGAGCAGCTGGCTGGCGATATTGGCAACGATCTGCCCGTCACGCTCAGACTCGTCCCGGGCCCTGTGCCATGCCGGATCGGTGACGAAAGCCGCCCATTTCGCCTCACGCTCGGCCAGCGATTCCCAGGCGAGGAAATAGGTAAGGCGATTGCTGTTTTCGCCGATCGCCGTGGTGAAAAACCCGGCTTGGCGGATGCCATGCCTCTCCCAGATGGCCAGCGTTTGGTCGGAAAAGCGCTTGAGCAAAGCCGGCAGCCTGCCCGGCAGGCAGTCGTAGATACGCAGTTCGTAGATCATGGTTTCGTCCGTTTCTTTCTTCGCCTCTCCCCTCGGAGAGGTCGACACGAATAGTCGGTCGTTGGCCCTGTGAGCTTGAGGAATGAGGGCTGGGCGTCTGGGCTAACTCCAGGTCCGGTCCCAGCTATATTCATCGTCCCAATGCTCGGTGGATTGCCAGAGGCCGGTGACACCCGGCTGCAGATGCTGCGAGATCACCTCGTCCACGACGTCGTCGATCCCCAGACCCGGCTTGTCCGGAACAGTGATGAACCCGTCCTGCACGAGCGGCTTGGGAAGGCCGGTGACGATATCGTCCCACCAGTCGACATCGGCGGAGTGATATTCGAGCGCCATGAAGTTCTCGGTCGCGGTGGCGACATGGGCCGCGGCCATCGCGGCGATTGGACTTTCGGCCATGTGGATGGCCATGGCGACGCCGTGATCCTGCGCCATGTCGCCGATCTTCTTGGTCTCCAGGATGCCCCCGCTGGTGAGCAGGTCCGGGTGGATAATGGAGAGGCCACCGCTCTTGAGCAACGGTTCGAACCCCTCCTTGAGGTAAATGTCCTCGCCGGTGCAGATGGGCACCGTGGTGGCGTCCTGCAACTGCCGGTACTGCTCGGTGTACTGCCAGGGGATTACATCCTCGAGCCAGGCCGGCACGTATTTTTCAATTCGCCTGGCGAGCCGAATGCCGTTCTGGAGTGAGATGTGGCCGACGTGGTCGATAGCGAGCGGGATCTCCATGCCGATGACCTCGCGAACCTCGGCAATGTACTGCTCGAGCAGGTCGAGGCCCTTGTCGGAAAAATGGAGGCCGGTAAACGGGTGGGCGACATTATGCAGGTCGTAGGCCGCGTTGCGGGCGCGCCGCTCATCAACGGTCTTGAGTGGGCCGCGGGCGGGATGAACGCGATAGCCTTCGAGTGAGCCGGCAGGAGACACGACCGCGCCGGGCACATCCGCGATCTGCATCAGCCCCAGATCCATCTTGAGGAAGGTGAAGCCGAGCTCCATGCGCTGCTTGAGGCGCTTGCCGGTCTCTGTGCCGCTCGGCACGGTTGCATCGGTATCGCAATAGAGGCGCACCTTCTCCCGAAACCGGCCGCCGAGCATCTGGTAGATCGGAACGCCATAGGCCTTGCCGGCGAGATCCCACAGCGCGATTTCGACCGCCGAGACGCCGCCGCCTTGCCGGCCGTGCCCGCCGAACTGCTTGATCCGGCGAAACAGGCGATCGATGTTGCAGGGATTCTCGCCAAGCAACCGGCTCTTCAGCATCAGCGCGTAGGTGGCGCTGGCCCCGTCGCGCACCTCGCCAAGGCCGACGATGCCCTGGTTGGTGTAGATCTTGAGCAGCGCCGTTGTGAACGGCGCGCCGACGATTTCAGCCACCCGCATGTCGGTGATGCGAAGATCGGACGGCTTGGAGTTCATGTTCACCCGATCAAGGGCTTCGTCGGCTCCACCGGTCTTGGGCATCACTTATCCTCGTTTTGGTAGGCGGGCTTTTCGGCGGCATGCAGCCCCGACATGAGGCGACATGCGTCAGCCCAACTCAATCTCGTGGGCTTGCAGGTACTCACGGTCCATCTCGATGCCGAGACCGGGCCTCGACGTCAGTTTGAGGCTGCCGTTCGAAACGTCGAGCGGTGTGTCGATGAGATGATCGTATTTACCCAGGTTCCACTCCGACGTCTCGAGCTTGTAGAAGTTAGGAACTGTCATCATCACCTGCGCGCCCGCCACCACGTTGATCGGCCCCGCGGCGTCATGCGGCGAGACCGGGACGTAGTAGGCTTCGCACAGGGCAGAGATCTTCTTGAGTTCGGTAATGCCGCCGGTCCAGGTGACGTCAGGCATAATGTAGTCAGCGAGCTTGTTTTCGAGCACCGGCACGAAGTCCCACTTGGTGTGGCCGCGTTCGCCCCACGAGATGGCGGCGCTGACCTTCTCACGCACCTGCTTGAGGGCATTGAGGCTCTCGGGCGGGCAAGGCTCCTCGAACCAGTCGATCTGGCCGGCTTCCTCGAGGCTTCGGCAGAGGCGAATGGCGGTCGGAACGTCGAAACGGCCGTGCGCATCGATGAGGATATCGACATCAGGGCCCGCCGTTTCGCGGATCAGAGCCGTGAGTTCGGCCGCTTCGCGCTCGTCCTTGCGAGTCATGCTGCCATCGAGGTAGCCGTCCCGCTGTTCGCGCGACACGCCATCGGCGCCACGTCCCTGATGCGGGAAAGGATCAAACTTGAGCGCAGTGTGTCCGGACTCGACGATGTCCCGAATTTCGCGGACCACCGCCTCCTTGCTGGTAAATTTGGACTGGTTGGGATGGGTGTAGAGCGCGATTTCATCGCGCACCGGCCCGCCCAGCAGCTCGTAGATGGGCTTGCCCAAAACTTTGCCCCGGATGTCCCAGAGAGCTATGTCGATGGCGCTCACGCATTCGACCGCGGCGCCGCGGCTGCCCATATAGGTGAAGCTGCGGAAAATCTTGTGCCAGAGATGCTCGATCCGGGCCGGGTCCTCGCCGGTCACGGCGGCGCCGATCTGCCGTAGGATCGTGCAGAGCGCGCGGTTGGCGAGCTTGGTGGTGGTCGTGATCTCTCCCCAGCCGCTCACCCCCTCGTCGGTCGTCACTTCGACGAACAGGTACTCTCCCCAATAGGACGCATCGGACTTGATCAGCCACGGCCGAATGCTCGTAATTTTCATGTCAGCTACCTCTGTCTGATCGTCGGGCTAGCGATGTTCTGGAACGGGCATTCTATCCGGCCCGAGCGGCGTTGCGCGCACGCATATGTTCGAGGATGTGCCGGCCGGAGCCCTCGACATGGCGGGCAACGAGTTCGGCCGCCTTGTCGGCATCTCCCGCCTTTACGAACGCGATGAGTTCGCGGTGCTCGCGAATGATCGCGGCACGCCGGGCAAGCGTGAAATTGAAACGCCGGCTCACGGCTCGCAGCACTTCACGATGCTTCCACCAAAGCTCGGCGGCATGGCGGTTGTAATGCCGCTGGTACATCACGGTGTGGAAGGCGGTATCCAGCTCGCTGTGCCTGAACGTATCAGCGAAGTTGTTCTCTTCAATCAGGTCCTGGAGACGTTCGAGTTCGGCAATGTCCTCGCCGGTGGCCATGTTCACAAACCATCGCGTCAGGGCCGGCTCGATCAGAACGCCGATCTCATAAATGTCGCGGACAAACTCCTGATCGATAGGCCGGACGCGCGCCCCGCGGTTGGGGAGAAAGGTAACAAAGCCTTCGCCGCGCAAGAGCTGCAAGGCTTCGCGCACGGGGTTGGTCGAGGTGCCGTGGCGCCGGGCGAGATCAGTGACCACGAGCCGTTCGTTGGCGGCAAGCCGTCCCTCGATGATGTCTTCCCTGATCAGCTCATAAAGCGAGGCGCCCTCGCTGGACGCCCCTATGGGGTCAATCCCCACCGGTGGCTTGGCTTTGAAATCGTTTGGTTCGGCCAAGGCCGGCTCCCCTGGATTAATACACACCCTTTCCGATTAACACGCAAAGTTTCGATAAACAATGTACGATCTAACGCGTTGACAGGCAATTCATGATCTGAAAACGTACGGAGCTCCCGAAAGGGTACACAGATACAAAGACGTCCTGCGATCAAACGAGCAAAAAACCGCTTTTGCCTCGCCGCAAAGCGGCATGGGAGAACCAGGGAGGATACCTATGACGAGGATTATACTCGGCAGTGCGGTCCTGCGCGGCACTGTCGTCAGCGTTATGGCGGCATCGCTGATGTCCACATCGGCGCTGGGCGCGCCGCCGGTCGACCTCAGCAAGTGGTCGCCGGAATACGTCCGCGCCATTGCGGGAACACAGGATTTCGACACGGCGGCCGATTGTGCCAAGGTCACCCCGCTGGACTACAAGGGGCGACTGACCTTCTGGTATCAGGGCGTGTTCGAGGGCGACCCCGACCTCCTGCGCCAGTACTACAAGGAATTTTTCGAAACCTTCCGCAAGACCTATCCAAACATCCAGCTCGAGGAACAAGCCCTCACCTATAACGACCTTCTCGACAAGTTCCGCACCGCGCTCCTCGGCAATGCCGCGCCGATGGCGGTCCGCTTGCAAATCCTGGGTGGTACCGAATTCGCTTCAAAAGGCTATCTGCAGCCGCTCAAGCCGGAGGATGTGGGCTATTCGACCGAGGACTTCTGGCCCGGCGCCATGAAGGCCGTGACCTGGGACGGGGTGACCTACGGCATTCCAACCAACAACGAAACGATGGCGTTCATCTGGAACGCCGACATCTTCAAACGCGCCGGCCTCGATCCGGACAAGCCACCGGCAACCTGGGACGACGTCATCAAGTATTCCAAGCAGATCCACGACAAGCTCGGCATTGCCGGGTATGGCCTCGTGGCTCGCAAGAATGCCGGCAATACGCCGTATCGCTTCATGCCGCAGCTATGGGCCTATGGTGGCGGCGTCTTCGACGAAGCGGCGGCAAACCCGACCTATGAGCAGGTCGAGCTCGACAGCCCGCAGAGCAAGGCGGCGCTGCAGGCTTCCTACGACATGTATGTTCGCGACAAGTCGGTTCCGGTTTCGGCACTCACCAACCAGCAGGCCGATAACCAGCCCCTGTTCGTCGCCGGCCAACTCGGCATGATGATCTCGCACCCGTCCGATTACAATGTCATGCTCGACCTGCAGAAGAAGGCGACGGGCACCGACAAGGACAAGGCGCAGACCGTCATAGACAACATGCGCTACGGCCTGATCCCGGCCGGGCCCGACGGCAAGCGCGCCGTCGTGTTCGGCGGCTCGAACATCCACATCCTGAAGCCCGAATATGTCGAAGGCGGCAAGGTAGACGAGCCGGCGGCGAAGGCTATCATCTGCATGTGGACGAGCCCTGAATGGTCGCTGAAGATGGCCTATGCCGGATCGAATCCCGGCAACCTGAACGGCTTCAAGACCAAATGGATGAAGGAACGTCTGGACAACATCAAATTCCTCGATGTCACGACCTCGATGCTGCCATACGGCATCCCGTTCCCGGCGCTGCCGCAGGCCCCGGAGATCATGAACATCATCGTCCCGGACATGCTGCAGAATGCTCTGACCGGAGCGATGACCGTCGACCAGGCGGCGGACGACGCGGCCCAGAAGGTGAAAGACCTGATGGGCGGGCTCTAGCCTGCGCCTGACCCACGACCTGACCGGCTGCGCTGACAGCGCAGCCGGTTCGTTCCGAAGAAACAAGGGCATACCATCGTGACGATCGTGACCGGCAAGGCCGAGGCGCGCCGAAAATTGCAACCCGGCAGGTCCGGTGCGCTGCGGAATATCTGGGAGCATCGCGCCGACTACGCGTACGTGCTGCCCGCGATCGCCGTGATGCTCATCGTCATCGCCTATCCGATCTACTACACGATCGAGCTGTCGTTCTATAAGACGCCGCCCGGCTTGCAGCTTCGTGACAAGACCTTCATCGGCTTCGACAACTACACGGCCATCCTCACCAGCGAGGTGTTCTGGAAAGTCACCTGGAACACGCTGATCTGGACATTCGGGTCCACCTTCATCTCCTTTGTCCTGGGGTTTGCCACTGCGCTGGCACTCCACCGCGACTTTATCGGCCGCGGTGTGCTGCGCGCTATCCTGATCATTCCCTGGGTCATCAGCGCGGTCGCCGCCTCCTATATCTGGAAGTGGATCTACCATTCGGATTTCGGCATCATCGGCGCAGTGCTGGTCGGCCTCGGATTGGCCGACCGACCGCCGAATTTCATCGACAACGTCAGCACGGTTCTCCCCTCGCTGATCGTCGTCAATATCTGGCGCGAGTTTCCGTTCGCCATGATCATGATGATGGCGGGCCTGCAGACAGTCCCCGAGCAGTTGCTGCTCGCCGCGAAAGTTGACGGAGCCAATGCCTGGCAGCGCTTCTGGCACGTCACCTTCCCGCATCTGCGCAACGTCTCGGTGGTGACGATCCTGCTGCTAGCAGTGGCCAACTTCAATTCCTTCATCATCCCCTGGATCATGACCGGCGGCGGGCCGTCGAATGCATCGCATATCTGGATCACCCATATTTACGAACTCGCCTTCGGCCGGCAGCGCTGGGGCGTGGCATCGGCCTATTCGGTGCTCCTGTTCATCATCCTGATGACGCTGGGCTACTTCTACGTCCGTGCGCTGAGCGGCAACGAGCGGAAGGAGGGCGGCGTATGAGCGCGATTGCCGAGACGGTCTCCCGAGGCCAGACCCGTCGCCGTATGCGCGTCGACGGATGGCGGTGGGCCGGGCGCATCTTCCTCGTTTTCATGCTGCTTTATACGGCGTTGCCGATGATCTGGATGCTGATCACCTCGATCAAATCGGGGTTCGCGGCGACGCAATTCCCGCCGCAATGGTGGCCGGACGAGCCGACCCTCGCCAGCTATCAGAAATTGCTCGATCCGCAGAACAGCGTCGGCCAGGACTTCCTCCGCTTCTTCTGGAACAGCCTGTTCGTGTCGACCGTCACGACAATCCTTTCCGTGATCGTGGCTGTCCCCGCGGCCTACGCTTTTTCGCGCTTCAGTTTCCCCGGACGGAACTTCCTGTTCTTCGCCGTTTTGCTGCGCAACATGTTCCCGGCAGTGATCTTTCTCGTGCCGCTCTTCATCCTGATGCGCGCGATCGGCCTGGTGAACACGCACGGCTCGCTCATTCTCACCTATCTGACCTTCGGGCTGCCGCTGGCGATCTGGCTGCTCAAGGGCTTCTACGACAACATCCCGGTGCAACTCGAGCAGGCGGCGCGCATCGACGGCGCAACGCGGTTCCAGGCCTTCATCCTGATCGTGATGCCGCTCTCGACGCCTGGGATCATCGCCACCGCGATCTATTCCTTCATCGGCGCGTGGAACGAATACATCTACGCCTACACCTTCCTTTCCAAGAACGAGCAATTGACGCTGCCGGTCGGCATCCAGCGCTTCTTCTCGGAAAACACGACGGACTTTCCGGGCCTGATGGCGGCCAGCTTCATGATGAGCGTGCCCGTCGTGGTGCTGTTCCTCGTCCTGCAACGATACTTCGTACGCGCCCTTACAGAAGGCGCGGTCAAGCATTAGGGAGTTGCCGATGGCCCACGTGGTCCTCAAAGATCTCGTCAAGACCTATGGCGGCTTCAAAGCTGTCAACGATGTTTCGCTGACGGTCAATGACGGCGAATTCGTTGCGCTGGTCGGCCCTTCAGGCTGCGGCAAGACAACCACGCTCAATCTCGTCGCGGGGCTGACCTCGATCACATCGGGCGACATCGTCATCGGAGACCGGGTGGTCAATGATCTCGACCCCAAGGACCGGGACATCGCAATGGTGTTCCAGAACTACGCGCTGTACCCGCAGAAATCGGTCTACAAGAACCTGGCGTTCCCGCTGCAGATGCGCAAACTCTCCAGGGACGAGATCGACAAGAAGGTCAGGGAAGCGGCGCGCGTTCTCGACATGACGCACCTGCTCGAGCGCAAACCGCGGGAACTTTCGGGCGGGCAGCAGCAGCGCGTCGCCCTTGGCCGTGCCCTCGTCCGCGACCCCGCTGTGTTCCTCATGGACGAGCCGCTCTCCAACCTCGACGCCAAACTGCGCGTGCAGATGCGATCCGAGATCAAGCGCTTCCACCAGGACCTCAAGGCAACGATCATCTACGTGACGCACGACCAGCTCGAAGCCGTGACCATGGCCGACAAGATGGCGGTGATGAATGGCGGCTATCTGCAGCAATACGATTCACCGGCGCAGGTCTTTGCCCATCCGGTCAACATGTTCGTCGCCAGCTTTATCGGCAGCCCGGCGATGAGTCTCATTCCGCTGGAGGCTTCGACGGCAAACGGCAGCACCGCGCTGACCAGCGCGGAAGGCTGGACGCTTGAGCTGTCGCAACTCAACGCGCGCAAGGTCCAGGGAGCGACCACCAAGAAGGTCGTGCTCGGCGCGCGGCACTCGACGATCAAGCTGCACAAAAGCGCGGTCCCGGGCGCCATTCCGGCCAAGGCCTATACGGTGGAGCCGACCGGAGACGTCACCTTCGTGCAAGCATTCCTGTCGGGCGCCATCGTCAACATCAGCGTGTCGCCCAACGTCGCCGTCAAACCTGATGAGCGGATCTGGCTCGAGTTCGACCAGGAGCGGATGCATCTGTTCGACGGCGAAACTGAAATGGCCCTCAAGGCCGATTGAGACAGGGGATGCGCGTGGAACGCGGGCGTGTATGACCAAGAACCTGAAGATCACCGCGATCAAGCCCTACCCGGTATGGGTGGGAACGCGCAACCAGATGCTCGTCAAGGTCGAGACCGACCAGGGTATCTTCGGCTGGGGCGAGAGCGGCTTGAGCGGTCGCGAGAAAGCCGTGGCGGGCGCGGTCGAGCACTATCGCGAGTTTCTCATCGGCCGCGACCCGATGCAGATCGGCCTGATCTGGCAGGAGGTTTACCGCAGTCAGTACTTCGAAGGAGGCCGGGTCCTGCAGGCGGCGATTTCCGCCATCGACATCGCCCTTCATGACATCAAAGGCAAGGCGCTGGGGGTGCCCGTCTACGAGCTGCTTGGCGGCAAGCAGCGCGACCGCGTGCCCACCTTCGCCTCGACCGGAGACGAGGCCGAGGGCGATGTTGCGATCGAACGCGCCCGCGAACTGCGCGCGCAGGGCTGGCAGGCAATCCGCTTCTTCCCCATCGGACAAAGCAGCAAGGACGTCTTCGAGCCGCGTGAATCGATCGGCCCTACGGCGAGCATGCTGAACAAAGCGCGCGAGGCGCTGGGCGATGAGGTGGTGCTCGGCGTCGATTATCATCACCGGCTGTCGGTGGCCGAGGCGGCGAGCTTCTGCAGCAAGCTCGGCCGCGGCGTGCTTGATTTCCTCGAGGAGCCGATACGGGCCGAGACACCAGAGGCGTACGAGTCCCTTCGTACGATGACCGACATCCCCTTTGCCATCGGCGAGGAATTTGCCAGCAAGTGGCAGTTCCTGCCTTACATCGAGCGCGGCATCCACCAGTTCAACCGGCTCGATGTCTGCAATGTCGGCGGGCTCACCGAGGCGATGAAAGTCGCTGGCTGGAGCGAGGCGCACTATGTGGACCTGATGCCACACAATCCCCTTGGCCCGGTGTGCACGGCCGCAACCGTGCATCTCGCCGCCGCGGTGCCCAACTTTGCGTGGCTAGAAACCAGGATCCCCGAAAGGAAGCTGGGTTTCGACAATTCCGACTTTTTCCCCGTACAGCCAAGGCTCGACGGGCCCGATTATCCGGTCAGCGACCTGCCGGGGCTCGGCGTCGAGGTCAATGAAGCGGCGGTCCAGGCGCAGAGTTTCCGTTTCTGGGAAGCGCCACATCTCAAGCGCCGCGACGGCTCTGTCACCAACTGGTAATTCAATTTCAACCGGAGTCCGAAAATGACGCATACTCCCGATATCACGCGGCCGCCCAAGGACCTGATCGACGCGCTAAGGGAGATCGGCGCCGCCACGGTCGCGGGCACACTTGGCCATATGGGCTTTCGCAATCCGCACATGGTCGGCCCGGTGCCGCAGAACCATGGGAAGTCGATCGTCGGGCCGGCACTGACATTGCAGTTCATGCCGCAGAGACCGGACCTCTTCACCGAGGGAGAATATGCCGATCCGGAGACGCAACTTCACAGACATGTGCTCTACCATGCGCAGGAGGGCGACGTGGTCGTCGTCGACGCGCGCGGCGACATGAGCTCCGGTGTCTTCGGCGATATGATGTCGACCTATTTCAAGGGCAGAGGCGGTGCGGGCATTGTCATCGATGGGTGCATGCGCGACCGGCCCAATGTCGAAAAGCTCGACCTGCCTCTTTGGCTGCGCGGCTGGACGCCAAATTATCATGTGCAGACCAGCATCTATCCCAATGCGGTCAACGTTCCGATTGCCTGCGGCGGTGTCACGGTGATCCCCGGCGACATCATCGTCGCCGATGACGACGGGGTGGTGGTGCTTCCCGTCGCAATGGCCCCGAAGGTCATCGAAGAATCCCAGAAGCATCACGATTGGGAGGAATTCTCACGAATGAAACTCATGGGGGGCGCGCCGTTGCAACGCTACTATCCACTGCACCCAAGCGCGAACGACGAGTACGAGGCTTGGCGGAAAGCCAACGCCAAACCTTGATAGACAGGATGAACTGACAGTCGCCAGCGCGCGTCAGCCATTCCCCCTAATTTATCCTGGCGCCGCGCTGTGCGTCGAACAGGTGCGCCTTGCGCATCATCGTCTCCAGCCCGATCTCCTGATCAGGTTTGAATGGCGGCCGATCCCGGCTCTCCGCCCGCTCGTTGACCTAAGCTGGGTTTAATCCCTGGCCACTCCAGACCTGTCCCTGCCGAAAGCTGGCGGCTTTTGCATCGGGAGATACCTGACCGCGCTGGTGGCGACACATTACCGTAACGGAAGCGGTCCTATCATTCATTCGGTGATTTTGGGCGAGGGTCGGGGATCGTCGGCCGGGACCGTCAAAATTAGGGGACCTGATATGGCCACGCAGCTTTGTCACATAGAGACAGCATTCTCGGGAACGGGCTCGGCAATGGCTCCAAAGTTCGCGGAATCATGCGCTTGGGCGAATGCACGAGGCGTAACAATCTATCAGCGTTCAAAAACGGTATGGATCGCGGCCGGCGGCTATCGAGGCCGCGATTTGAAAGTAAAGGGACGGTCGCCTGCCACCGCGCTCGCACTATGGATTGAGGCTGTCCAGTACAGAGGTTCGACATGAGGCTGACCAACGAGGCGTCCAAGGCACGCAAGGAGATCAGCATCCACCGTATCGCCGCCCTGATACCAGCTTAGGATATCGCAGGCCGTCGCCGAAAATCGATCCCCGGCCGAGCTTTGTCCATGCGATCAGCCCGGCCGCTTTGGTCGAGCTGGTTCATCATGAGCCCGCGAGCGCCAGCATGACGCTCGCCCCAAGTGCGGAACGCACCTGGCTCAACATCAAGCGGACGCCCGGAGCTGAAAATTTTACGCGGCCGCGCCTGGCGCCGCGGCTCCGGTCGCGTAAAAATGCTTCTGTCGAAGCTCGAATCAACTCCGCCATCATGTTTTCTCCAGAAGAAACGCCCATATAAAAACAGGTTGGCGGGCCGTTGCCATTCGGGCCGACACCGCTGGCGTTGCGGCGGTGGTCCGAACCCGCCAAAACGGATGGCGCGCCCTGCCGGAACGGTTTGATATCGCGGTCAACACGTAGGGAGAAACACGCGATCGGGTTGCGCTCGGCATGTGTTGATGGTTTGTTGCCGGTCAGCGGAGAACGAGTGATGCGAGAATCCATCGGTCAAGACGAATACGGGTCGACCAGCCCCTTCGATCCGGATGACCTGCCGAATTTGAATGCAATCGGTCCGGCGATGGGCAGCGGCAACGACTTCGAGAGATACGCGGTCGCCGTCATAATCGTGTTCGGCGCCCTGATCATAGGCGGGCTGATGGCCGCGTCGATGACCTTCGGCCACCGCAACGGTTTCCTGTTCGCGCTCGGCGGCGCCACATCGGCCTGGATATCGGGAAACGCGCTTCTGCTCGACCGGCCGCGCATCTACGCACTGTTCGTCGGCATCGCGGCCCTGATGCTGATCGCATCCACCGTCACGCTGATTTCGTGACGGCTTGATCGTCAATTAGAGCGGTCGTTTCACGGAAACTCAGGTCGCCCTGTCTTTTCGTTTTCGGTGCGATTGCGGACGCGGGTTCACGCGCTTGCGGAGTGCGCCAGTCCCATCAGTAGCCGAGCGCCTCGCCGGAAGCGGCGCGGCTGTCGATGGCGCCATTGTAGCGCGCGCCGCCACCCTTCCCGATTTCCGCAAGGCTCTTGCCGCCGACCAGGATGCCCGCCGCCTGGCCCCAGGTCTTGTCGCTGAGATCGAGGTGATAACCCATGCCGGCCAGCAGCCTTTCGGTGTCCGGCGACAGTCCGAACGGCTCGATATAGACCGTGTCGGGCAGCCATTGATGATGGATGCGCGGCGCGTCGATCGCCTCCTGGATGTTCATGCCGTGGTCGATGACGTTGACGATGGCTTCCAGCGTAATGGTGATGATGCGCGAACCGCCGGGGCTGCCGATGACCATGAACGGCTTGCCGTCCTTGGCCACCACGGTCGGGCTCATCGACGACAGCGGCGTCTTCTTCGGCTGGATGGCGTTGGCCTCGCCCTGGACCAGGCCGTAGAGGTTGGGCACGCCGGGCTTCTGGGTGAAATCGTCCATCTCGTTGTTGAGCAGGATACCGGTGCCGTCGGCGACGACGCCGGCGCCAAACGAGCCGTTGAGCGTGTAGGTGACCGCGACCGCGTTGCCGTCCTTGTCGATGATCGAATAGTGGGTCGTCTCCTTGCTCTCGCCGAACCCCTTCGGCATCAGGTCCTGAGAGACGCCGGCCCGGAACGGGTCGATCTTGTCGCGAATGTCCTTGGCGTAGGCCTTGTCCAGCAGTTTCGAGACCGGATTGTCGACGAAATCGGGATCTCCGAGCGCCGAGTTGCGATCGACATAGGCGTGGCGCATGGCTTCGACCATGACATGCACGGTCTCGGCCGAACCGGCGCCAAGATAGGACAGCGGATAGCCTTCCAGCACGTTGAGGATTTCGCAGATGATGACGCCGCCGGAGCTTGGCGGCGGCGAGGAAATGATCTCGTAGCCGCGATAGGAACAGGTCACCGGCTTGAGCTCGCGCACCGCATATTGTTCGAAATCGCCCTTGGCCAGGATACCGCCCTTGGCGCCGCTTGCCTTGACGATGGCATCGGCGATGGCGCCCTTGTAGAAGGCGTCGGGGCCTTTTTCGGAAATCGCCGAGAGCGACGCGGCTAGGTCGGGTTGGACCAGCCGCTCGCCGATGCCATAGGGCTTGCCATCCGGCTTCAGGAATATGGCCGCCGCAGCTGGATCCTTCGCCAGCCTGTCGGCACCTCCGGCAAACGAGGCGGCGTCACCCTGATTGAGGATGAACCCGTCCTTGGCATAGCGAATGGCCGGCGCCATGAGGTCCTGCCGGGACAAGGTGCCGTATTTTTCGCGCGCCATCTCGAAACCGGCGACGGAGCCCGGCACGCCGACGGCGAGGTAGCCGTCGAGGCTGGCGCCTTTCACCGGTTTGCCGTCCTTGTCGAGATACATGGTCTTGGTCGCGGCCAGCGGCGCACGTTCGCGGAAATCGAGGAAGGTCGACTTGCCGTCCTTGAAGCGGACAGTCATGAAGCCGCCGCCGCCGATATTGCCGGCATTGGGATAGACGACGGCGAGCGCATAACCAACGGCGACCGCCGCATCGACGGCGTTGCCGCCCTTCTTCAGGACTTCGACGCCCACCTCCGACGCCAGATGCTGCGCGGTGACAACCATGCCGTTCTCGCCTTTGGCAGGCGCTGGCGAGGCGGCGAAGGCGGCCGCCCATGGCGCGAAAGCGATTGTGAAGGAGAGGCTGACGGCGATCAGCGTGCGGCGAGTGATATGCATGGCGAGGCTCCTGGCGGGGGACGCCTAGGAAACCGTGTTGGGGTGATCGAGTCCACTAACAATTGAGGGAGCACGAGAAAGAGCCCCACCCGGATTGCCATCCGACCTCTTCCCTAGTCTAGTGGAGAGGAGGCTGTCAGCGCTCGCGCCAGTCTCTTCTCCCCAGCGGGGAGAAGGTGGCCGCGAAGCGACCGGATGAGGGGCGGGCTCGGCCTCAGACAATGCCACCGCTGCCGCCGGCAACGGCCGGGCGTTCCGCCGCGACCTTGGCGCGGTAGCCTGCCGCCCGGTAAGCGGCGACCGGATCGATGGCGCCGCCGGTGTTCAGCCGCGCCATGGCCAAGATCGGCTCGACATCGGTGCGGTAGGCTGATTTTAGCGTCTGCGTTGCCATCAGCGCGTCATTGCCGTCCTGAAAACCTTCAAGCGCCTTGCGGTCGACCAGCAGCGCCTGCGCGTAGGCGCGCTGCACCTCGACCGCGGACAGCATCAGGCTCTCGATCGGATCGGTGACGTTGTGGCTCTGGTCGAGCATATGCGCCGGATCGAAGCCGTCGGCGCCGGACAGTTCGGCGTCGACCAGTTCGTTGAAGACCAGGAACAGCCGGTAGGGGTCGATCGAACCGGCATCGAGGTCGTCGTCGCCATATTTCGAATCGTTGAAGTGGAAGCCGCCGAGTTTCCTGAACTGGATCAGCCGCGACACGATCATCTCGATGTTGACGTTGGGCGCGTGGTGGCCGAGGTCGACCAGGCAGAACGCCTTGTCGCCGAGTTCCTTGGCAATAATGTAATTGGTGCCCCAATCCTGCACGACGGTGGAATAGAAGGCAGGCTCGTATATCTTGTGTTCGGTAAACAGCTTCCAGTCAGCGGGCAGCCCGACATAGACCTCTTTCATGGCATCGAGATAGCGCTCGAACGCCTTGGCGAAGTTGACCTGGCCGGGGAAGTTCGAGCCGTCGCCGATCCACACCGTCAGCGCCTTCGACCCAAGCGTCTTGCCGATCTCGATGCATTCGAGATTGTGCTCGACCGCTTGCCGGCGCGTTCCGGCATCGGCATGCGAGAGCGAGCCGAATTTGTAGGACAGCTTTTGGTCCCTGGCGTCGGAGAACGTATTGGAGTTCATGGCGTCGAAGCCGAGGCCGAAACGCGAGGCCGCCTGCTTCAGCCGGTTCGGGTCGGCCTTGTCCCAGGGAATGTGCAGCGACACCGTCGGTGTCGCCTGCGTCAATTGCTTGATGACGGCGCAATCCTCGATCTTGTCGAAGATGTCGCGCGGTTCGCCGGCGCCGGGGAAACGGGCAAAGCGCGTGCCGCCGGTACCGACACCCCAGGAGGGGATCGCCACCGCGAATTTCTCGACCTTGTTTCGGATCGCGTCGATGGCGATGCCGCGACGGTCGAGCCGTTCGCCGAGCGAGGCGTAGTCACGCTCGAGGTCGGCCTTGCGCGCCGCGTTGTTTTTTTCGACGACGTCGGCCGAGATGATGGTTTCGGACACTGCTGTTCCTCCCAAATTTCGTTCAGCTGGCGCTGCCCCCATCCGCCTGCCGGCACCTTCTCCCCGTGAATGGGGAGAAGGAGGGCCTAGCGCGTAAAGCTTTGCGCGTTGCCGGCGTCGACATTGACGATGTTGCCGGTCGACTTGGCCGACATGTCGGAGGCGAAGAAATAGATCGCCTCGGCGATGTCCTCGGGAAACACCGAGCGCTTAAGCATCGAGCGCGAGCGGTAATGTTCCTCGAGGTCGTCGGTCGACATCTTGTAGGCGGCGGCGCGCTGTTCCTTCCACTCGCCGGACCAGATCTTGGAACCGCGCAGTACGGCGTCCGGATTGACGACGTTGACCCTGATCTGCGCCTCCGCGCCCTCCAGCGCCAGGCAGCGGGCGAGATGGATCTCGGCGGCCTTGGCGGTGCAATAGGCGGCAGCGTTCGGCGAGGCGGCAAGGCCGTTCTTGGAGGCGACGAAAACGACGTTGCCGCCGATCTTCTGCACCCTGAACAGCCGGAACGCTTCCCGCGAGACCAGGAAATAGCCCGTCGACAGGATGTCCATGTTCTTGTTCCACAGCGCCAGCGTCGTGTCCTCGATCGGCGCCGAGGAGGCGAGGCCGGCGTTGGAGACCAGAATATCGATGCCGCCGAACTCGACCGCCGTTTCGGCGAAGCCGGCGACGACCTGATCCTCCGACGTGACGTTGATGACCACGGGGCGGACAAAATCCTTGCCATAGGCCTTGGCCAGTTCCTGATTGGCGCTGGCAAGTGCTGTCTCGTCGATGTCGGCGAGCACCACGCAGGCGCCTTCGCGCAGCAGCCGGCTCGCCGTCGCGCGGCCGATGCCGCCCGCGCCGCCAGTGACGAGCGCGATCTTGCCGGCAAGAGCCTTGGGCTTCGGCATGCGCTGCAGCTTCAGATCCTCGAGCAGCCAGTATTCGATGTCGAAGGCTTCCTGCGCAGGCAGGCCGACATAGGAGGAGACGGTCGAGGCGCCGCGCATGACGTTGATGGCGTTGACGTAGAACTCCCCCGAAATGCGCGCCGTGGCCTTGTCGCCGGCGAAGGTGAACATGCCGACGCCGGGCATCAGATAGACGACGGCGTTGGGATCGCGGATGGCGGGCGAGTCCGCATGCTTGCAGCTGTCATAATAGGCCTGGTAGCCGACGCGGTATTCGGCAATGTCGTCGGCCAGCCGCGCGATGACGGCATCGACATCGGGCTTGGCCGGATCGAACTCGATGACCAGCGGCCGGATCTTGGTGCGCAGGAAATGGTCCGGGCATGAGGTGCCGAGTGCCGCCAGCGGGCGCAGATCCCTGGAATTGACGAATTCGAGCACGGCGGCGGAATCGTCGAAATGGCCGAGCTTATGACTCTTTTCCGAGATGAGGCCGCGGATCCTCGGCATCAGCTTCGCGGCGATGGCGCGGCGTTCGGCGGCGTCGAGCGACTTGACCGCTTCGCCACCGAAAATGGCGACGCCCTCGGAACGCCGCTCGAACCACTCGATCGCCTGGTTGATCACCGAGATCGTCGTTTCGTAGCATTCCTTCGGGCTGTCGCCCCAGGTGAACAGGCCGTGGCTTTCCAGGATCACGCCCTTGGCGGCTGGATGGTCGAGGCAGAATTTCTCCAGCCACAGGCCGAGTTCGAAGCCCGGCCGCTTCCACGGCAGCCAGCCTATGGCATCGCCGAAGATTTCTTTCGTCAAGGCCTTGGAATCTTTGGCGGCCGCGATGGCGATGATGGCGTCGGGATGCATGTGATCGACATAGGGCTTCGGCACGTAGGCATGCAGCGGCGTGTCGATCGAGGCCGCGCGCGGATTGAGATTGAAGGTGCAGTGGGGCAGATAACCCACCATCTCGTCTTCATGCTCGACGCCGCGATAAAGGCCTTTGAGGGCTCGCAATTTGTCCATGTAGAGCGTGGCAAAACCATCAAGCTTGATCGAAGCGCTGTCGCCGCCGGAGCCCTTCACCCACAGCACTTCCACGTCCTGTCCGGTGAGCGGATCCTGTTGCCGGATTTTCGACGATGTGTTGCCGCCGCCGTAATTGGTGACACGCTTGTCGGAGCCGAGCGTGTTCGAACGATAGACCAGAAGCTCGGGATCGCTCATCCCCCTTACCTTCGCATCATCCCAAAGATTGGCGAGGCGCGAGCCGGAGCGCTTGTCGAGCATGGGTAATCCTCCCTTGAAGCGCGGACGGTGCGCTCCTCTTTTCGTCGGGAATGTCTACGCAAGGCGGGGCTTTGTCAATCACAAACGATCAACATCAATCATATTGCACTGCACAATGAAATTATATGATCGGAAATGATTGACACTGCGCGATTTCTAATGCCAGATGGCCATGCAGGGAGGAACCATGCACGAAAAAGAGCGCCACAGGATCATTCTGTCCGCCGTCCAGGAAAAGCCTGTGGTGACGGTGCAGGAAATGGTCGACCTGACGGAGTCGTCCGAGGCGACGATCCGGCGCGATATCGCGGCCCTGCACGTGCAAAAGCGACTGCGCCGGGTGCGCGGCGGCGCCGAGGCGATCACGCCGCCACAGTTCATCGGCCTTGCCGGCCGGCCTTTTTCCGTCAACGAGACGCTCAACGCCGCGCAGAAGCGGGCGATAGCGCGGGAAGCGGTGGAGCTCTGCAAGGACGGCGAGCCGATCATCATCAACGGCGGCACCACCACCTTCCAGATGGTGCATTTCCTGACCGGCCGCCGCATGCCGATCTTCACCAATTCCTTCCCGATCGCCGAAAGCCTGCTCAAGCACTCCAAGAACACGGTGATGCTGTCCGGCGGCACCATCTACCGCGAGCAGAACATCATCCTGTCGCCCTTCGACAATGACGTGACGCGCAATTTCTACGCGCGCCGCATGTTCATGGGCGCCCAGGGGCTCGGGCCGCTCGGCCTGATGGAAGGCGATCCGCTGTTGATCCAGGCGGAGCAGAAGTTGATCGATCAGGCCGACGAGCTGGTGGTGCTGGTCGATTCCTCGAAATTCCGCAAACGCTCCAGCCTGATCCTGTGCGGCCTGTCGCGCATCGCCACCGTCATCACCGACGACGGCATCGAGGACCGCGAGGCAAAGATGCTCGAAACAGCGGGGGTAACGCTGATCGTCGCCCGCAAGTCGGCAAAGGAAGAATCTTCGCTGCAAGCCTGAGACACCCTCACGCCCGCAGCGGCGATGGAATGCAACGCTCAAGGGAGGAATATTCGATGAGCTTTCTGAAGAAACTGATGGTTACGGCGGCCTTTTCCGCCGCCATGGTCGTGAATGCCGCCTATGCCGAGAACGTCAAGATCGCGCTGGTGGTGAAGTCGCTCGGCAACGGCTTCTTCGACGCCGCCAACAAGGGCGCCGAAGAGGCGGCCAAGGAACTGGGCGATGTCGACATCATCTACACCGGCCCGACCAAGGCGACCGCCGAAGCGCAAATCGAGGTGGTCAATTCACTGATCGCGCAAAAGGTCAACGCTATCGCCATCTCGGCCAATGACGCCGACGCGCTGGTGCCGGTGCTGAAGAAGGCCATGGAGCGCGGCATCACCGTCATCTCCTGGGATTCGGGCGTCGCCAAGGAAGGCCGCCAGCTTCACCTGAACCCGTCCGACACCGGCCTGATCGGCGAGACCATCATCAAGCTCGCCGCCGACTATTTGCCGGAGGGCGGCGACGTCGCCATCCTGTCGGCCTCCTCGACCGCGACCAACCAGAATGCCTGGATCGACGCGGCCAAGAAGGTGCTGCCGGAGAAATTTCCGAAGATCAAGCTCGTCGCCACCGTCTATGGCGATGACGATTCGGCCAAGAGCACCGACGAAGCCAAGGGCCTCTTGAAGTCCTATCCGAACCTGAAGGCGATCATCGCGCCGACCACTGTCGGCGTCGTCGCCGCTGCCCAGGTCGTCACCGATGAGAAGCTGATCGGCAAGGTCAACGTCACTGGCCTCGCGCTGCCGTCGGAGTTCAAGAAGTTCATCGACAACGGCGCTTCACAGGCCGTGGCTCTTTGGAACCCGATCGACCTCGGTTACTCCGCCGTCTACCTCGCCCATGATCTGGCGGTGAAGAAGGAAGAGGCCAAGCCCGGTGCGACGCTGTCGATCGGCCGCGTCGGCAAAGTCACGCTCGACGACACCAATTCGGCTGCGATGGCTCCGCCCTTCCAGTTCGACAAGACCAACATCGAGAAGTTCTCCAAGATCTACTGATCCGGAGCTTCAAGCTGACGCGGCGGGGTTCACGCCCCGCCGCAACTTCAAACGCACCTTGTTTCAGGGCTTGATACGACCATGGACACGACAGCCCAACACGGCACGGTGAAGGACGGGCCCCTGGCCTCCACGCCGCGCCTGACGCTGTCCGGCATCTCGAAGAGCTTTCCCGGCGTGCGCGCGCTGCACAATGTCAGCCTCTCGCTCTATCCGGGCAAGGTGACGGCGCTGATCGGCGAGAACGGCGCCGGCAAGTCGACGCTGGTCAAGATCATGACCGGCATCTACCAGCCCGATGCGGGCACGATCAGCATAGACGGGCAGGACGTCACCCTGCCCAGCGCGCACGCCGCCTTCGGCCATGGCGTTACCGCCATCCATCAGGAAACCGTGCTGTTCGACGATCTGACGGTCGCCGAAAACATCTTTCTCGGCCATGCGCCGCGCACCCGCTTTGGCACCATCGACTGGCGCACCATGCGCAGAAATGCGCGCGAAGTGCTCGACACCATGCATGCCCGCCATATCGACGCCGATGCAAGGCTGAAGGACCTCGGCATCGCCAACAAGCATCTCGTTGCCGTGGCGCGGGCCATGTCGATCGACGCGCAGATCGTCATCATGGACGAACCGACGGCCGCCCTTTCGATGAAGGAGATCGAAGAGCTCTTTTTGCTGATCGAGTTCCTCAAGAGCGAAGGCAAGGCGATCCTGTTCATCAGCCACAAGTTCGACGAGATCTACCGCATCGCCGACCGCTACACCGTGTTCCGCGACGGCGAGATGGTCGGCGAAGGGCTGATCAAGGATGCCGCCCAGAGCCAGATCGTGCGCATGATGGTGGGCCGTGCGGTCGATCACATCTTTCCACAGCGCAAGGCCGAGATCGGCGCGCAGGTGCTGTCGGTCTCCGGCCTGTCGCACCCCACCGAATTCAACGACATCGGTTTCGAACTGCACAAGGGCGAGATTCTCGGCTTCTACGGTCTTGTGGGCGCCGGCCGCAGCGAGGTGATGCAGGCGATTTCAGGGATCACTCGCACCTCCGGCGGCACGATCACGCTGGACGGCAAGTCGATCGTGCCGAAATCGGCGGCGGATTCGATCGAGGCCGGCATCGTCTACGTGCCGGAGGAACGCGGCAAGCAAGGCGTGGTGATCGGCCTGCCCATCTTCCAGAATGTTTCTCTCCCGTCGCTGGCACGCACCTCCAAATCCGGCGTGCTGCGGCTGGCGGAGGAATTTTCGCTCGCCCGCTCCTACACCGAGCGGCTCGACCTCAGGGCCTCCTCGCTCAGCCAGGATGTCGGCACGCTGTCGGGCGGCAACCAGCAGAAGATCGTCATTGCCAAATGGCTGGCGACCACGCCCAAGGTCATCATCCTGGACGAGCCGACCAAGGGCATCGACATCGGCTCCAAGGCCGCCGTGCACGGCTTCATGGCCGAGCTGGTGGCGCAAGGCCTGTCGGTTATCATGGTGTCGTCGGAGCTGCCCGAAATCCTCGGCATGTCCGACCGCGTCGTCGTCATGCGCGAGGGCCTTGTCGCGGCCGTCTACGACAACAACGGACTGGACGCCGAGACGCTGGTCCGGACGGCGGCGGGGATCGCGGCATGAAAACTTTGCTGAAATATCGCGAAATCTGGTTGCTGGCGGCCATCGTCGTGCTGATCGGGCTGATCTCGACGCGTTTTCCCGCCTTCGCCGACCCCGGCAATTTGCGCCAGGTGTTCAACGACACCTCGATCCTGATGATCCTGGCGCTCGGGCAGATGGTGGTCATCCTGACCCGTTCGATCGACCTGTCGATGGCGTCGAACCTCTGCTTTACCGGCATGGTGGTGGCGATGCTGAACGCCGCTCACCCGGCGATCCCGATCCCGCTGCTGATCGTCATTGCCCTGGTCGTCGGCCTGGTGCTCGGCGCCATCAACGGCCTTCTGGTGTGGCGGCTGAACATCCCCTCGATCGTGGTGACATTGGGCACGCTGACCATCTATCGCGGTGCCACCTTCGTCATCTCCGGCGGCGCCTGGGTCAATGCCGACAAGATGAGCCCCGAGTTCATCGGCTTCCAACGCGCGGCCTTACTCGGCATTCCGGTGCTGTCCTGGATCGCCATTCTGGTCATCGCGCTGTTCTTCATCCTGATGACGCGCACCGCGCTCGGCCGCTCGATCTATGCCATCGGCGTCAATCCTACGGCGTCGGTTTATGCCGGCATCGATGTCGGGCGGACGAAATTCATCGTCTTCTGCATCTCCGGCATGATCGGCGGGCTCGCCGGCTATCTCTGGATCTCACGCTACGTGATCGCCTCGGTCGAGGTCGCCAATGGCTACGAGCTCAACATCATCGCCGCTTGCGTCATCGGCGGCATCTCGATTGCCGGCGGCATCGGTTCGGTCGGGGGCGCGGTGTTGGGGGCGCTGTTCCTGGGCATCATCTCCAACGCGCTGCCGGTCATCAACATCTCGCCCTTCTGGCAGATGGCGATTTCGGGCAGCGCCATCATCCTCGCCGTCGTGCTCAACGCGCGCGGCGAACGCCAGCAGGGCCGCATCATCCTGAGAAAAATGGAGGCGGCATGAGCGACGTCCCTGCCCCGCGCCACATTCCGGACCGGCTCGACAAGCCGTTTCGTTCGGCGATCTTTTCCTGGGAAGCGCTGCTGGTCGTGGTGGCCCTCGCCATCTTCGCCATCAACAGCTTCGCCTCGCCCTATTTCCTCGACCCCTATTCGCTGTCGGACCTGACCTTCAACTTCACCGAGAAGGGCCTGATCGCCTTCGCCATGGCGCTGCTGATCATTTCGGGCGAGATCGACCTGTCGGTCGCCGCCATCATCGCGCTGGCCTCGACCATGATGGGCATGGCGGTGCAGGCCGGCGCCGGAACGCCGGTGCTGGTGGCGATCGGCATCGTCGTCGGGCTCGGCTGCGGCGCCTTCAACGGCCTGCTGGTCACGAGGCTTGGCCTGCCCTCGATCGTCGTCACCATCGGCACGATGAGCCTGTTTCGAGGCATCGCCTTCATCATCCTCGGCGACCAGGCCTACAAGGGTTATCCCGAGAGCTTCGCCTTCTTCGGCCAGGGTTACGTCCGGTGGGTGGTGTCGTTCGAATTGGTGCTCTTTCTCATCGCCGCCGTCGTCTACTGGTTCGTGCTGCACCGCACGAGTTTCGGCCGCCGCGTCTTCGCCATCGGCAACAATCCGGTCGCGGCACAGTTTTCCGGCGTGCGTGTCGGCCGCATCAAGTTCATCCTGTTCTGCCTGACCGGGCTGATGTCCGGCATCGCCTCTGTGCTGATCACCTCCCGGCTCGGTTCGACCCGTCCCTCGATCGCGCAGGGCTATGAGCTGGAAGTCATCACCATGGTGGTGCTTGGCGGCGTCAGCATCCTTGGCGGCGCAGGCAGCATTGTCGGCGTCGTGCTCGCCGCCTTCATCATGGGGCTGGTGACCTTCGGGCTCGGCCTGCTCAACGTGCCCGGCATCGTCATGTCGATCTTCATCGGCCTGCTCCTGATCATCGTCATCGCGCTGCCGATCGTCTGGCGGCGGCTGCGCGGGGGACACTGATGGCCGAAAAATACGCGTTCAAGATGATGCTCAAGCCCGGCATGAAGGCGGAATACAAGAAGCGTCACGACGAGATATGGCCATCGCTGGTCGCGCTGTTGAAGCAGGCCGGGGTTTCCGACTATTCCATCCATCTCGACGAGGAGACCAACATCCTGTTCGGCGTGCTGTGGCGGCGGGACGACCATGGCATGGCCGACCTGCCGAAGCATCCGGTGATGCAGCGCTGGTGGGCAGACATGGCCGACCTCATGGAGACCAGGCCTGACAATGAGCCGGTGGCCGTGCCCCTGGAAACCATGTTCCACATGGCATGAGTGCCCCGCGCCACATCGCCGTCATCGACATCGGCAAGACCAACGCCAAGGTGGCGCTGGTCGACCTCGCCACGCTGCGCGAGGTCTCGCTGCGCCGAGTGGCGAACGCGCCGGTGCGGCAAGCCCGCTACCCGCATCACGACGTCGAGGCGCTGTGGGCCTTCATCCTCGACAGTCTTGCCGATCTCAACCGCGAACAGACCATCGACGCCGTTTCGATCACTACCCATGGCGCGACGGGCGCTCTGGTTGAGGCCTCCGGCGAACTGGTGTTGCCCGTGCTCGACTACGAATTCGACGGCCCCGAGGAACTCGCGGCCGAGTATGACGCGATCCGTCCGCCCTTCGCTGAAACCGGCACGCCGCGGCTGCCGCTCGGCCTCAATCTCGGCGCGCAATTCTTCTGGCAGCAGAAGCGCTTTCCGACGGAATTCGCCAGGGCAACGGCGATGTTGATGTATCCCCAATATTGGGCGCTGCGGCTGACCGGCATCGCCGCCAACGAGGTGACCTCGCTCGGCTGCCACACCGATCTGTGGAACCCGTGGAAAGCGGATTTTTCGGCAATGATCGACCGCCTCGGTTGGCGCGCGTTGATGGCGCCGGTGCGGCCGGCAAGGGACCGGCTCGGCCCGCTCCTGCCGGCGCTTGCCGAGCGAACGGGGCTCGATCCGCAGACGCCCGTGTTCTGCGGCCTGCACGATTCCAACGCCTCGCTGCTGCCGCATCTTCTCGCCGACGCGCCGCCTTTTAGCGTCGTCTCGACCGGCACCTGGGTGGTGTCGATGTCGGTCAGCGGCAGATCGGTGGCGCTCGACCCGGCGCGTGATACGCTGGTCAACGTCAACGCGCTGGGCGATCCCGTGCCATCGGCGCGCTTCATGGGCGGCCGCGAATTTTCCGTGCTGACGGATGATCAGCCGGAGAACTCGACCGAAGACGATGTCGGGGCCGTGCTGGCAAAAAGGACGCTGCTGCTGCCATCGACACAACAGGGGTCGGGACCGTTCCCGCATCATGCGGCGGCGTGGCTCAACGCTGACGGCATGAACAGCGGCCAGCGCTTTGCCGCCATCTCTTTCTATCTGGCGCTGATGACGGCGACCTGCCTCGATCTGATCGGCGCCGACGGCCCGACCATTGTCGAAGGCCCTTTCGCCCGCAACCGGCTCTTTGTCGGCATGCTGGCGGCGGCGACCGCCAGAAGCGTCGTCGCCTCCGAAGCCGCGACCGGCACCAGCATCGGCGCCGCGTTGCTGGCATCGGACAAGGCTGAGGCGCATGGCAAGGGTTTGAGACAAGAACCGCCGGTCGACCCCGCCTTGACGGATTATGCAAGCACCTGGCGTGCGGCGGTCGAAGGGCGGGGCTAACTCCGGATCCGCTTGCCTAGTCTTCATAGACCAGCCCCTGTGGATCGATTTCGGGCTTTCGGCCGGCGACGAGGTCGGCGAGGAATTTGCCCGAGCCGCAGGCCATGGTCCATCCGACATGGCCGTGGCCGGTGTCGAGATAGAGATTTTTGTAGCGGGCCCGGCCGATGACCGGCACGGAATTGGGCATCATCGGCCGCAGGCCCGCCCAGAACATGGCCTTCTTCTCGTCGAAGGCGCCAGGGAAAAGATCCTTGCCGGTGCTGATGATGGTATTGAAGTCAGCGGGCTTGAAGCTTCGGTCAAAGCCGGTGAACTCGGCCGTCGAGGACATCCGCAAGCGGTTGCCCAGCCTGGAATAGCCGATCAGCCGGTCCTCGTCGGCGCCGCCCATGGTCGGCCCCTTGCTTTCGTCCTCCAGGGGAATCGTCGCCGTATAGCCTTTCACTGGATAGACCGGCAGGTCGATGCCGTAGCGGCGGCCGAGCAGGCCGCTTTCCGGGCCCATTGCGATGACAACCACATCGCCGGCCACCGGGCCTGACGAGGTGATGACGGCCCGCACCCTGTCGCCTTCGATATCGAAACCTTCGACCGTGGTGCCGAACCGGAACTCGGCGCCAAGCCTCTCGGTCGCATAGGCGGCGAGCCTGTCGACAAACAGTTTGGAATCGCCAGTCTGGTCAGTGGGCGAATAAACCCCGCCGGCTATCTTGTCCTTCACCCCGGCAAGCCCCGGCTCCAGTTCGACCAGCCGGTCGCGCCCGACGATCTCGATCGGCAAGCCATGCTCGGCAAGATAGCGATAATTGTCGGTCCCGGTGTCGAGACTCTTCTGCGAGCGGAAGAAGTAGAGGATGCCCTTCTTGCGCTCGTCATAGTGGATGCCGGTCGCCTCCGACAGCGCATTGATGCAGTCGCGCGAATAGAGCGCGAGCCGCAGCTTGACGTCGGTGTTGGCGCGCAGGCGCGCCACCGTGCACTGGCGCAGGAAGCGCAGGCTCCAGGCGAGAAAATAGGGATCGAAGCGCAGTCGCACCTTGATGCCGAGATCGTGGTTGTAGAGCCCGCGCAGGAAGGTCTTCAGCGCCGCCGGGGAAGCCCAGGCGGTGGCATCGCCCGGCGACACCAGCCCGGCATTCGACTGGCTGGTGCCCCGCGCCGGCGCCGGATGACGCTCGATGACGGTGACCTCATGGCCGTCGCTCGCCAGATAGTAGGCGGCCGCCGTGCCGACGACGCCGGCCCCGAGCACCGTTATCTTCATGTCGTCCCCCCAAAAAAGGTCGAACCGGGCAGCGCGCTTCCGCACCCTCCGCGAACGCTTCCATAGCGCTTCGCGGAGCGGCTTGCGAGCCCTTGGGAAAACCCGCTCAACCGCGTGCGGAATTCTTCCCCGTCAGGATACGCTCCCAGGCGAGCGCATCTGCAACGATCTGGTCGAGATCGTCGCGTTGCGGCGTCCAGCCGAGTTCCGTCCGGGCGAGATCGGAATTGGCAACCACCGCGGCGGCGTCACCGGGGCGGCGCTCGCCCGTCCTGACCTCGAAATCATGGCCGAAGGCGCGGCGCACGCTCTCGATCACCTCCAGCACCGAGTAGCCGTGGCTGTAGCCGCAATTGGCGACGAGGCTCGCGCCCCCGGCGCGCAGCCGCTCAAGGGCCAGGCGATGCGCCGCGGCCAGGTCGCTGACATGGATATAATCGCGCATGCAGGTGCCGTCGGGCGTCGGATAATCGGTGCCGTACACCTGCATGAACGGCCGCTTGCCGAGCGCCGTCTCGCAAGCGACCTTGATCAGATGCGTGGCGCCCGGCGTCGACTGGCCGGTGCGCCCCCTGGGATCGGCGCCCGCGACGTTGAAATAGCGCAGCGCCGTGTAGCGCAGGCCATGCGCGATCGCCGCATCGCGCAGCATCCATTCGCTCATCAGCTTGGAGAGGCCGTAGGGCGATTCCGGCGTCAGGCTGGCATCCTCGCGCACCGGTTCCAGCCCAGCGCCGCCATAGACGGCGGCGGTCGAGGAGAAGATGAAGTTCGGTACGCCCTCGCGCACCGCCGTTTCGATCAGCGTGCGCGTCTTGCAGGTGTTGTTCTCGTAGTAGCCGAGCGGATCGGCGACGGATTCGGGAACGACGATCGAGCCCGCGAAATGGATGATCGCGTCGACATTGTTGTCGCGGATGATGGAGCCGACCAATTCCTTGTCGGCGACGTCGCCGACGACCAGCTTTGCCTCCGGTGCCACCGCCCATTCGAAACCGGTCGAAAGCCGGTCGAGAACGACCACGCTTTCGCCCGCATCCAGCAATTCCCAGACCATATGGCTGCCGATATAGCCGGCGCCGCCTGTCACCAAAACCGTCATTCCGCGTCCTCGCATTCAAGATCTATCGGAAACTGTCTCAACACCCGCTCTACTGGAAAGCCCGCCCTATGACCAATAAAACCCTGCGTAACCGACTTGGCCGGCATATGGCATCATGTCGAAACAAAAGCGCCCTACAGGCCGTTATCGCCAGGAAATAGGCCATGATCCGCCCCTCGTTAGGAACAGGTGCGGGGCGTGGCATTTTGACCAAAACGGGCCGGTGGACGGCCAATCGGGCAATGATTATGATCCAGCCCAAAACTGGGAAGCCGACATGAATTATCAGCGGTTCTTCGAGGACGCGATCGACCAGCTCCATGCGGAACGACGCTACCGCGTCTTTGCCGACCTCGAGCGCATAGCGGGCAAATTTCCGCGTGCCATCTGGCGCGCCAACGGCCGCGCAGAGGAAATCACCGTCTGGTGCTCCAACGACTATCTCGGCATGGGCCAGCACCCGGATGTCATCGCAGCGTTTCAGAACGCGGCGGGCCGGATGGGTTCGGGCGCCGGCGGCACCCGCAACATCTCCGGCACCAGCAATCCGCTGGTCGAACTCGAGCATGAGCTCGCCGACCTGCACGACAAGGAAGCCGCGCTGGTCTTCACCTCCGGTTTTGTCTCCAACGAGGCCTCGATCTCGACCATCGCGCGGCTTTTGCCCAACTGCCTGATCATCTCGGACGAGTTGAACCATGCCTCGATGATCGAAGGCGTGCGGCGCTCGGGCGCGGAAAAGAAGATTTTTCGCCACAACGATGTCGCGCACCTGGAAAGCCTGCTGCAGGCGGCGGGCCGCGAACGCGCCAAGCTGATCGTGTTCGAGAGCGTCTATTCGATGGATGGCGATATCGCGCCGATCAGAGAGATCGTCGACCTCGCCGAGCGCTATAACGCCATGACCTATATCGACGAGGTCCACGCCGTGGGCATGTATGGTCCGCGCGGCGGCGGCATCACCGAGCGGGAAGGCCTCGCCGACCGCATCGACATCATCGAGGGCACGCTCGCCAAGGCTTTCGGCACGCTGGGCGGCTACATCACCGGCACGAGCGCTGTCATCGACGCCGTGCGCTCCTATGCGCCGGGCTTCATCTTCACCACCGCGCTGCCGCCGGCCATCGCCGCCGCTGCCACTACCTCGATCCGTCATCTCAAGCGCTCGCAGGCCGAGCGTGACGCCCAGCAGCAGCAGGCGACGCGGACCAAGCAGATCCTCTCCGCCGCCGGCCTCCCGGTGATGGAATCGGCGACCCACATCGTGCCAGTGCTGGTTGGCGACCCCGAGCTTTGCAAGATGGCAAGCGACCGGCTGCTCGGCGTGCACGGCATCTACATCCAGCCGATCAACTATCCGACCGTGCCGCGCGGCACGGAGCGGCTGCGCATCACGCCGACGCCGTTCCATTCGGATGCGCTGATCGCCGAGCTGCAGGACGCCCTGGTCGAGACCTGGGACGCGCTCGGCATTTCCTATGGTTCAGCAGGACGACCTTCCGTGGCCAAGACCGACCGGATCATTCCCCTGCTGGTGCCCAAGTCAGGCGGCTGAAGCCGTTTGAAACTCCACTCCGGCGGCCATCTGGCGCGCCGGAGCGACTTTCAATTCGGGCTTCGTCAACCTCTCAAACAGCCGTCATCCACTTCGCCAGCCGGTGCGCCGCCTCCTCGAGCTGGTCGAGACGGCGGTGGAAGCACAGCCTGAGGAAGGCTTCGCCGCCCGGGCCGAAGGCCGTGCCCGGCGCCAGGCCGACATTGGCCTTGTCGACAATCTCGAAGGCGGCGCTGCGCGAATCGGTGATGCCGTCCACCCTGAAGAACAGGTAGAAAGCACCTTGCGGCACGGTGAACCGGGCGCGGTCGGTGGCGCCGAGAATGCCGCAGACCAGATCGCGCGCCTTCCTAGCCCTCTCCACCTGTTCGGCGACGAAGACATCGCCTTCATCGAGCGCCGCGACCGCGCCGCGCTGCATGAACTGGGCGACACCTGAATTCGAATACTGGATCAGGTTCTCGAACACCTGCTGCAAGCTCGGATGGGTCTTGATCCAGCCGACGCGCCAGCCGGTCATCGCCCAGTTCTTGGAGAAGCTGTTCACGAACAGGATGCGGTCCTCTGCGGTCGCGATGTCGAGGAAGGACGGCGCGCGGCCTTGGCCATAGTGGAACAGCGAATAGATCTCGTCGGCGATGATCCAAAGGCCATTTGCCCGGGCGAGATCGAGAATGGCGCGCAAAGTCTCATGGTCGGCGGTCCAGCCGGTCGGATTGGACGGCGTGTTGATGAACAGCGCCCTGGTCCTGGGCGTGATGGCGGCCGCGATCTTCTCGACGTCGCACGACCAGCCATTGCCGGATTGATCGAGCGTGACCGGCACCGGCACTGCACCGGCGATGGCGGCGGCGGCGTCGAAATTCGGCCAGGCGGGCGACAGATAGATCACCTCGTCGCCGGCACCGGCGAGCGCGTCGAGCGCAAGCTGGATCGCATGCATGCCCGAGCCGGTGACGATGAATTCGTCCTCGGCGAAGTGTTTGCCGAAATGCCTCTGGTAATAGCGGGCAAGCGCCTGCCTGAGATCGGGGATGCCCCTCTGCCAGGTGTAGAACGTCTCGCCACCGGCCAGCGCCTTCGACGCGGCATCGGTGATGAAGGACGGCGTCGGCAGATCGCCCTCGCCGGCCCAGAGCGGGATCAAGCCGTCGCGCAGCCTGCCATAGTTGACGACGGCGACGATACCGCTTTCAGGCGCAGCCAGGGCCTCGGGGCGCAGGTTCTGGATCAGGGTCATGGGCAGGTCCGTTCGAACAGGGATAGCATGCCGGCTGTTCTACTACGGGCGAAAGCAAAAAACCCCGGCCGTGAACGACCGGGGTTTTGGTCCAGAAGAACCTGATGTCTTTATCTCCTGGCGAGCAGATCGCGGATTTCGGTCAGAAGCTGCACATCGGCAGGCGGCGGCGCGGCGGCAGGCGCGGGCTTTTCGGCCTCCAGGCGCCTGCGCAGGTTGTTCACCGCCTTGACCATCAAGAAGATGATGAATGCGAGGATGAGAAAGTTCAGCACGACGGTGATGAAGCTGCCATAGGCGAAGACGGCGCCCTCTTTCTTTGCCTCCGCCAGCGTGCCCGAGTGGACGTTCGAGGACAGTCCGAAGAAGTAGTTGTTGAAGTCCAACCCACCGAAAATCGCGCCCACGATCGGCATGATGATGTCGTTGACAAGGGAATCGACGATCCTGCCGAAAGCAGCGCCGATGATGACGCCGACGGCCAGGTCCATCACATTGCCCTTGGAAATGAATTCCTGGAATTCTTTCAGCATTTCGACCCTCCTTGCCATGATCGGCCGCATTCTCCAGCGCCGGCCAAGCCCACAATAGCAAAAACCTCCGGTTGCAAAACCGGAAAAAGGGCCAAGGCACCGGTTTGTTTTTACCCGCATCATCAGACGTCCATGCGCCGAACGCCGCGATGGACTCAGCTTCCAAGCTGTGGTTGCGTGCGGTGAGCGGGCGTCGAGCCGGCCAGGGAGGAAGCGCGAGCCGTGCAGGGCTTGTTCATCGTTGTCATCGCGATCGCTTATGTGACGCTTCTGTTCGCCATCGCCAGCCTTGGCGACCGCCGCTCGGCCAGCTCCGGGCCCGGTCGCGCACGTCCGTTCATCTACGCGCTCAGCCTGGCCATCTATTGCACCTCCTGGACGTTTTTCGGTTCTGTCGGCCTGTCTTCCGAGCGCGGCCTGGAGTTCCTCGGCATCTATACCGGCCCGGTGCTGGTGTTCGTGTTCGGTTTTCCCTTGCTCAACCGTCTCGTGCGGCTGGCCAAGACCGAGAAGATCACCTCGATCGCCGACTTCCTCGGCGCGCGCTATGGCAAGAGCTTCACCGTGGCCGCCATCGCCACGCTGATCGCGACCATCGGCGCGGTGCCCTATATCGCGCTGCAGCTGAAGGCGATCTCCGGTTCCGTCAGCCTGATGGTCGAGCATTACACCGGCTCGCCGCCCTCGTTCGATCCTTTCGTCAGCGACATCTCGCTGGTGGTCGCCATGCTGCTGGCGCTGTTCGCGGTGCTGTTCGGCACGCGCCACGCCGACGCCACCGAGCACCAGGACGGGCTGGTGCTGGCGGTGGCGGTCGAAACCGTGGTCAAGCTTGCCGCCTTCCTGGCGATCGGCCTGATGGTCACTTTCCTGATCTTCGGCGGGCCCGGCGACATGTTCGGCAAGCTGGCCGAAAACGGCCAGGTGCGGCAGGCGATGAGCTATTCGACGTCACTCGCCACCTGGCTGGTGCTGACCTGCCTGAGTGGCTTCGCTATCATCCTTCTGCCCCGGCAATTCTACGTCACCATCGTCGAGAACCGCAGCGAGGCGGAACTGCGCACCGCGACATGGGTGTTTCCGCTCTATCTGGTGGCGATCAACCTGTTCGTGCTGCCGATCGCCTTCGCCGGACTGTCGCTGGTCGGCACGAAGACGAGCAGCGACCTATATGTGCTGTCGCTGCCCTTGTTCGGCGGTCACGATTTCCTGGCCATGGCTGCCTTCATCGGCGGCCTGTCGGCGGCCACCGCCATGGTCATCGTCGAGAGCGTGGCGCTGTCGATCATGATCTCCAACGACCTCATCATCCCGCTGTTCGTGCGGCGGCTGCTGAGGACGACGTCTTCCGAAAACGAGGACTGGTCGACGCTCATCCTCAACGTGCGGCGGGCATCGATCTTCATCATGCTTTTCATCGCCTTCCTCTACTACCGCGAGAGCACCGACAGCGCGCGGCTGTCGTCGATCGGCCTGATGTCGTTCGCGGCGATCGCGCAATTCGCGCCGGCGCTGATCGGCGGGCTGATCTGGCGCGGCGCCAATGGCAGGGGCGCGGCCCTCGGCATGGTCGCCGGCATCCTGATCTGGGGCTACACGCTGCTGTTGCCATCGCTCGTCGCGCCCGAAACCGGCATATTGGTGCATGGCCTGTTCGGCTTCGAAGCGCTGCGGCCGCAGGCGCTGTTCGGCACCGTTGCGGAGCCGTTGAACCACGGCGTGCTGTGGAGCCTGTCGATCAACGCACTGTTTTTCGTGCTGGGCTCGCTGTCGCGCGCCGCGGTGCCGCTGGAGCGCATCCAGGCGTCGATCTTCGTGCCGCGCGAAGCCGGGCCGATGCCCAGCCTGCGCCGTTTCCGCACCGCCGTCACCGTCAACGACCTGAAGGACACCATCGCGCGCTATCTCGGCGTGCAGCGCACCGAGCGGTCGTTCCAGTCCTTCGAAAAGACCACCAACGTCATCCTGCATGGCAATGAGCAAGCCAGCATGGACGTCATCCGCTTTTCCGAGCAGCTTTTGGCCAGCGCCGTCGGCTCTTCGTCGGCGCGGCTGATCCTGTCGCTGCTGTTTCGCCGCCACGACCGCGAATCCAGGGATGCCTTCCGGCTGCTCGACGACGCCACGGAAGCGTTGCAACACAATCGCGACCTGTTGCAGATCGCGCTCGACCAGATGGAACAGGGCATCACCGTCTTCGACCGGGATTTCCGGCTGATCTGCTGGAACCGCCAGTACCGCGAGCTGTTCGACCTGCCCGACGACATGGGCCAGGTCGGCGTCTCGCTCGACCAGATCCTGCGCCATCTGGCGGAGCGCGGCGATATCCCGACCGACCAGCGGGTGACGATGCTCAACCGGCTGACCAGCTTCGTCAGCCCCTGGCAGATGGAACTGAAGACCAGCGGCCGGATCCTGGAGCTGCGCTCCAACCCGATGCCGGACGGCGGCATCGTCGCCACCTATGCCGACATTTCCGGCCGCGTCGAGCAGGACCTGGCGCTGAAGCGGGCGAACGAGTCGCTGGAACAGCGGGTGAAGACCCGCACCATCGAACTGACCAGGGTCAACGAGGAGTTGACCCGGGTCAACGAGGAACTGGCGCAGGCGCAGATGCTTGCCGAGGAGGCCAATCTGGGCAAGACGCGCTTCCTCGCCGCGGCCGGCCACGACATCCTTCAACCGCTCAACGCCGCCAGGCTCTACTGCTCGTCGTTGATCGAAAAGGCCGGCAAGGGCCCGGCCGGCAAGGCCGCGGTCAACATCGACTCCTCGCTGGAATCGGTCGAGACCATTCTGGGCGCCGTGCTCGACATTTCCCGCCTCGATGCCGGTGCCATGAAACCGGACGACACGGCCTTCAACCTAGACGCATTGCTGCGCCAGATCGGCAATGATTTCCGGCCGCTTGCCGCGGAAAAGCAACTCAAGCTGACGATCATGCCCTCGTCGCTGACAGTGATGACGGATCGCAACCTGTTGCGCCGCCTGATCCAGAACCTCGTTTCCAACGCCATCAAATACACACGTCACGGCCGCATCCTGGTTGGCGTGCGGCGGCGCGGCGAACTGGCGGAAATCCAGGTGATCGACACTGGCATCGGCATTGCCGGCGACAAGCTGAACACGGTGTTTCGCGAATTCACCCGGCTGGACGAAGGCGCGCGCGAGGCCGAAGGCCTCGGCCTCGGCCTTTCGATCGTCGATCGCATCGCGCGGGTGCTGAGGCTTGAAATCCGTATTTTCTCCAATCCGGGCAAGGGCACGCGCTTTTCCGTCATCCTGCCGGTGGCGGCCGTGCAGGAACCGAAACGCGAGGTCGAAACCAGGGCGCCGGCCCGCGCGGCGGCTTCGCTGGCCGGACTGAGCGTGCTGTGTATCGACAACGACGCCCGCATCCTGGAAGGCATGCGGCTGCTGCTCGAAGGCTGGGGCTGCGCCGTCGAGACCGTGTCCGGCACAACGAACCGGGATATCGCGATCCGCCGCCCGGACATTGTCCTTGCCGACTATCATCTCGATGGCGAAACCGGCCTCGACGCCATCGTCGGGCTGCGAGCGATCCACGGCGACGACCTGCCCGCCGTGCTGGTCACCGCCGACCGTTCCAACGAGGTACGCACGGCGGCGGCCGGGCTCGACGTCCCGGTGATCAACAAGCCGCTCAAACCGGCCGTGCTGCGCTCGATGATGGCCAGGGTCAGGCCGCTGGCGCCGGCGGCGGAGTAACTGTCAGATCTGCTTCATTTCGGCCCCGCCGACGGCGCCCAGGCTTCGAGATAGGCGCAAAACATGTCGGCCATCGCTTCGGCATGGCTTCTATCTCTGCCGACGGGCGAGGCGTTTCCGAAAAACTGGTCGCCGGGCCGACATCCGCATAACCATCCGCCAGGTTCGGGCGCTCAGCTCACCGGCTGCAGCGGATCGCTGCCGATCTTGGACAGCAGGATCACCGCCTGGGTGCGGCTGTCGACGCCGAGCTTCTGCAATATCGCCGAGACATGCGCCTTGATCGTCGCCTCTGAGACGCCGAGCTCATAGGCGATCTGCTTGTTGAGAAGGCCTTCCGCCAGCATGCCGAGCACGCGGGTTTGCTGCGGCGTGAGCGCCTGCAAGCGCTTGATCAGGTCCGATATTTCGGGATCGCGCTCGACACCGAGATCGATGCCGGCCGGTGCCGCGATATCGCCCGCAAGGACCGATCGCACGGCGTCGCGGATTTCCTCCATGCTGGCCGATTTGGAGATGAAACCGGACGCGCCGAGGTCGAGCGCGCGCCGGATGGTCGCCGGGTCGTCATGGGCGGAGACCACCACCAGCGGCGCCGCCGGATGGATGCCGCGCAACGAGATCAGGCCGGAAAGGCCGCTCGCGCCCGGCATCGACAGGTCGAGCAGCACCAGATCGACCTCCTCGTTGGCCACGACCAGCGCCTTGGCGCTTTCGAAATCGCCGGCTTCGTGAATAGCGGTGACATTGCCGATGCCGGCAAGCGCTTCGCGCAACGCACCGCGAAACAGCGGGTGATCGTCGGCGATGACGAAAGAATAGCCTGATGGCAAATATCCCTCCCCGGATCCCTTGATGGTCTTCTGTTTTCTCGGGACCTGATGCAACGATTATGAGGCGCTTCGCGCTGTTTTCAAGCAGCAAAGCCGGCGCACCGGATTTCCCCAGACGGCCTGTCTTCAGGTCTTCTGCGAGTTGGGTTTGGCGCCGTCGCCGCTGTCCTTGTCCATATCTTTGACGATGCCCATGAAGCCCTTCAGGAAACGCTCCATGTAGCTCATCGTCTTGTTGAAATCCTCCTCGCTCGGCAATGTCGATTCGAGGCGGGCCGAGAGCGAATTCTCGAGCCTGGTGACGCGCTCGTCCATGGCTTTCATCGAGGTTTGCAGGCGATCGACCTCGTCCTGGAAGGCAGCGCGTTCATCGGCCGCCATCTTGCAGACGAGTTGGCCGGAGCGCTCCTCGCAGATCGACATCGCGCCCGTCTGTGTGTCCATGCGGACATAGCCGTTGGCGGATTTCTCCAGACGGTAGCGGTCGGCCTCCTCGGAAAAGGCGGACGCCGCGACCAGCGAAACGAGCGCGGCGGGGATCAAGATGTGCTGCAGACGCATGTTGTCCTCCATGGCCAAAGCCTGAGATATCGCATGTTTGCGCCGGAAATGGGGAAGATCCTTGGCACGGCCTTCCCCGCACGGCTGGTTCGGACTATAGCGCAACCATGTCTCAGATTATCTACAAGATAACCCCGGAAGGGCCTTGGCGCGAGGCCGAAGCGAACGGCCGCTTCACCGGAGCGCCGATCGATGTCGCCGACGGCTTCATCCATTTCTCCACGGCGGCACAGGTCAAAGAGACGGCGGCGAAACATTTTGCCGGCCAGGCGGCGCTTCTGCTGGTCGCCATCGACGGGACCAGCCTGGGCGATGCGCTAAAATACGAGGCCTCCCGCGGCGGCGCGCTGTTTCCGCACCTCTACGGCGTGCTCGACCTGAAAGCAGTGCTGTGGGTCCGGCCGCTCCCGCTCGGCGCCGACGGCACCCACCAGTTCCCCGCGCTGGAGGCCGAATGAGCGTGCTCGACCGGATTGGCCAGAAGCTGCTCTTCACGTTCGACCCGGAAACCGCGCATGGCCTGTCGATCGCGGCGCTGCGCTGTGGCCTGCCGGTCGGCGCACGGACGGCGCGCGACGCACGGCTGAAGGTCAGCCTCTGCGGCCTCGATTTTCCCAATCCGCTCGGCATGGCTGCCGGTTATGACAAGAATGCCGAGGTGCCCGATGCGCTTCTCGGCCTCGGCTTCGGCTTTGCCGAGGTCGGCACGGTGACGCCGCTGCCGCAGCGTGGCAATCCGAAGCCGCGCATCTTCCGGTTGCCGGCGGATGAAGCGGTGATCAACCGGCTCGGCTTCAACAATGAAGGCCATGCGGCCGCCGAAAAGCGCCTTGCCGGCCGCGAGGGGCGCTCCGGTATCGTCGGCATCAACATCGGCGCCAACAAGGACAGCGCCGACCGCGTCAGTGACTATGAGCGCGGCGTCATCCGCTTCGCGCCTTACGCCAGCTATCTCACCGTCAATATTTCCTCGCCCAATACGCCCGGCCTGCGCACCATGCAGGCGCGCGAACAGCTTGGCGAGCTCCTGTCGCGCGTCATGGCCGCGCGCGTCGCAGCGGCAAGGCAGCCGCCGGTGTTTCTCAAGATTGCGCCTGACCTGGTCGAAGCCGAGCTGGAAGACATCGCCGCCGAGGTCACCCAGAAGGCCATAGACGGCATCATCGTGTCCAACACCACCATTTCTCGCCCGGCGCTACGCTCCAGCGGCGCGGCAAGCGAGACCGGCGGGCTTTCCGGCCGGCCGCTGTTCGAGCGCTCGACCATCGTGCTGGCCCGTATGCGCAGGCTGCTGGGGCCGGACATGGCCATCATCGGCGTGGGTGGGGTCAATTCCGCCGAGACGGCGCTCGAGAAGATCCGCGCCGGCGCCGATCTCGTCCAGCTTTACACCGGCATGATCTATGCCGGGCCGGCGCTGCCGGGGCGCATCGTCGCCGGCATGGCGCGTTTCGCCGAGACGGAACGGCTCAAGTCCATCAGCGACTTGCGCGACCGTCATCTCGACCAATGGGCTTCAAGGTCGCTCAACTGAACGCCGTCCGCAGCCGTAGCCGCAGGATGGCCAGCAGGCTGAGGCCACGCACCAGCAGGAAGACATGCAATGCCGCCCAGAGGCCATGATTGCCGAAAGCGGGCGCCAGCGTCATCAGCGCGGCGGCGAAGGCCAGGAAAGACAAAAGCATCATGTTGCGCATGTCGCGCGACCAGGTCGCGCCGATGAAGACGCCGTCCATCTGGAAAGCCAGCACGCCGCTCAGTGCGGTGAAGGCCGCCCAGGGCAGGTAGGTGTCGGCCACCGAGCGGACCTCCTGCGATGTGGTGACGACGGCAACCAAATTGGCACCGGCCAGCAGAAGCACCAGGGTTGCGGCGCCCGCCAATCCGAAACCCCAGAACAGGGTCAACCGCACCGCGCGCCGGAACGGGTGCTCAGCCCGCGCACCGACGGCGCGGCCGGCGAGCTGTTCCGCGGCGGTGGCGAAACCGTCGAGGAAATAGCCTGCGACGAGGAAAAAATTCATCAGCACGGCGTTGGCGGCCAGCGTGACCGTGCCGAATTGCGCACCCTGGCGGGTGAACAGCGCAAAGGCGGCAAGCAGCGAGAACGAGCGGATCATGATATCGCGGTTGAGCGACAGCATGCGCAGGAACGCGCTCATGTCGAGCAGGCGTTGGCGTGGCACGGGCGGGCTTGCCCTGAACCGCCTGATGACGATGGCGAGGCCGAGCAACATGGCCAGGAATTCGCCGGTGACGGTTGCCCAGGCAACGCCGGCGACGCCCCAGCCAAGCTCCAGGCCAAGCAGGATGCAGAGCGCGATGTTGATGCCGTTCAGCACCAGCTGCAGAACCAACCCGAGACCGCCCTCGCCTCGGCCGAGGACATAGCCTAGAATGGCGTAGTTGATCAGCGAGAATGGTGCCGCGAGCAATCTGATGCCGATATAGACGCCCATCGCCTCGCTGACGGGCGGCCCGGCATCCATGAACCACCGCCCGCCGGCCGCGATCAGCGGCGAAAGCGCAGCCAGCACGATGCCGGCGACAACAGCGATCAGCACCGCGCGCCAGAACACCGCCTGTTCCTCCAGCGCGTCGTTGCGCCCGAAAGCCTGGGCGACCAGACCGGTGGTGCCGGAGCGCAGGAAATTGAAGGTGGTGAAGACGACGTCGAAGACCAGCGCGCCTGCCGCCAGGCCGCCAAGCAAGGCGGCGTCGCCGAGCTGTCCGACAACAGCCGTATCGACCATGCCGAGCAGCGGCGTCGTCAGGTAGGCGAGCGTCATCGGCACGGCGATGACGAGAACCGTGCGGTTGGTGACGACAAAGGAGCTGGCGTCGGCTGGGATTGCACCCTTCTCCAAAGAATTGCTGCCTTGCTGATTGTGCCTTGATCGAACAGCCGGTGTGCCCCATTTTCCGGCCACCGCGCAATCCATCCTTGCCATGGCGGCCAACCGAAATTCCGGTCTGGCGCGAGCCGCCGGATCCGGTCCATGTCCCTCCAGATCGTCCATCACCCCGACTACGACGCCGGCTTCGCCGTCAACCATCGCTTTCCGATGAGCAAATATCCGCTGCTGATGGAAGCCTTGCGCGCACGCGGACTGGCCGTGCAGGGGGCGCTCAGCATGCCGGAAGCGGCGCCGGCGCCATGGCTGAAGCTTGCCCATGCGGCCGACTATGTCGACCAGGTCATCAGCTGTTCGGTGCCGGACAAGATCGAACGCGAGATCGGCTTTCCGGTCGGCCCACGCGTCTCGTTGCGCGCCCAACTCGCCACCGGCGGCACCGTACTGGCGGCCCGGCTGGCCTTGCGCCACGGCATCGCCTGCAACACCGCCGGCGGCAGCCATCACGCGCGGCGCGCGCAAGGCGCGGGCTTCTGCACCTTCAACGACGTCGCCGTCGCTTCGCTGGTGCTGCTCGCCGAAGGCGCGGCGCGGAATATACTCGTGGTCGATCTGGATGTGCATCAGGGCGACGGCACGGCGGACATCCTGGCCGGCGATCCGCGCGTGTTCACCTTCTCCATGCATGGCGAGCGCAACTACCCCGCGCGCAAGATCGCCTCCGACCTCGATGTCGCACTGCCCGACGGCACGGGCGATGCCGCCTATCTCGAAAGGTTGGCTGCCATCTTGCCGGAGCTGTCCGCCCATGCGCGCTGGGACATCGTTTTCTACAATGCCGGCGTCGACGTCCATGCCGAGGACCGGCTCGGCAGGCTGGCGCTTTCAAACGACGGGCTTCGCGCCCGCGACGCCATGGTGATCGGTCACTTCCGCTCGCGCGGCATCGCGCTATGCGGCGTCATCGGCGGCGGCTATTCGACCGACGTGGCCGCGCTCGCGGCGCGCCATGCCATTCTGTTCGAGGCGGCGGCGGACTACGCCTGACCGCTATTTCCTGTAGTTGGCGATTCTGAGCAGGATGAACGCCGGAACCACGATCGCCGCACCCAGCAGAATATAACCCAGGAAGCGGTCGATGGCATGGAAGCCCAGATTCCAGAGATCCAGGACGAATTTGCGGATGCCATAGAGCACGTCCATCGGCGACCAGCCGAAGGCGGTCATGACGAGGCCGACGAGGAACGACACCACCAGCAACTTCAGGAGTACCCTGAGCGGGGTGTCGCCGAGAAAGCGCGTCAATGCGGACAAGACCTGTCTCCGGCTCTGATCGCCCGATTCGGCGACAGGATCAGAAATACGCACTTGGCCGCCCCGCTTCAAGCCGGGCGGGCCAAGGCTCTGAACCTGGCTGACAAAGCCTATGACGGCCGGTCCGGCGGTGCCGCCGGCTTTTCATGATAGGAATTTTTTCCTTGACGGGGTGAAGGCAACTATGGTAGATATTTGGCTATGGTGCTGAGTTGCGCCAGGGACCCGCCGCACAGGCGGGTTTATCCGTTCAAGGCTCCGTCAACAGCGCACCGTCGAAGGCTCCGAAGGAACACGTTAACGCGGATCGTGCCCTGGTACCAAGCCGGCGACCATAGGCGCATGGCAGGCGAGCGGCCGGTGGCGGCTGATCGCGGCCGGCTTATCTGTTTTCTAACCAATTGCCGCTATTGCCATTCCTGGAGCGGGAGCCAGGCTTTGATGGAAGCGGAAAAAATCGGCGCGCGCCGCGCGGTCATGCTTTCGGTTGTCGTGCCGTGCTATAACGAGCGGGACGGCGTGGCTGAGCTTCACCGACGCGTCACCGCCGCTTGCCTGGCGCAAAACCCTTCCTACGAGATCGTGCTCGTCATCGACGGGGCGACCGACGGCACCCGCGAGGCCGTTTTCGAACTGGCGCAAAAGGACGACCATGTCGTCGCCATCGACCTTGCCCGCAATTATGGCCACCAGATCGCGCTGAGCGCGGGGCTGGAGTTCTGCCGGGGCCAGCGCATCCTCATTCTCGATGCCGATCTCCAGGATCCGCCTGAACTGCTCGGCGCGATGATGGCCAAGATGGATGAAGGCTTCGATGTCGTTTACGGTCAAAGGGCCAAGCGTGATGGCGAAGGCTGGTTCAAGCTGGCTTCCGCGTCGATGTTCTACCGGCTGCTGCGCCGGATGGTCGACGTCGAGATCGCGCCGGACACCGGTGATTTCAGGCTGATGAGCCGCCGCGCCCTCGATCATCTGAACGCCATGCCGGAGCGCTACAGGTTCATTCGCGGCATGGTGAGCTGGATCGGGCTGAGACAGGCCGCCTTTTCCTATGAGCGGCAACGGCGTTTCGCCGGCGCCACCCACTATCCGCTCAAGAAGATGGTTCTCCTGGCTGTCGATGCGATGACCAGCTTTTCCATCGCGCCGTTGCGGTTTGCCTCGCTTCTGGGAATGCTTTCCGGCGCACTGGGAATGGTCGTGCTCGGCTATACGCTGCTCGAATGGTCGCTGGGAAACGTGCTGCCGGGCTGGACCAGCCTTGCCGCGATCATGCTGATCCTGGGCAGTGTTCAGCTTCTGGTGCTCGGCATATTCGGCGAATATCTCGGCCGGATGTACATGGAGACGAAGCGGCGGCCGCTCTATTTCGTCAACGAGATCGTTTCGCGAAGCGATGTGGCCCTCGAAAACAAGGACCTGCCTGTCCACCGCCTCCAGGAAATGGTGAAGAGAGCCGCGCGTGGCTAAGGCGACGATCGACCGGCCGCGACCGGACCTCTCGACCGGAACGAGCGCGAAATGGCCGGGGGCCGCGACATGAACCAAGCCACGGCAATCGCGATGGCTACGCCGTCGCTCGAAGACGCACAGCGCAGCAGGCTGTTGTTCTGTCTTTTCTGCGCCTGCACCGTTGCCTACGTGCTGATGAGGCATGCCAACTCCCTCCTTCTGGATCCTGACAGCTGGTGGCAGGTGAAGGTTGGGCTGGATTTCCTGGCGAACCGGACATTTCCGACTGTCGATCCCTATTCCTATACCTTCGCCGGCCAGCCCTGGATCGCCAAGGAATGGCTGGGGCAGGTGCTTCTGGCCCTCGCCTATGACGCCGGAGGCTGGAATGGCGTCGTCACGCTGATCATCGCCACGATCGGCCTGACAGTCTTCCTGATGGGATGGTTCCTCAGCGCATGGCTGAAGCCGGTGTTAGCGGTGGTGCTGGCTTTCGTCGCGGCTTTCCTTGTCGCCCCGATCTATACCGCGCGCCCCCACGTCTTCACTTTGCCGATCATCGTCATTTGGACGGCAATGCTGTTTCGCGCGGCGCAGGAAGAAAGAGCGCCATCCCCGTGGCTGCTCGCGCTCGTCGTGTTGTGGGCGAACCTGCATGCCACATTCACCTTGAGCTTCGTCATCGGCGGTCTTGCCGGTCTGTATCTCCTGTCGCGCACAGGCCTGTCGAAACCGGTTCTCCTGGCGAAATGGGTCGCGTTCGGCCTGCTCTGCCCAGTGGTCAGCCTGGTCCATCCCTATGGCGTCAAGGCCATCCTGGCGACGCTTACCGTCGCCTATGGCAATGAAGCGGTGCCGCTTATCCTGGAGTGGCGGCCCTTCAACGCCCAGGAAGAGCTCGTCAAGGAAGCCGTGATGCTGCTGGCGCTTTTCGGGCTGTTGGTGTCACGGCTGCGGATTGGCTGGGCCAAGGCACTGTTCATCGTCTTCACCTTGCATGCCTATCTCAGTCACCAGCGGTTCATGTACCTGTTCTTCCTTCTGGTCCCGCTGGCGATCATGGCTGAGGTCGCACAGCAATATCCCGCACTTTCAGCCGCGACCTGGCTGGCGCAAAAGCGTGACGGATTGGAAAAAGTCCTCGCCAGGCATTACTACGCAATCTCAGGCGCGGTGGCCGTCCTGCTGATCGGCGCGGTCTCGGTCCTCGGCAGTGTCCAACAGATCGCGCCGAGCCCGAAGACGTCCGCCAGCGGAGCACTCGCCTTCGCAAGGGATCAGCGCCTGTCCGGCAACGTGCTGAATTCCTACAATTTCGGCGGCACGCTGATCTTCCATGGGATCAAGACCTACATCGACGGCAGGACGGACCAGCTGTTCCTGGACGGGTTCACGAAAACCGACGACGCGACCGGACACAGCGACGGCAAACCACTGCTCGAGGCCCGGCTGAAGAAATACGCCATAGGCTGGGCGCTGCTGGCGGCCGGCGACACCCGCATTCCCTTCTTCGAGGAATTGGGCTGGAAGCGGGCCTACGCGGACGAATACGCCGTGATCTACCTGCCCGGCGCCTGATCCGCGGCGCCAGCCCAAACCGGCTTCGGCCCTCCAGCATTCGCCTTGACACCGATGTTGCGGTGCAGCAAATTGCACCGGAGAGGACGAACAAAGTGGGATCGAGAATCAAGGCTTTCTCGCATCGCGGCAATGCCGCCGCATGGGCCGGTGAACCGGGTGCGCCACGACTGCCGCCGGCCATGGCGCGCGAACCGGCCGCATGAACTACAGACGCGACATCGACGGCCTGCGGGCCATAGCGGTGCTGCCTGTCGTCCTCTTTCATTTCGGCTTGTCCGCCATCCCAGGCGGCTTCACCGGCGTCGACATCTTCTTCGTCATATCGGGCTATCTGATCAGCGGCAGCCTGCTCGACGATCTCGAACGCGGCCAGTTTTCGATCGGCCGCTTCTATTGGCGCCGCGCGCGGCGCATCCTGCCGGCGCTGACCTTCGTCATCGTGCTCGCAGGCACTGCCGCCTGGTTCATCCTTTTGCCATCGGACCTGCACGAATTCAGCCTCAGCGTCATCGCGGCCTCGACCTTCTGGTCGAACATCTATTTCTGGAAGACGACGAACTATTTCTCGATCGACGCCGAGCTGCGGCCGCTGCTGCACACATGGTCGCTCTCGGTCGAAGAGCAATATTACATCTTCGCGCCGATACTGGTGTACCTGATCTATCGCTATGCCTCGAAAGGCTGGCTGACGATATTGCTGCCGATCGCGATCGGCAGTTTCGCCTTGGCGGTCATGGCGACCTCGATGGCGCCCACGGCGGGTTTCTACCTGTTGCCGACGCGCATCTGGGAACTGGCGCTGGGGGCCATGCTGATGCTGAGAAAGCCGCCGGCACTTGCCAGCCGGCCGGCAATGGAACTGATCGGCCTCGCCGGCTTTGCCATGGTCGCCTTCGGCTTCGTCACGATTTCAGAGAGCGACCCCTTTCCGGGCTACAATGCCTTGTTCCCCTGCATCGGCACCGCCCTGCTCATCTATGCCGGCCACGAAAGGGCGGGCGAACAGGGGCCGGCAACCATCGCCACGCGGGCGTTGCAGTTTCCGCCGCTGGTCTGGATCGGCCTCATTTCCTATTCGCTCTACCTCGTCCATTGGCCGATCAATTCCTTCGTCCATTACGTTTCGCTGAAAGCCATCGGCGTGCCGACGATCATCGCCATGACCGTGGCAAGCTTCGCCCTGGCGGCGTTCTCGTGGAAATATGTCGAGCAGCCGTTTCGGCGGAAACGGGCCTACACCGCACCGCTGCCTATCTTCGCCTTTTCCGCGACGGCAATCGTCCTGCTCTGCGTCGGCGGCGTGGCCGGGGCGCTCGGCAACGGTTTTCCGGAACGCTTCCCGAATTTTTCAACGGAACGGATCCAGGTTGGCGACTGGCGCAACGGCATCTGCTTCAACGAAGGCTCGAACCGGATCGAGGACTGGAACCTTGCCGCCTGCACCCGAACGAGCGGCTTTGCCACCAATGTGCTGTTGTGGGGCGATTCCTTCGCCGCCCACTATGTCTCGGGACTTGAAGCCAACGCCCAGAAAATCCAGGCTAACGTCATCCAATACACCTATGCCGGCTGCCCCCCGGACCTGACCTATTTTTCCTATGCCCGACCTGCCTGTACCAGCTTCAACGAGCGGGCCATGTCGATCATCCGCGAAGCCAACATTCAGGCCGTGATCCTGAGTGGCCGATGGACCGACTACGAGGTCAGGGGCTTCGGCGGTCTCCAGAAGACGATCGACCGGCTTCGCCAGATGGGCGTCAAGGTCTACGTCATCGGCCAGTCTCCCGAATTCATCGCCGACGTCCAGAAAATCGCCTTCTTCGCAAGACGAGGAGATGCCGCGAACATGTCCTGGCCGATGGCCATGGATCCGGACATCAACAAGCGGGTTCTGCCCTTTGTCAAAGGCGCTGACTTCATAGACCCGCTGACCTATCTGTGCGACGCCGCAGGCTGCTCGTATGCCGATGCCGGCAACAAGCAATTTCTCTATTTCGACTATGGTCACTTCTCTTCGGCGGGCGCAGCACTCGCCATCTCGAGATACTGGCCGAGCTTTGCAGCCGGCACCGAGATCGCGAAAGTGAGATAGCAGACGGAACCGGCATGCGGCGCGCCGGTCGCTGGGACGGTACCGTGTGAAAAGTGAGCCGCTTTGCGATTGCCCGATGGCCAGCCCTCATGGTAACGAGGCTGCTGCGCGGGTATGATGTAATGGTAGCCTGTCAGCTTCCCAAGCTGAACGCGCGGGTTCGATTCCCGCTACCCGCTCCAGTCTGCGCCAAGGGTTTGAGCCCTTACCAAGCCGCTCCAACTACCGGTTTCTCGCGCAATTCCGGGAAAACCGCTCCAGCCGTTTTCCCGGTATCGCTTTAGAGCCAAACACTGACCCAGACGCGCCTGCGCCAGCAGCGGACATGGCGGCGACCGCGGCGCCAATAGCTGCGGCAGACCCTGCGCCAGGCGCGGCGGCGCCCATGACGACGGTGCCGGCGATGCCACCGGCGATGCGAGATCTGCTCCACCTCGGCTTGATCGTCTCCTTCGAAGACGGCCGCATCAGCCCTGTCGAGGTCGTCCTTGTCGAGTTCGTCAAGGATTCCGTTGCCGTTCGGGACCCCGGCAACTGCTCTGCCAGGCCTGGCCAGGCCTGCAAAAGCAACTGCCCCCGCGACGCCAAGCATTCCAGTAAGAAACAACCGACGTTCCATCAAAATCTCCCGAGTTGTTTATCATCGGCGCATCGTTCCCCGGCTCAAAACGAGCTCCGGCGCGAACGCCGATTGGCCTTTGAACGCACTTACCTGGTTTTTGTTCCGGTCACCCCACTTCGCGCAGGATGAAATCATGCAGCATCTTCGCCGCCGGCGACAGCGCACGGTTCTTCACTGTGATCAGGCTGTAAGGCCGAACCTCGATGTCGAATTCGGTCTGCACGACGTCGATGGCGCCGGCCAGCCCTTCGGGATTCTGGATGAATTTCGCCACCTGGACCGAGACCGGCGCGATGGCGTCGGAGTGCGCGACCATGACCAGGGTGAGGAGCAGCGAACTGGTGTTGAGGATGCGGTCCGGCAGCGCGATGTTGCGGTTCAGGAAATTGCTCTCCATGGCCTGGCGCAGCGGCGAGCCGCCGGACTGGAAAACCCAGTCATAGGCCGCGGTCTCCTCCAACCGAACCGCCTTGCCCTCGGTCAGCGGATGGCCCCGGCGCACGATCAGGCAGGCTTTCTCGACGCCGATCACACGGGACTCGAACAGCCGCGGGTTGAGATCGTCGGGGATGCGCGCGATGATGAAGTCATGGCGCGACGCGATCAACTCGCGCGCCAGCACGTTGGAGGTCTCGACCTGCATGGTGATCTCGATGCGCGGGTAGATGCGGCGGATTTCCCGGATCGCCGGCACCGCGAGCTCGATCGCGGGCGCCGTCACCGCCCCAAGGAACACCGAGCCGCCCTTGCCCGCCTTGAGTTCGGAGATCTCGCGATCGACCTCGCGCATCTCCAAAAGGATGGAGCGCGCGCGCCTGGCCAGCGCCTTGCCATAGGGCGTCAAGGTGACGCCGCGCGGCAGCCTTTCGCAGAGCGTGACGTCCAGCACGGCTTCCATCTCGGCGATCATGCGGGAGGCCGCCGGCTGTGAGATATTCATGACCTGGGCGGCGGAACTGACCCGGCCGTGATCGTCCAGTGCAACGATCATGCGCATATGGCGCAGGCTGAGGCCGCTGCGCAGCAGGGTCTCGCCGTCACCGGGGAGCACCTCGTAACCTTCTGAAATCCCGCCAGGATTGCGCAACGTTGCCATGGATTTCCCTTCGCTCCCAATGCCCTGAGTTCAGCGTCAACGTATACCAGTTTCGGTATAGCAATCATCAAAGATCGCATTTGACAGTTATGGCAAAGGGACACACCCTTCGCGCGTCCTGGGGCGTGCCAGTCGATGACGAGGAAAATCGTGTCGATTGAAATCAGTCCCAGGGCCGATTGGGAGGATACCGGAGATCGATAGACGACAGCGGCGCTTGCGCTCCTGCTCGCCTGCGCGGCCCGCGAAGCCCCGAGGTGTCGCGTCCATCAACCAGGGAGAGTAATTGTGAAGATCATCAAGACGCTGGCCGCCGTCGCGGCCCTTGGCATCGCTGCCATGACCTATTCGGCGCACGCCGCCGACAAGGGTCTCGTCGGCGTGCTGATGCCCACCAAGACCTCGCAGCGCTGGATCAACGACGGCGATGCCGTCAAGTCCCAGCTCGAGGCTTTGGGCTATACGGTCGACCTGCAATATGCGCAGGACGACATCCCCAACCAGCTCAGCCAGCTGGAAAACGAAATCACCAAGGGTCCGAAGGCGCTGATCATCGCCTCGATCGACGGCACCACCCTGTCGGATGCGCTGCAGAAAGCCGCTGACGCCGGCGTCGTCGTCGTCGCCTATGACCGCCTGATCAAGAAGACGCCCAATGTCGACTACTACACCACGTTCGACAATTTCGGCGTCGGCGTGATCCAGGCGAATTCGCTGGTCAAGGGCCTCAAGGAGCGCTTCCCGAATACCAAGCCGTGGAACGTCGAACTGTTCGGCGGCTCACCCGACGACAACAACGCCTTCTTCTTCTACAACGGCGCGATTTCCGTCCTGCAGCCGCTGATCGACGACGGTTCGATCAAGATCAAGTCCGGCCAGACCGGCATGGACAAGGTCGGCACGCTGCGCTGGCTCGCCGCCACCGCCCAGGCGCGCATGGACAATCTGCTGTCGGCCAACTATTCGGACGGCAGCCGCGTCGATGGCGTTCTGTCGCCCTATGATGGCCTGTCGCGCGGCATCACCGCCTCGCTGCGCGCCGTCGGTTACGGCACGGAGGCCCAGCCGTGGCCGATCGTGACCGGCCAGGACGCCGAGACCGCCTCGGTCAAGCTGATCATCTCGGGCGAGCAGTACTCGACCGTGTTCAAGGACACCCGCGAACTGGCCAAGGCCACCGTCGAGCTCGTCGACAAGGTGCTCTCGGGCGGCAAGCCGGAAGGCCTCGACACCAAGACCTACAACAACGACGTCAAGGTCGTTCCCTCGATCCTGCTGACGCCGCATGAGGTCGACAAATCGAACTACCAGGCCCTGGTCGTCGACTCCGGCTACATCAAGGCCGACGAACTGAAGTAAATTCGGTTGCATAGCCAGGGGTCCTGCGCAACGCAGGGCCCCTTTTCGTTCACCAGCGACCCCGGTATTGTTGCGGGTCTCGCAGGAGCACTTTACCCATGGCCTCGACGATTTTGGAGATGCAGGACATCACCAAGACGTTTCCCGGCGTCAAGGCGCTGTCGAACGTCAACCTTCGGGTCGAGGAAGGCGAGATCCACGCCGTGGTCGGCGAGAACGGCGCCGGCAAATCGACGCTCATGAAGGTGCTGTCGGGCGTCTATCCCTCCGGCACCTATGACGGCCAGATCATCTTTCAGGGCCAGGAATGCCAGTTCAAAGGCATTCATGACAGCGAACGCAAGGGCATCGTCATCATCCACCAGGAGCTTGCGCTGGTGCCGATGCTGTCGATCGCCGAAAACATCTTCCTCGGCAACGAACACGCCCGATACGGCGTCATCGACTGGAATGCCAACGAGGCGCGCACCAGCGCCCTGCTGAAGAAGGTGGGCCTCAAGGAGGACCCCAAGACGCTGATCACCAATATCGGTGTCGGCAAGCAGCAGCTGGTCGAGATCGCCAAGGCGCTGAGCAAGGAGGTCAAGCTCCTGATCCTCGACGAGCCGACGGCGTCGCTCAGCGAAAAGGACAGCCAGGCGCTGCTCGACCTTCTGCTCGAATTCAAGCGACAAGGCATGACCTCGATCCTGATCTCGCACAAGCTCAACGAGGTGAACCGGGTCGCCGACAAGGTGACCGTCATCCGCGACGGGCGAACCATCGAGACGCTGTCCAGGAAGGACATCTCGGAAGACCGCATCATCACCTCGATGGTCGGCCGTTCGCTCGACGACCGCTATCCGCCGCGCGAGCCCGATATCGGCGAGGTCGTGTTCGAGGTGAAGAACTGGTCGGTCTATCACCCGCTCCACGCCGAGCGGCAGGTGATCAAGGGCATCGACATCAATGTGCGCAAGGGCGAGGTGGTCGGCATTGCCGGGCTGATGGGCGCCGGGCGAACCGAATTCGCCATGAGCCTGTTCGGCCGCTCCTATGGGCGCCGCATCACCGGCGAGGTGCTGCTCAAGGGCAAGCCGATCGACGTCTCCTCTGTGAGCAGGGCGGTCGAACACGGCATTGCCTATGTGACCGAGGATCGCAAGACCTACGGCCTCAATCTCATCGACCATATCAAGCACAACATTACGCTGGCCAATCTCGGCGGCGTGTCGCGCCACAGCGTGATCGACGATTTGCGCGAGCTTGCCGTCGCCAACGACTATCGCAAGCAGACCAACATCCGCGCCTCCAGCGTCTATCAGATGACCGGCAATCTTTCCGGCGGCAACCAGCAGAAGGTGGTGCTGTCGAAATGGCTGTTCGCCGACCCGGAAGTGCTGATCCTGGACGAGCCGACGCGCGGCATCGATGTCGGCGCCAAATATGAAATCTATACGATCATCGCGCGCCTTGCGGCCGAAGGTAAGGCGATCGTGGTCATCTCGTCGGAAATGCCAGAACTGCTCGGCATCACCGACCGCATCTATGTCATGAACGAAGGCCGCATCGTCGGCGAAATGCCCGCGGCGGACGCAAGCCAAGAAAGAATAATGCGCGCCATCGTTCGGGGAGAAGGAAAAGCAGCATGAGCACGGAAAGCGCCCCCGCCCCGCAAAGCAACGTCGCCGAAGATGTAGGGCAGCGTCCACGCATCGCCGTATCGGCGCTGGCGACGAACCTGCGCGAATACGGCCTGATCCTGGCGCTGATCGCCATCATGGTGTTCTTCCAGTTCACCACCTCGGGAACGCTGTTCAAGCCGGTGAACCTGAGCAATCTGGTGCAGCAGAACTCCTTCATCATCGTGATGGCGCTCGGCATGCTGCTGGTCATCGTATCGGGCCATATCGACCTCAGCGTGGGGTCCGTGGCCGGCTTCATCGGTGCGCTGGCGGCGATGATGATGGTGATCTGGCCTCTCGGCATATTCAGCAACCCGCTGGTGGTTTCCATCGTCTGCCTGATCGTTGGCGGCCTGATCGGCGCGGCGCAAGGCTACTGGATCGCCTACCATCGAATACCGAGCTTCATCGTGACGCTGGCCGGCATGCTGATCTTCCGCGGCATATGCCAGGCGCTGCTCGGCGGCGGATCTTCGGTCGGACCGCTGCCGCCCGAGTTCAAGGCGCTCAGCTCCGGCTTCATTCCAGATGTCATCGGACCGCTGACGCTGATCCCGCCAACGGTGAATGCAGCCGGCAAGACGATTATGGGCAGCGGTCTGACGCTGCACATGACGACGATCGTGCTGGGCCTGATCGCCGTGCTGGCCTATGCCTATTTCGGGCTACGGACGCGACGCAAACGCGAACGCCACGGCTATGAGGCCGAGCCCTTTACCCTGTTCGTCATCAAGACGCTGGTCGGCAGCGCGCTGGCGCTGTTCCTGGTCTACCAGTTCGCCAGCTATCGGGGCCTGCCGGTGGTGCTGCTCGTCATGGGCCTGCTGATCTCGCTGTTCGTCTTCGTCACCAAGCGCATGACGATCGGCCGCCGCATCTATGCGATGGGCGGCAATGCCAAGGCCGCGCAGCTGTCGGGCATCAAGACCGAGCGCCTGACGCTTTACGTGTTCGTCAATATGGGCGTGCTGTCGGCGCTTGGCGGCCTGATCATCGCGGCACGCCTTGGCCAGGCCGTGCCGGCGGCAGGCCTCGGCAGCGAGCTCGACGTCATCGCCGCGGTGTTCATCGGCGGCGCCTCGGCGATGGGCGGCGTCGGTCAGGTCATCGGCGCGGTGGTCGGCGGCTTTATCATGGGCGTGATGAACAACGGCATGTCGATCATGGGCGTCAATGTCGACTGGCAGCAAGTGGTCAAGGGCCTGGTGCTGCTCGGCGCCGTGATCTTCGACGTCTACAACAAGAACAAGGCCTGAACAGGTTTCAGGCGAGGCAAGCAGGAGGCATACGGTCGCGGCGCTGCCGGCAATTCGCCGGCTTGAAGAAGTCCTTCAGGGACCGGGCTCGCGAGCGCAATCCGGACGAAGAGTTCAACCCGTGGCACGGCCAGTCCGAGCCGCGCAGGTCAGGGTTTGCCAGAAGGCAGCCATGCCAAGACATATGAGAGAGGACTGATCATGCTGATCTCGCAGATTCTCGACGACGCCGAGACCATCCGTGTCGTTGCCCGCACAGGCGGCAAGACCCGGATCATCAACGGCGCGCGCAGCGTCTATTCGCTGGCGATGGAAGCCGCTCGTACCGGCGTGGGCCTTGCCGCGTTGATCGAACGCAAGGGGCTCGGCGAGACCGTCGATCTCGACGCCGCCTACAAGAAGGGGCGGCTGCTGTCGCCGATCAATCATCCCGATCCGGCGCATCTGCATCTGACCGGCACGGGGCTAACGCATCTCGGCTCGGCGGCGACGCGCGATTCCATGCACAAGAAGCTCAGCACCGACGGCGAGGAGCAGCTCACCGATTCCATGAAGATGTTCCGCATGGGGCTGGAAGGCGGCAAACCCGCGAAAGGCCAGATCGGGGTGCAGCCGGAATGGTTCTACAAGGGCAATGGCACGATGGCCGTGGCGCCGGGTGCCGCGCTCCTGTCGCCGGCCTTCGCCAAGGATGCCGGCGAGGAGCCCGAGGTTGCCGGCATCTATGTCATCGGCGACGACGGCGCGCCGTTCCGGGTCGGCTTCACGCTGTCCAACGAATTTTCCGACCATGTGACCGAACGCGTGAACTACCTCTTTCTCGCCCATTCCAAGCTGCGCAACGCTTCCTTCGGACCGGAGATCCTGGTCGGCGACCTGCCCGCCGACATCAGGGGCTCCTCACGCATCTGGCGCGACAGCAAGTTGATGTGGGAAAAGCCGTTCCTGTCGGGCGAAGCGAACATGTCGCACACCATCGCCAATCTCGAACACCACCATTTCAAATATTCGGCTTTCCGCCAGCCGGGCGACGTGCATGTGCACATGTTCGGCACCGCGACCCTGTCCTTCGCCGACGGCATCAAGACCGAGGCCGGCGACGTGTTCGAGATCGAGGCCGGCGATTTCGGCCTGCCGCTGCGCAACCCGCTCGAAATCGAAAAGCCGGTGAAGGTGGCGGTGAAGGCGCTGTGAGGGTGGCCATCATTCCTTCTCCCCTGTGGGATCCGAAGGACGGGGCGAGACCCGTGGCTCGCCCCAGGGCAGTGGATCAGCGCGCAGCGCCGAGACGGTTGAGGGGTGCTGGCCGGAGTGAGGCGTTGGCGTTCCCTGGAACACCCCTCATCCGACCTCGCTTCGCGAGGCCACCTTCTCCCACAAGGGGAGAAGGTAAGAAGCGTCTCAGATCTCAATAAATATCGAAATCGAAATACTTGTCCTGGATCTTCTTGTAGGTGCCGTCGGCGACGATGGCGTCAATGGCTGCGTTGAGCTTGTCGCGCAGCGCCGTATCCTCGAGACGCACGGCAATGCCGGCTTCGGTCTCGGTGCCCTTGACGTCACCGACCATCTTGCAGCAACCGTCGCTCGCCTTCTTCATCCAGTCCATCAGCACGAACTTGTCGGAAAGGACGGCGTCGAGGCGGCCGTTCTGGAGATCGGTGATTGCCTCTTCCTGGGTCGGATAGAGCTTCGCTTCGGCGCCGGCCTTGCCATAGACGTCCTGGGCGTAATTGGCCTGCGTGGTCGCCGCCTGGGCGCCGACCGTCTTGCCGGTGAGTGCCGCCGGTTCGGTCGAGGCGATGTCGCTGTCCTTCAGGGCGACGAGCGACAGCGGCGTCGTATAATATTTGTGGGTGAACGCAACCTGCTTCTTGCGCTCCTCGGTGATGCTCATCGAAGCGATGATGGCGTCGAACTTCTTGGCCTGCAGCGCCGGGATAATGCCGTCCCAGTCCTGGGTGACGATCTCGCATTCGACCTTCATCTGCGCGCACAAGGCGTTGGCGATGTCGATGTCGAAGCCCTCGACCTTGCCGTCGGGCGTGATGGTGTTGAACGGCGGATAGGCGCCCTCGGTGCCGATCTTGATTTTCTCCGCCGCATGCGCCGATAGGGCGCCGGCACCAAGCGTCAGCATGGCGGCGGCGGCCGCCGATACGATCCATTTCGAAATCTGCATTTTCATTCCCCTTGAGCGCCGCCACGTCGGCGGCCGGCGAGGCAGCCAAGCATGGCGAGCCGGCGCAGGCAAGTATCTTGCCTGACGGTGATGAGCGTTCAGGGCGCGGCGCGAAAGTGCTTGGACAGCTTCAGGCCCTGCGCCTGGTAGTTCGAGCCGAGCTCGGTGCCGTAAAGCGCCTGCGGCCGCTTCAGCATATGCTCGTAGACCAGCCGGCCGACGATCTGGCCATGATCGAGGATGAACGGCACCTCATGGCTGCGCACTTCGAGCACGGCGCGGCTGCCGGTGCCGCCGGCCGCCGAGTGGCCGAAGCCCGGATCGAAGAAGCCGGCATAGTGGACACGGAACTCGCCCACCAGCGGATCGAAGGGCGTCATTTCGGCCGCGTAGAGCGGCGGCACATGCACCGCTTCCTGGCTGACGAGGATGTAGAACTCGTCCGGATCGAGCACCAACTCGCCGGCGCCGCTCTTGTGGATCGGCTCCCAGAAGTCGACGATCTCCTGCGCCGCGCGTTTGTCGACATCGACGAGGCCGGTATGGTGTTTGCCGCGATAGCCGACCAGCCCGTCACTGTCGCCGTTGAGATCGATCGACAATGCGATGCCGCCGCCGGAGATGTTCGGCGGTTCGGTGGCGACCAGCATTTCGGCCCGGTGCAATTGATGCAACTCTGCTTCCGAGAGCAGCGCATTGCCGGTGCGGAAGCGTATCTGCGAAAGGCGCGAGCCGGCGCGCACGACGATCGGGAAGGTGCGTGGGCTGACTTCGAGATAGAGCGGACCATGATAGCCGACGGCGATCTTGTCGAACTCGTGGCCGCGATCGGTCATCACGCGGGTGAAGATATCGAGCCGCCCGGTCGAGCTCTTGGGATTGGCGGACGCCGAAATTTCCGCCGGCAACGCCAGGCTTTCGAGCAGGGGCACGATGTAGACGCAGCCAGTTTCCAAAACGGCGCCGTCGGCCAGGCTGATCTCGTGCAGCTTCAGCCGGTCGAGTTTTTCACTGACCTTGTGGTTGGGACCCGGCAGGAAGGACGCGCGCACCCGCCACGCCTTGTCGCCGAGCCTCAGATCAAGGCTGGCCGGCTGGATCTGGTCGGCGTCGAGCGCACGCGACGACTTCAGCGCGCCGGACTGGAACAGCGCCGCAATGTCCTGATCGGGAAGAATTCCTGTCTGCCGCAAAGTCTGGCTCCGCTCTGCTGGTACAAATCTCTTAATGAAGCCGGCAATTGACGCAAGCGTGGCGCGGGTCTAAAGGGTCGTTATCCCGTGGTGATTTGGCCGGTCGGCTTGCAGCCACGTTAAACAAGTCGCTAAAGGACCGTCGGGCCGCAAGGCCGCATGGACCGGTTGCGACTTTTTCGCGGCCGGTTTTTTTGTGTTTGGATAGGACGATGACGAGCAAGACGCGCAACTGGAAGCCTCAGACCGCACTCGTGCATGGCGGAACCCTGCGTTCCGGCTTCGGCGAGACTTCCGAGGCGATATACCTGACCCAAGGCTATGTCTATGAGACGGCCCAAGCCGCCGAAGCCCGCTTCAAGGGCGAGGAACCGGGCTTCATCTATTCGCGCTACGCCAATCCGACCGTCGACATGTTCGAGAAGCGCATGTGCGCGCTCGAAGGCGCCGAGGACGCGCGCGCCACCGCGTCCGGCATGGCGGCGGTGACGGCAGCCCTCCTGTGCAGCGTCAAGGCCGGCGATCATATCGTTGCGGCGCGCGCCCTGTTCGGCTCCTGCCGCTGGGTGGTCGAGACGCTGGCGCCGCGCTACGGCATCGAGGCGACGCTGGTCGACGGCACCGACATCGCCAATTGGGAAAAGGCGGTTCGGCCCAACACCAAGCTGTTTTTCCTGGAAAGCCCGACCAACCCGACGCTTGAGGTGGTGGACATCGCCGCCGTCGCTTCGCTTGCCAATTCGATCGGCGCGCGGCTGGTCGTGGACAATGTCTTCGCCACGCCGCTGCAGCAGAAGCCGTTGCAGCTCGGCGCGCATATCGTGGTCTATTCGGCGACCAAGCACATCGATGGCCAGGGCCGATGTCTCGGCGGCGTCATCCTGTCGGACAAGAAGTGGATCGACGAGAACCTGCACGATTATTTCCGCCATACGGGCCCCAGCCTGTCGCCGTTCAATGCCTGGACGCTGCTGAAGGGCCTGGAAACGCTGCCGCTGCGCGTGCACCAGCAGACGGAGAGCGCCGGCAAGATCGCCAATTTCCTGGCCGAGCAGCCGGAGATCGCCCGCGTCATCTATCCCGGCCGCGCCGACCATCCGCAGGCCGATATCGTGAAGAAGCAGATGTCGGGCGGCTCCACCCTGATCTGCTTTGACGTCAAGGGCGGCAAGCAGGGTGCCTTCGCCTTGCAGAACGCGCTCGACATCGTCCTGATCTCGAACAATCTCGGCGACGCCAAAAGCCTGATCACCCATCCGGCGACGACAACGCACAAGAACCTCAGCGACGAAGCGCGCGCCGAGCTCGGCATCGGACCCGGCACGCTCAGGCTGTCGGTCGGGCTGGAAGATACCGACGATTTGCTGGACGACATCGCGCAGGCGTTGAAGGCCCGATGAGGACTGGTGGCAGACCGAGGACTACAGGCCTGCCGCTTTGCGCAACGCTTCGTTCATGCGCGTCTGCCAGCCATCACCACCGGCCCTGAAACGGTCGACAACATCGGCGTCGAGGCGCAACTGTACCGCACGTTTGGGTCGCGCAAGCGGCGGTCGGCCAACTTTGCGGCGCGAAGCGGCATCGGTCGGCTGCGCATCCGGATCGGCCTCGGCGGCGGCAGTGATCGCAGCATCTTCCTCGTCGGTCCTCGCGCCAAGCGCCTTTCGGGCGAGCCCCAAAGCATCAGCGCGCGACTGCTTTGGGGGAGTAGCCTCGCGGCGCACGATCGTCTTAGAGGTTTTCGACATAGTCCGTAATCTCCTGTCTCGTTGCCTTGCGTAGCGAAATTACGCGGATCGCATGGCTTCGCTCGACATAGACCATCACATAAACGCCAGCCTCGATCAGACCGATGGCAACAAGACGATCCTCGCCTAAATCCTCGCTGTCATCGAGCCGGATAACGGCATTGGCGAAATCGAAGGACGGAGCGATCGCGAAATCCACGCCATGCTTGGCCCTGTTTGTCTTTGCCTTGTTTCATCCCCCTCGAACAGCATCGCCGTCGGGGCGCTCCATAGGTTATTGTATACACAAAAATAGAGCCTAGTTCAACAATTTTTGTATATACGATAACCTTCCTCGACATCAAGCTGAACCGCCGACATCAAGCGCGGGAGGGCGTCTCTTCGAGCTCGGCCGCCTGGGTGCCGATGGTCATGGCGTTGCCGCGCCAGTCGACGGCCCCGCCCAGCCAACCGCGCATCCAGATCGCGGGCAAAATCAGGTCGCGTGCGATCATCGCGGTGACGATGCGCGGCGACAGATACCAGCCCTTTGCCGAGGCGAGCATGCATTCCGGCAGGTAGGCGAGCGCCAGCACGCAAAGCGCAGTCATGGGCAGGCTGACGCCGGCGCTGGCCGCGGCGATCAATGCCAGCACGAGCGGAGCCGCCACGCCGGTCAGGATCTCGGGTGCGAAGAACAGCGGAAAGGTGACGCGGCGCAGGCGCGCCCAGCGGGCCTGGCGCGACCAGATCTCGCCCGGCATGCGCTGCCCGAGCGGCTGCTCGAAGGGCGAAGCGACGAGATTGACGCGCAGGCCGAGCCTGTTGACCAGTTTGGTCGACGCGGCATCCTCCGCGATCTCGGCGGCGAGCGCACGGATGCCGCCATTGGCGTCGAGCATCTGCTTGTTCCACAACATGCTCTTGCCCTGGGCAAAGCCGAGGCCAAGCGCCTCGCCGGCATATTGCCAGCGCGCCTGCAGCGTGTTGAGAAAGGCGCATTCGACTTCTGCCCAGAAGCCGTCGGGCCGCGAACCGATCGGCGTCGAGCAAACCAGGCCGGTGTCCCGGCGCCATGCCGCCATCAGGTGCTGGACGTAGTCTTTCGGCATCAGCACGTTGGAATCGGCGAGAATGACCCAGTCGTGGCGCGCAGCCTCCCAGCCCTTGACGCAGTTGTTCAGTTTCGGGTTGGCGCTGATGCGGTCGTCGCCGGTGAGCAGGCGGGCCGGCACGGCTGGAAAGCGGGCAATCGCGGCGCGGATCGGCTTGACCGCGGGGTCGTCGGCATGGGCGACACAGAAGATCAGTTCGTAGCGCGGCCAGGCGAGCGAGAAAGCGCGCTCAAGCGTCTCATGGGTAAACGGCTCGACGCCGCGCGCCGGGATGACGATCGACACAGGCAGCGGCTTGCCGGCCGGCGGCGCGATGGCGGCGCGCCGTTTCAGACGCGAGCAGGCGAGCAGGATGCTGGCGAGATTTGAGGCGATGAGAGCGATCGAAAGCGAGCCGGTTATGAGAGCGAGTTCCATCGATATCCGGTCACTCCAGAAAACCCGGCCCGCTTGGCGGCCGTTTTCGACAGTTCGACAGAGCGCCCGAGTCGCCCGGCATTGCTGGTGCACACCATCATTGTCATGTGTCACTCAAATGACATTGTTTGTCGGCACCTGCCCTTCAGGGACAGCAACTCGGACGCGCACGGTTGATTGAACCGCAAAGAGCGCCGAATGTTCCACACCGGATTTGTTTTGGAGCCGCTCATGTACCGCGCCGTCACGCGCAACATCGAAGTGCAGGTCAGGCCGTTCTATCTCGAGGACCGCTCGGATCCTTCGGAAAACCGCTATGTCTGGGGCTACCAGATAACGATCGACAACCAGTCCGACGAATTCGTGCAGCTGTTGTCGCGCTATTGGCACATAACCGACGGCGCCGGCCGGGTCGAGGAAGTGCGAGGTGCCGGCGTGGTCGGCGATCAGCCCGAACTCAATCCCGGCGACAGCTATCAATACACGTCGGGCTGTCCGCTCTCGACCCCGTCGGGGATCATGGTCGGTCACTACACCATGCGCAACGAGCGGGGCGAGACATTCGACATCGCCATCCCCGCCTTCTCACTCGACCTGCCGGGGACAAGGCGGACGGTGAATTAGACGAGGCGAAATCGGCGACAGCGTCGTTCTCCCCGTCACTATACGGCGAGAAATGTCCGGCAGGAATGAGGGGCAGCGCCGCCCCTCATCCGCTCTTGGGGCACCTTCTCCCCGTAGAACGGGGAGAAGGAAAAACCCTACTGAGTCGTAAATTCCGCCGGGTCGAAGTCATATTGCGTCGAACAGAACTCGCAAGCGACGTGGATGCCGCCGTCCTCGGTGCTGTCCTTGATCTCCTGCGCGGAGAAGCCCTCGAGGATGCCGCGGATCTTGTCGCGGGAGCATGAGCACTGATCGGCGACGGGAACGCCGCCGAAGACGCGGACGCCATGCTCGTGGAACAGACGATAGAGCAGCCGCTCTGCGCCGATGGTCGGATCGATCAGTTCGGTCGGCTCGATGGTGCCGAGCAGCGCCAGCAATTCCTGCCAGGAATTGTCTGTGGGATCGTGGATCTCCTCGCGCGGATCGCCATCCCCGCCGGGCAGGTCAGGAACGCGCATGCGCTCGGAGGCCTGCGGCAGGAACTGCGCCAGGATGCCGCCCGCCCGCCACTGCTCGCGCGCGCCGCCGGGGCCGGGCGTCAAAAGCTTGGCGACGGAAAGCCGGAGATCGGTCGGGATCTGCTCCGACTGGCGGAAATAGGTGCGCGCGGCCTCTTCCAGGGTCTCGCCGTCGAGCTGGACGATGCCCTGGTAGCGCTGCGTGTGAGCACCTTGGTCGATGGTCAGCGCCAGCACACCATTGCCGAGCAGCGTTTGCTGCGAGGTCTCGCCGGCCGCAATCAGCGCCTCCAGCCGGTCGGCATCGAAGCGCGCATAGGCGCGCAGCGCCGAGGGCGTGGAAAAATCCGCGACCAGCATGTCGACAGGGCCGTCGGTGCGGGTCTGCAGGATGAACTTGCCCTCGAACTTGAGCGAGGTGCCTAGCAGCACCGTCAGCACACAGGCTTCCGCCAGCAACCGGGCGACCGGCTCGGGATAATCATGGCGGCCAAGGATCGAATCGAGCATCGGCCCGAGCTGCACGGTGCGGCCGCGCACATCGAGCGGGCCGACCTCGAAAGGCACGACGTGATCATCGCCGGCGTAACCGAATTCGCCGAGTTTGGGGTGATGTTCAGCCACTTGATGGGTTTCCAGCATGACAAAGCTCCAGGGCGCGGCCATGCCGCCCTTTGGGGAGCATGCGTCTAAACGCGCTTGATTTGCGTGATGCCGCGCAGATAGGCATCGCGCCTCCGGAGATCAAGTTCCCCGGCACGTCAAGCGCCAAGACACTTCAAGTCCACTTCAGGCCCCAAGGCACCAGGCAAGCACGGCCTTCTGGGCGTGGAGCCGGTTCTCGGCCTCGTCGAAGACCACCGAATGCGGACCGTCGATGACCTCGTCCGTCACTTCCTCGCCGCGATGCGCCGGCAGGCAGTGCATGAACAGCGCGTCGGGCTTTGCCTTGGCCATCAGCTTGGCGTTGACCTGGTAGGGCGAAAACACGTTGTGGCCGCGGGCGCGGTGCTCCTGGCCCATCGACACCCAGCAGTCGGTGACGACGCAGTCGGCCTGGTCGACGGCTTCCTCTGGCGAGCGGGTAAAGGAGAGCTTGCCGCCATGCGCCTTTGACCAGTCGACATGCTTCTGCGCCGGCTCGCTGCCTTCGGGCACGGCGACGTTGAGGTTGAAGCGGAACCGCGCCGAGGCTTCCAGCAGCGAATGCAGCACGTTGTTACCGTCGCCGGTCCAGGCGATGGTCTTGCCGGCGACCGGACCGCGATGCTCCTCGAAGGTCATGATGTCGGCCATCAGCTGGCAAGGATGGGTATCGTCGGTGAGCCCGTTGATCACCGGGATGGTCGCATTCTCGGTCAGCTCCAGCAGCCGCTCATGCGACGTGGTGCGGATCATGATGGCATCGACATAGCGCGACAGAACCTTGGCGGTGTCGGCGATGGTCTCGGAGCGGCCGAGCTGCATCTCGGTGCCGGTCAGCATGATGGTCTCGCCGCCAAGCTGACGCATGCCGACATCGAAGGAGACGCGCGTGCGCGTCGACGGCTTGTCGAAGATCATCGCCAGCACCTTGCCTTCGAGCGGTTTCGAGCGCTCGCCCGCCTTGAGGCGCGCCTTGCGCTCCACTGCGTCGGTCAGCATGGAGCGCAGGTCGCCTTCGGAAACGGCGGAGAGGTCGGTGAAATGACGAAGTGACATCAGGAGCTTTCGAATTTACTTCGCGGCTTCAGCGGCGATGGCCTCGGACAGGGCCTTGGCGCCGGCGCGAATGCGCTCCAGCGCTTCATGGATCTCGCTGTCCGTGACGGTGAGCGGCGGCAGCAGGCGAATGACGTTGTCGCCGGCCGGAACCGCGAGCAGATGCTGGTCGCGCAGCGCCATGTTCACCTTGCCGTTGGGCATGGCGCATTTGAGGCCCAGCATCAGCCCCGTGCCCCTGATGTCCTCGATGACCTCGGGGAATTCGTCGGCCACCCCTGCCAGCCCTTGCTTCAACAACAGCGCCTTGCGCTGCACATCCGCCAGGAAGCCCTCCTCCAGCACCACGTCGAGCACGGCATTGCCGACCGCCATGGCCAGCGGGTTGCCGCCGAACGTAGTGCCGTGGACGCCCGCGGTCATGCCGACAGCCGCCTCGTCGGTGGCAAGGCAGGCGCCCATCGGGAAGCCACCGCCAATGCCTTTGGCGATGGCCATGATGTCTGGAGCGACCCCCGACCATTCATGCGCGAACAGCTTGCCGGTGCGGCCGATGCCGCACTGGACCTCATCGTAGATCAACAGCAGGCCGTGCTGGTCGCAGAGCTGCCGCAGCCGCTTCAGCGATTGTGTCGGCACCGGGCGGATACCGCCCTCGCCCTGCACCGGTTCGATCAGGATCGCCGCGGTCTCCGGCGTGATCGCCTTTTCGGCGGCGTCGATATCGTCGAAGCCGACCTGGTCGAAACCCTCGACCTTCGGGCCGAAACCTTCGAGATATTTGTACTGGCCGCCGGCCGCGATGGTCGCCAGCGTGCGGCCATGGAAGGCGCCTTCGAAAGTGATGACGCGGAAGCGCTCGGGATGCCCCTTGACGAAATGGTAGCGCCGCGCCGTCTTTATCGCGCATTCCAGCGCCTCGGCGCCAGAATTGGTGAAGAACACCTTGTCTGCGAAGGTGGCGTCGGCCAGCCGCTCGCCGAGCCGGCTCTGCCCCGGGATCTCGTAGAGGTTGGAGACGTGCCAGAGCTTGGCAGCCTGTTCAGTGAGCGCCGCAACCAGATGCGGATGGCCGTGGCCCAGCGAATTGACGGCTATGCCGCCGGCAAAATCGAGATATCGCTCGCCCTTGTCGGTGACCAGCCAGGTGCCTTCCCCATGGTCGAAGGCCAGGGGTGCGCGAGCAAAGGTCTCGAAAAGCGCCGAACCGCTCATTATATGCGTCTCCGGAACCGGAAAATCAAAAAAGCCGCCAAAGCGGCGGCCTTTGCGGCTTATCGGGTTTTTCAGCCATGAAGTCAACGAAAACGTCGCGTAGTGGCGCGCGGCAAGCCTCCCGACGGGACGCCGGCTCATAAGTGAGCTGGCAAGTTGGGGAAAACCGAAAAAACCGATTCGTGTTGCACTTCGGACTCTTGTCACCGAGTCAGCGCATAAGGTAGTTGTAGTCGGGAAATAACTAGATTTCGTGCGGCGGACCTAATCACCAGATATATGTGGTGTCTGCCCCAGCAGTGGTGCTGGGCCGGGAATGGATTCCGATTGCCGTACGCTTAGCAGGAGCGCGGTCATGAATTGGACTGACGAGCGGGTCGAACTCTTGAGAAAACTGTGGTCGGAGGGTCTGAGCGCAAGCCAGATTGCTGCCCAGCTTGGAGGGGTCAGCCGCAATGCCGTCATCGGCAAGGTGCACCGGCTGAAATTGTCGGGCCGCGGGCGCGCCACGGCAGCGCCGGCACGCCAGAAGAAGACGGCGCAAGGGTCGGGCGCGCAGAAATCGGTGTCGCGCCCCGCGAGTGCGACCCGCCACGTCACGACATCGATCGGAGCAACGGCGCTGCAAGCGCAGTTCGATGCCGAGCCGGTGGCCCGCCACTATATCCGGCCGGTCGAGAATGTGGTGGTGCCGATCTCGCGGCATCTCCAGCTCACCGAACTCACCGAGCGCACCTGCAAATGGCCGAACGGCGATCCGCTGTCGGAGGACTTCAATTTCTGCGGCAACGAAGCCGCCGAAACCGGACCCTATTGTAAATACCATGCCCGCGTGGCGTTCCAGCCGGCAGCGGAGCGGCGGCGGAATAGATAAGGGACTAAGGCAGTAGGGCAGTAGGGCAGTATGTTTTGAATTTGCGCTCCCGAGCGTTTAGCCTACTGCCTACTGCCTACTGCCTACTGCCTACTGCCTACTGCCCTACTCTCACAGCCATCCGTTCTTGCGAAACCGCCAGTAGAGGAAGCTGCAGATCAGCGCGATCGCCAGCAGCACCATCGGGTAGCCGTATTCCATCTTCAGTTCCGGCATGTCGCTGAAATTCATGCCGTATATGCCCGCGAAGGCTGTCGGCACGGCCAGGATTGCCGCCCATGAGGCGAGCTTTTTGGAGATCGCCGTTTCCTGGCTCTGGCCCACCAGCAGGCTCGCCTCGAAAGCAAAGGCCAGCACTTCGCGCAAGCTGTCGATCTTTTCCTGGACGGTGCGGATATGGTCGGTCACGTCGCGAAACAGCGGGTGCATGGCTGAATGGATCTGCGGCAGGTCGGCGCTGGTCAGCCGGCGGCAGACCTCCACCAGCGGCAGTGCGGCATTGCGCAGCCGCAACAGATCGCGGCGCAGCATATAAAGGCGTTCGATATCGGGGCCGGTCATCGGCTTCAGCAGGACCCGGTCCTCGATCGCCTCGACCTCATCCTCGATCTGCTCGAGCACCGGCATGTAGTTGTCGACGATGAAATCGAGAATGGCATAGAGGACGAAATCCTCGCCCTTGGCCAGTGAATGCGGGCAGCTTTCCCAGTGCTGGCGCACCACAGCATAGGATGTCGAAGGGCCGTGCCTGACGCTGACGATGTAGCCGCTGCCCACGAACAGATGCGTCTCGCCGAAGGTGACGCGGCCCTCGATCAGCTGCGCGGTGCGGGCGACGATGAACAGCGCATCACCATATTGCTCGATCTTCGGCCGCTGGTGCGGATGCTCGGCATCCTCGATTGCGAGCTCATGCAGATGAAATTGCGCCTGCACGCGCAGCAGAAGCTCGCGGTCGGGTTCAAGCAGCCCGATCCACACGACGTGTCCCGCTTTCCTGGCCCATGTGCCGGCTTCCTCGATCGGGATGTCGGCGATGCGGCGCCCGGCTGTGTAGACGCTGGAGGCGATGACGGCCGATGTCGGCGGCGCGGGCTTGAAGTCCCGGACATATTCCATCGCAGCCTCCCGAAGCACTGCCTTTGCGGGGAACCAGCAGGCTTGCCTCAGGGATAGTCTAGCGCAATACGACCAAGCGTTCGAGAGAAAGTGCGTTCACTTGATCGGCTGCGTTGCGGAAAGGCCGATCTTGTCCGTCTTGTCGCCCTTCGGCCGGTCGGCAGGCATCTGGTCGCCGGTGACGATATAGTAGATCGTCTCGGCAATGTTGGTGGCATGGTCACCGATGCGTTCGATGTTCTTGGCGCAGAACAGCAGATGCGTGCAGGGCGTGATGTTGCGCGGATCTTCCATCATGTAGGTCAGCAATTCGCGAAACAGCGACGTGTACATGGCGTCGATCTGGTCGTCGCGGTCACGTACGAAGCCGATCCTTTCGACCGAGCGCGAGGCGTAGACGTCGAGCACTTCCTTGAGTTGGGTCAACGCCAGGTCGGCCAGGGCTTCGAGGCCGCGGAACAGGCTGGTCGGCTGGCGCCCGTCGGCAACCGCCACCACACGCTTGGCGACATTCTTGCCGAGATCGCCGACCCGCTCGAGATCGGCCGAGATGCGGATCGCGCCGACGATCTCGCGCAAGTCCGTCGCCATCGGCTGGCGCCGGGCGATGATGATGATTGCCCTGTCGTCGATTTCGCGCTGGCCTTCGTCGAGGACGGCGTCGTCGCGGATCACCTTCTGGGCAAGGCCGGGATCGGCATTGACCAAGGCGGAGATCGCCTGTTCGACCATGCGTTCGGCATGTCCGCCCATGGCGGCGATGCGCTTCGACAGATCTTTCAGCTCCTCGTCATAGGCGCTGACTATGTGCACGGACTGCATGACCGGATGCCTTCCCACGGATGATCTGATTTTGAGTCGTTTCCTCGAATCCCCGCTGATACGCTAACCGGATGACAGAAAAAAGAAATGGCACCTTGGAAACTAGGGCGGCTCAGGCCGCCGGCAAATGAACCGAGAAGGCGGCGCCCTTGCCGACTTCGGACTTGATCGAGAGCCTGGCGTTGTGGCGCGTCAGGATATGCTTGACGATCGACAGGCCAAGGCCTGTGCCCTTCTGGGTTCGACTGCTCTCGACGTCGACGCGATAGAAGCGCTCCGTGATGCGCGGAATGTGCTCCTCGGGAATGCCGGGGCCAAAATCCCTGATCGTCACGTCGATGCCCGCTTCGCCCTCGGCGTCGCCGCGCTCGATCGACACCACCACGCGGCCGCCCGACTGCCCATATTTGCAGGCGTTTTCCAGAAGGTTCTCGAAGACCTGGAACAGTTCGTCGCGGTCGCCCGGCACGTCGAGAGGGCCGTCGGCGAAATCCCGCTCGATGACGACGCCGTTTTCCCGCGCCAGCGGGGCCAGCGAATCGATGACGCTGTCGACGGTCTGGCGCAGGTCGACCTCGGTCCCCGGCCGCAGATAGGGCTTCATCTCCAGCCGCGACAGCGACAAAAGGTCATCGATCAGGCGTGCCATGCGGCCGGTCTGGTTCTGCATGATCTGCAGGAACTGCTCGCGCGCCGCCGGGTCATTGCGGGCCGGTCCGCGCAGCGTTTCGATGAAACCCGATATCGAGGCGAGCGGCGTGCGCAATTCGTGGCTGGCATTGGCGATGAAATCTGCGCGCATGCGGTCGATGCGGCGCGCTTCGCTCTGGTCCTTGAACACCATCACGTAGAGATCAGTGCCGTGACCGACGGAGGAGGCACTGACCCGGTAAGTCCGCTCGACCGGCAGCCTCTCGGTGTAATCGATGACATCCGACGCGACCTCGCCCGACAGCACGCCGTCCAGAAGAGCCTGCATTTCCGGCGCCCGGAATTTCAGCGACAACGATACGCCAGGCGCGATGCCGCCGAAGGCGGCGAAGGCGGCGGCGTTGGCATGAACGATGGCCGCGGCATGGTCGAAGATGATCAAGGGGTCGGCGACGGCCGCCGCCAGATATTCGCCGGACAGGCGTTGCAGGCCGATGGCCTCGATCGCCGCGCCGCTTTCGCCGGGCTGGCGCGTGGCTCCAGCCGGTATCATCGCCGCCACCAGCAGCAAAGCCAGCGCCGGCAGCAGCACATAGGCGGAAATGCCCGCAAAGGCATAAACCGCCATGACCGCGACAAGACCGGCGACCAGCAACCATCGGCTGTTCCACAGCCGCGCGGCAAGCGCCTGCGTCACGCCCTTCTCATCTGCGCCCTGGTCCGCCATTCGCGCCTGCGCCCCGCTCCCGGTCCGGCAATTTCGCTGGACCGGCCTGGCGCATGACGCCGAAAAATCAGAATCGATTTTCGGAAAGGATCATGCGCAAAATCCAAAAGTGCAGCGCCCTTTGCGTCTGAAGCGGCGCGCGGCACTGCAATGGCTCAATAGCACGAGTCCGTAAGCTGGAAAGGTTCGTCTCGATGAAAAAAGCCAAGGAAAACACCGCCGCGCCGACCCCGGGGCCGCTGAAGCTCAGGATCAACGGCAAGGAGCGGGAGTTCGACATCGAGAATCCAGCACTGCCGGACTGGATCGAGGAGCGCAAGCTGACCGCGGGCGGCTATCCCTACGACAAGAAGATGAAAAGCGACGAATATGACGAGACGCTCGAGGCATTGCAGATCGAGCTGGTCAAGGCGCAGGCGTGGCTGCAGTCGACAGGCAGGCGGATGATGGCGCTGTTCGAGGGCCGCGACGCGGCCGGCAAGGGCGGCACGATTTTCGTCCTGCGCCAGTACCTCAATCCGCGCACGGCACGCAACGTGGCGCTGACCAAGCCGACGCCGACCGAGCTGGGGCAATGGTACTACCAGCGTTATGCGGACCACTTCCCGACCGCGGGCGAATTCGTCACGTTCGACCGTTCCTGGTACAACCGCGCCGGCGTCGAACCGGTGATGGGCTTCTGCACGCCAGAACAGCACGAGAAGTTTCTCGACGAGACACCGCACTTCGAAAGGATGATCGTCAATGACGGCATCCACTTCTTCAAATTCTGGCTGAACATCGGCCGGGAAACGCAGCTCGAGCGATTTCACGATCGCCGCCACAGTCCGCTGAAGAGCTGGAAGTTTTCGCCGATCGACATTGCCGGCATTACCAAGTGGGACGATTACACCAGGGCGCGCGATACCATGTTCGAGCGCACCCACAAGGAATTCGCTCCGTGGATCATCGTGCGTGCCAACGACAAGCGCCGCGCGCGGCTGGCGGTGATGCGGCGCATCCTCCTGTCGCTGCCTTATGACGGCCGCGACCTCGACATCATCGGCAAGGAAGACAAGAAAATCATCGGCGAAGGGCCGTCATTCCTGGCAAAACAGGACTGACGGTGCCTGCGCCACGCGGCACTGGACCGCGTGGCGCAACGCCTTCGGCGCGACGCTCAGGCCGCCAACCGGGCAATCCGCTGCAGCCGCCGCAGCGTGGTGTCGTCCTGCAGCGCCTGCTGGAACAGCGAGATCTCCTGATCGATGCGTTCGCAAAGTTCCGCGGGGTTCCCCTTGAGCAGGCCCCGCGTCTGCAGCAACGCGGCGACCGGCTTCCTGGCGAGCTGCCTTGCCCGGCCGAGGGTTGCCTCCTCGACGCTGCCTTCGGAGACAATCTCGGCGACCAGCCCGAGCGCCCTGGCGTCGTCGGCGCGCAGCGTGTCGCCGAGGCAGAAAAAGCGGAAGGCGCCGGCGTAGCCGAGCTTCTGCGGCGCCAGGATGCTGGTCGCGGCATCCGGCACCAGGCCGAAATCGACGAACGGCACCCGGAACGTGCTTTCGGCGGACGCGATCACCATGTCGCAATGGAACAGGATGGTGCAGCCGACGCCGACCGCATCGCCGTCGACACAGGCCAGTATGGGTTTGGGGAACGTCGCCAGCGTGCGGAACATGTCGGTGACGGCGGCGATCAGCTTCTGGTGCTTGGTAGCGTCGAGGAATTCGGAAAAATCGCCGCCGAGGCAGAAGCAGCCCGCCAGGCCGCGCAGCACGACGACACGAACGTCGTCATTGTCGGCGGCTTCGTGGAACGTCCTTGCCAGGCTTTCATAGGCCCTTCTGTCGAGCACCGGCCGGCCGTCGGTCGACGATACGGTGACGATCAGCGTGTGGTTGCGCAGTTCGGGTTGCGGGTGCGCGTTCATGGCCGTTTCCGATCTCATGACGCCCGCCTTTGCCCGAACATATCGGGATATCCCCTGGCCAGAACGGGAGCGTGGTGATTGCGGCGCGAACGCACCACATCCAGCGTGTGCTCATTGAAGGTGAGCAGCGTCGCGACGACCTGCTGGTTGCCATAGGTGCGCTGATAGCCCAGCGGCGTGGCCAGGAAATGCAGCTGCAGCGCGCGCAGCACCCACATCGGCTCGAACTCGATGATCACCTTGTCGACGCCGCGCTTCAGCCCCCACTCGACGAAGCCGGCAATGAGCTCGGTACCGACGGTCGAAACGCCTCGGCGGCCGTCGCGAAAGCCGGGTGCCACTGCATAGCGGGTCAGTTCCCAGATGTTCGGACCCGACGGCGGCGTTCCCACGGAAAGATCGGCCAGCACCTCGGTCAAGAGATGTGGCCGCGTGGTCGGCAACATCCTCTGATAGCCCGCGACCTCGTTGCCTCTGATGACGATCTGATGCACCGCTTCGTCATGATCGAACTGGTCGATCTCGAAGCCATCGGGGCGCCGCAGGTCCTCCCACCCCATTTCCTCGACGAAAATCCTGTAGCGCAGCCGATGCACGGCCTCCCACAGATCGGGATGTTCCATCAGTTCTTTTGTTGTAAGGGAAAAAATCATTTTGCCGTCTCCTGTTCAAGAGGAAGATACGGCCGTGCCCTCGCAAGAAAATTACGCGATCACGTAGGCAGGAATTTCTAGGCCGACCCGGCCGACCTAACTAATATAGCCGCGCCTTATCGCTTCAGCGACTGCCTGTACGCGGTTGACGGCACCGAGTTTGCTTTTGGCGTTAAGGAGGTGTTTCTCCGACGTGTGTTCGGAGATGCCGAGGATTTGCGAAATCTCCCATTCGGACTTGCCGACGGCGGCCCATTGCAGGCATTCGCGTTCGCGCGGCGTCAGCTCGACATTATCGATGGTCTTGCTGGCCTTCGTGTGAAGCTGCATGGCGCGACCCACCGCATAGGTCGACACCAGCGACACCAGGCCGAACTCGGCGGCGGACAGTTCCACGGCCTCGCCGCCCAGTGACACCATGACGATCTGGCCGTCGAGCGTGATCAGCGGGAATGCCAGCCCGTCGCGCAGCTTGAACACGACGGCGTCGCCCATCACTTCGCCGCTGCTTCTGTCGATGCTAACGCCCTGGGCCGCTTCCCGCCACTGGAACGGCGCCTGCAACTGTTTCATGTGGCTGACGATCGGGTCGTGATCGACATAGTTGCGCGCCACGTAGCGCTCCAACCATTCGACAGGCCAGTCGCAAAGCAGCACATGCTGCTTTTGCTGGCCGGTCGGCGTGCCCGGTTGCGGTACGGTGCCCGCCATCAGAGCGGTCAGGCCAAAATCCGACGTTATGCCCAACAGCCTCTCGCAAACCGCAGCCGCCGTTCCGGCTTGCTGCAGGTGATCTATGTATTCCAGCGTGCGATCGAACTGACCCATCGCAACATCAAACCCCATGTTGCCTCGTTGAAATCGATGATCCGTGCCTTGTTGGCACTTCGCCACCGACCAGGGATTGCAAAGCGTTGCCTTGTGGTTGTGGTTCTCGACCCTGGTCCCCACCCGGGCAGCCACCGCTGTTTGCAAACCTGCTAAAGCATATCCTGAAATCGACGCGTTGAAATCAAAAAGCATTGTGCCTGTACTATTTTCGTACCAGAACCGATGCGAACACAGGTGCGGTGGAAGTTTATCATGGCGTTCCAGCGGAGGTCTCTCGTCCTTGCGTCGATGCTGATCGCGTCGCTGGCGTTGGGTGAGCGCGCGCGCGCGGCCGAGCCGCAGGTGCCGGTGCTGTGGGATGCCAAGGAGCGGCTACCGAAACCGGAGCTCTCCGCACTGCCGCGGCTGCGGTTCCTGACCACAACCGATTTCCCGCCCTTCAACTTCCTGGACGCCGCGGGAAAGCTGTCCGGTTTCCACATCGACCTGGCGCGCGCCATCTGCGCCGAGCTCGGCATCGTCGACAAATGTCAGATCCAGGCATTGCCCTGGACCGAGCTCGAAGGAGCGCTTGAGAAAGGCGAAGGCGAAGCGATCATTGCCGGCATCGCCGCGACGCCGCAGTCACGCCAGACATACGCCTTCTCGCGCTCCTACCTGCAATTTCCGGCGCGCTTCATCATGCCGAAGGGCGAGGCGCTGACCGAGCCGCTGTTCGCCAAGCTGCGCGGCAAGCGTGTCGGCGTGATATCAGGCTCGGCGCATGAGCGCATGCTGCGCGATTATTTCAACACCGTTCAGGTCGTCACCTTCGACAGGCCGGAAGACCTCTACGCCAACCTCAAGGCCGGCAAGATCGATGCCGCCTTCGGCGATGGCATGCGTTTCGCCTTTTGGCTGGGCGGTTCGGATGCGGCCGGCTGCTGCCGCTTTGCCGGCGGACCTTATCTGGCGCCGGAATATCTGGGTTCGGGCATGGCCATCGCCGCCCGATCCGATGACCCGGCGCTGGCCGCCGCTCTCGACTACGCGCTGCAGGAGATTTCGCTGAAAGGCACGTTCGCCGAGTTCTACCTGCGCTATTTCCCGGTCAGTTTCTTCTGATCCGGTCCGGTCAGCTTTTTCTGATCCGGTCCCGGTCAGTTTCTTCCGGTCGGGTTGAGTGTCGCCGCTCAGGTCAGCGTGCGCAGGCGCGCCTTGGCCGCACGGGCGATCGCCGCGACGGTCAGCGTGTCGAGATCGAGCTTGAGGCGAATGAGTTGGAGCACCCGCACCTCCTCCATCCGCATTTCGAGATCGACGGCCGCGACCTCGAAGGCGGCCGCATAGGCGGTGTCGCGCAGGCGCTCCGGCAGGGCCTCGGCCACGCTTGCCAGGACACCCTCCAGCCCGCCCTTTTCATGCAGCTTCTTCTGGCAGGCCTGGGCGACGCCAACCAGGCGGTCGTGGTCGAAATCCTCGAACACCGGCCATGAGCGGACGACCTCGCCGATCCGCGCCAGCTCGACATCCGTCATGTCGCGGTCGGAGGCGGAGGTGATGACCATCAGGTAGATCAGCGCTTCATGCGGGGTCGGCATTCAACAACTCCTCGATACGGGCTGCGAAGGTAGGAACGCGTTCCCTGCGCTGCAAGGAAAAAGCGCCGCGCTCGTTGACGCTCCGGTCAGGCGCGCATAGAGACCGGTTGAAAATCCTCACTTGCGGCTTTGCCGGCGTCTAATTTGGAAAACAGTGACATGGCGGGATCAAACATCATCGATCTCAATCCCGAAGTGCTGACGGCGGCGGCCGAAAGCAAGGCGTGGCCGTTCGAGGAAGCTCGCAAGATCATTGAGCGCTACAAGGGCCGCGAACTCCCGCAAACGGTGCTGTTCGAAACCGGATATGGCCCGTCCGGCCTGCCGCATATCGGCACGTTCGGCGAGGTGGCGCGCACGTCGATGGTGCGGCATGCCTTCCGCGTCATCACGCAGGACAAGGTCGCCACCAAGCTGCTGTGCTTTTCCGACGACATGGACGGGATGCGCAAGATACCCGACAGCGTGCCGGATCGCGCGGCGCTGGAGCCGCACCTGCACAAGCCGCTGTCTTCGGTACCCAACCCTTTCGGCGGGGATTATGCGAGTTTCGCCGACCACAACAACGCGATGCTCTGCCGCTTCCTCGACACGTTCGGCTTCGACTACGAGTTCGCCAGCGCGACGCAGTACTACAAGACCGGCCGCTTCGACGCGATGCTGTTGCGCGCGGCCGAACGCTACGACCAGATCATGGCGGTGATGCTGCCGACGCTGGGCGAGGAGCGGCAGGCGACCTACAGTCCGTTCCTGCCGATCTCGCCGAAGAGCGGCCGCGTGCTCTACGTTCCCATGAAGCATGTCGATGCCAGGGCGGGCACCATCACCTTCGACGATGACGGTACCGAGACCACGCTGCCAGTTACCGGCGGCAAGGTTAAGCTTCAGTGGAAGCCCGATTTCGGCATGCGCTGGGCGGCCCTCGGGGTCGATTTCGAGATGTTCGGCAAGGACCATCAGACCAATGCAGTGGTCTACGACCGCATCTGCAACATCCTTGGCGGGCACGCGCCGGAGCATTTCGTCTACGAGCTGTTCCTGGACGAGAACGGCCAGAAGATCTCCAAATCCAAGGGCAATGGGCTGACCATCGACGAATGGCTGACTTACGCGCCGACGGAGAGCCTGGGACTCTATATGTACCAGCGGCCGCGACAGGCCAAGAAGCTCTATTTCGACGTCATCCCGCGGGCCGTGGACGAATATTACACCTTCCTTGCAGCCTATCGGAGGCAGGACTGGAAGGAACGGCTGGGCAACCCGGTCTGGCACATGCACGACGGCAATCCGCCCGCCATCGACATGCCCGTGCCGTTCTCGCTGCTGCTCAACCTGGTCAGCGCCTCCAATGCGCAGAATAAGGACGTGCTGTGGGGCTTCATCTCGCGCCATGTGCGGGGCGTGACGCCGGCGACCCACCCTGAGCTCGACAGGCTGACGGGTTATGCGATCCGCTATTTCGACGATTTCGTGAAACCGACGAAGACCTTCCGCGCGCCCGACGACGTCGAGCGGGAGGCGCTGGAAGCGTTGGATCAGGCGCTCGGCGCCCTGCCGGCGGGCTCGGACGGCGAGGCGATCCAGAACGCCGCGCTCAACGTCGCCCGCAAGGTGGAACGCTATCAGGATCATTCCAAGAAGAGCCCCGAAGGTGGTCCGGGCGTTTCGGGCGCCTTCTTCCAGATGATCTACCAGGTGCTGATCGGGCAGGAGCGCGGACCGCGCTTCGGCTCGTTCGCGGCACTCTACGGCATCGCCGAGACGCGCGGGCTCATTCAGAAGGCGTTGGCTGGTCAGCTGGCTTGAGAATGCCGCCGACCTCTTCCAAGATCGAGCCCGGCGCTTGCGGCGCCGGGGCGCGCGCGGCCGGCATCGAAGGCACGCCTGAAAGGCTTGGCGCCGATCCGAAAATGCCTTTCCTTTCGCTGCGCGCTTTTTCCCCGACTTCGACGTAAGGGCCGCCTTTGGCGGCGCGCGCCCAGCCGTTCTCGACCAGCCATCGGCCGACATCCTGCTTGCCGATCCGGCAGTCGGCGGCGATCAGGTCGCGGCCGCCTTCCGGCGGCACGGCGCAGACCACCGCCCGGCCGCGCAGGAAGGCGCGGAACGCCGTGCGCGCGCGGACGCCGCAGGGCCAGGATTTACCGTCCGAGGTGCAGGTCTCGTCCTGCCCGACAATGTCGACGCCGGAAACCGCGACAGAATAGCCCTTCGCCTCGATCAGTCCGGCGGCGGGCGCGACCGGCTGGAACAGCTTCGTCCCTTTCCAGTCGTCCGGCATTTTCGGCTTGGGCGGCATGGCCAGCGCCAGCTTGCTCAACGGCGCGCGCGGCTCCACCCGCTCCAGCTCCTTGCTGGGAAGCTCCGGCGGCGCCACGACTTGGGGATCGATCGCACGCGAGTGCGGGCTAGCGGCGAGGGGCGGCGGAGCGGCAATGGCCGATGTGGCCGGCTCCTCCGGCACACCGTCGGTGCCTGGCTGAGAGACCGTATCGGCGCTCGGATCGATCTGTTCCACCGCGACGGCAGCTTCGCCGCTCTTCAGCGCGCGGCCGCCGGCGACTACCAGCGCGGCCATTCCAGGGACCATCAGAACCGCAAGGACAAGATGAGGAAGCCGCACCAGCCCGCACCCTATTGGCTTGCCCAGACGATCCGCGCCACCCATTCAACCTCGCGCATGGGAATGTCGCGGTCCGGATGATCGGGATTGAGCGAAACCAGTGCGATCGACCTGGCGGTCTGGCGATCGAGCACCTTGGCCATCACCTCGCCGCCCGTCGTCTTGACGACGACGCGATCGCCCTTGCGGATGAGGGCTGCCGGCTCGACGATGAGCACGTCGCCATTGCGGTAGAGCGGCAGCATTGAATCGCCTTGCACCTGAAGCGCATAGGAACTCTCGGTCGATTGCGCCGGCAGTTCCACCAGATCCCAGCCTTGACCGGCCGGGAAGCCGGCATCGTCGAAAAACCCGCCGGCGCCGGCCTGGGCAAAGCCGAGCAGCGGAACGGCACGCCCGCGGGCGGGCATCGCGCCGTGGCCGGCCCGACCTTCAATCAGCTCGGTGAATTCGTCGAGCGAAGCGCCCGTCGCCTCGATGATCTTGGCCAGCGATTCGGTCGAGGGCCAGCGTGGCCTGCCGTCCGACGACAGTCGCTTCGACTTGTTGAAGGCAGTCGAATCAAGGCCGGCCCGCTTCGCCAAGCCGGAAGCCGAGAGCGAATACCGCTCGGCCAGAGCGTCGATGGCGGCCCAAACACGGTCATGCGAGAGCAATTCCGCTCTCCTTGCAAAAAGGAAAAAATGCCTTTCCTTTCTAGTCTTCGAATGAAGGTTTGTCCACCGGCTGTGCCATGGCACTACATCTTCCTGCTGGCCGCGCCAATTCCGGTTTCCGGGTCAACCGATCCGCTTGGCCTGCTCGCGCAGGTTCCGGTGCGAGGCCATGAACGCCCGCTCGGCTTCGCTGGGCGGACGCGGCTGGGCGGAGCGGCCAAGCGCGGCGACGACCTCGTCAATATCGAGAAAGCGCCGGGCGGCGCGGTCGTAGACGCCGGCTGTCGTCATGATCAATGCGGCGGTCTCGCCATTGTCGAGGACGAAACGGTGCTTGCCGATGACCTGGCTGCCTTCCCAGGTCTCGATCGAAGACACCACTTCGAAACGCCGCCACAGTTTGATCTCACGCACATAGGCCGATTGCAGCCCGCCGATCATCGGCGCCCAGCCATTCGTTCTCGCCAGAGTGATGAGGCCGGCGCGGATGAAGATATCGATGCGGCCAAGGTCCGCCAGCATCATATAGCGGGCATTGTTGAGATGGCGGTTAAAATCGATGTCCGTCGGCAGGCAGCGAAAGGCCAATCGGCTTTCATCACCCATCTGGTAGCAGCCACGGCTGCCCGCCGTGGCCATCATACGCGCAAGGCGCCCCCAGACATACATTACGGCGCGGCGCGTCTTTTCGGACGCGCAAGGGACGCCGCGGCACCTTTGATTCCGACCACGCTCAGGCCGCCTGCTTCACGTCGCCCTTCGCGTAGGGGTCGAAGCGCTGGTAAAAAGTCTCGCCCTTTTCGGCCATGTCGAGCAGCAGCCTGGGCACCTTGAACTCGGCGCCGTATTTCTTCTGCAAGCCCTTTGCGATCTTGACGAACTGCCCGGCGCCGATGCCGTCGATGTAGGACAGCGCGCCGCCCGTATAGGGCGCGAAGCCGAAGGCCAGGATCGAGCCGACATCGGCCTCGCGCGGATCGGTGACGATGCCCTCCTCCATCACCCGGGCCGCTTCCAACGCGATGGTGACCAGCAGGCGCTGCTGCAATTCCGCATAGTCGACCTTCTCCGGCTTGAGCTGCGGATAGAACTCCTTAAGGCCCGGCCACAGCTTCTTCTTGGCCGGCTTGGCCGGATAGTCGTAGAAGCCCTTGCCGTTCTTGCGGCCGAAGCGGCCGTGGTCGTCGACCATGGTGTTGATCAGCGCCATCTGCTTCGGGTCGACCGCCTTCTCGCCGAGATCCCTGATGGTCTGCTTCATGATCTTCTGGGCGAGGTCGATGGCCGTCTCGTCGGTCAGCGCCAGCGGGCCGACCGGCATGCCGGCGGCCTTGGCGGCGTTCTCGATCATCGGCGCCGGAACGCCCTCGATCAACATCTTGTAGGCTTCCGACATATAGCGCAGGACGCAGCGGTTGACGTAGAAACCGCGCGTATCGTTGACGACGATCGGCGTTTTCTTGATGGCGCGCACGAAGTCGATCGCGGTGGCCAGCGCCTTGTCACCGGTCTTCTTGCCAAGGATGATTTCGACCAGCATCATCCTGTCGACGGGCGAGAAGAAATGGATGCCGATGAAATTCTTCGGCCGCGCCGAATTCTTGGCCAGGGCGGTGATCGGAATGGTCGAGGTGTTCGACGCGAAGACCGCCGACGACTTCAGCGCCGCTTCCGCCTGTTCGATAGCGCTTTTCTTCACCGCGGAATCCTCGAACACCGCCTCGACCACGAGATCGCAGCCGGCAAGGTCGGCATAGTCCGATGTCGGCGTGATCAGCGACAGGAGCCTGTCCTTGTCCTCAGGCTTGGCACGCCCCTTCTTCACCTGATCCGAGATCAGACCATCCGAATGGGCCTTGCCCTTCTCGGCGGACTCCATGTCGCGGTCGAGCAGCACCACCGGGATGCCGGCTTTGGCCGTGACATAGGCGATACCGGCGCCCATGAAGCCCGCGCCGAGAATACCGATCTTCTTGAACCTAGTTTCCGGCACGCCAGCCGGGCGGCGCGCGCCCTTGTTCAATTCCTGCAGCGACACGAACAGCGAGCGGATCATCGCCGGTGCTTCCTTGGTCTGCATGATCTCCGTGAAATAGCGCTGTTCGATCCTGAGCGCGGTGTCGAACGGCACCAACAGGCCCTCATAGACGCATTTCAGGATCGCCGCGGCGGCCGGATAATTGCCATAGGTCTCGCGGCGCAGGATGGCGATGGCCGGGGGCCACAGATTGGCGCCCGCCGCCGAATAGACCGGACCGCCGGGCAACTTGAATCCGTTCTCGTCCCACGGCGCTACCGGCTTGAGGCCGTTCCTGATCATGGTCTTCGCAGTCTCGACCAGCTTGGCCGGCTCGGCGATCTGGTGGATCAGGCCCATCGACTTCGCCTTCTGCGGCGACAGGTTCTGGCCGGAGGTCAGCATTTGCAGCGCCTGCTGCTGGTCGGTGAGACGCGGCACCCGCTGGGTGCCGCCGGCGCCCGGGAAAATACCGATCTTCACCTCGGGGAGCGCCATCTTCACCTTGTCGGAATCGGCGGCGACGCGGCCATGGCAGGCCAGCGACATTTCGAATGCACCGCCCATGCAGGTGCCGTTGATTGCTGAAACCCACGGCTTGCCCGATGTTTCCAGCTTCCGGAACAGGCCGGTCATGGTGCCGGCGTTTTCGAATAGCGCCCTGGTGGCCTTTTCGAGATCCTTGCCCTTTTCAGCCGCGAAGGTCGTCAGCATCTTCTGGAGCATGGTGATGTCGGCGCCGCCTGAGAAGGTATCCTTGCCGGAGGTGATGACCGCGCCCTTGATGGCGGCGTCGCCCGCCACCTTGTCGACAATGGCGTTCAGCTCGCGCATCACCTCCTCGGTGAAGACGTTCATCGAGCGGTCCGGCATGTTCCAGGTGACCAGCGCAATGCCATCGGCGTCGATGTCGAGAGTGAAATTGGTGTAGCTCATCGTTTCTCTCCCCGTCAGACGCGTTCGATGATGGTTGCGGTGCCCATGCCGGCGCCGATGCACAGCGTCACCAGCGCGGTGTTCAAATCGCGGCGCTCGAGCTCGTCCAGCACGGTGCCGAAGATCATCGCGCCGGTGGCGCCCAGCGGATGGCCCATGGCGATGGCGCCGCCATTGACGTTAATCCTGTCGTGCTCGATATCGAAGGCCTGCATGTAGCGCAGCACCACGGAGGCGAAGGCCTCGTTGAGCTCGAACAGATCGATGTCCGACAGCTTCATCTTGGCGCGCTTCAACAGCTTCTCGGTGACGTCAACGGGGCCGGTCAACATCAGCACCGGCTCGGAGCCGATGTTGGCGAAGGCGCGGATGCGGGCGCGCGGTTTCAGGCCCATGGCCTTGCCGGCCCGCTTCGAGCCCAGCAGCACGGCCGCCGCGCCGTCGACGATGCCCGACGAATTGCCGGCATGGTGGACGTGATTGACCTCCTCCACTTCCGGATGCTTCTGCACCGCCACGGCGTCGAAGCCGCCCATTTCGCCGGGCATGACGAAGGAGGGATTGAGCGAGGCCAGCGACTGCATGTCGGTCGATGGGCGCATATGCTCGTCATGGTCGAGGATGGTGAGACCATTCTGGTCCTTGATCGGGATCACCGAATTCCTGAAGCGGCCATCGGCCCAGGATTTTGCCGCGCGCTTCTGGCTCTCGACGGCGTAGGCGTCGACATCATCCCGGCTGAAGCCGTATTTTGTGGCGATCAGGTCGGCCGAAATACCTTGCGGCACGAACCAGCCGGGCAGGCCGACCGAAGGGTCCATGAACCAGGCGCCACCCGAGGCGCCCATGCCGACGCGCGACATCGATTCGACACCGCCGGCAATGACGATCTCATCGGCGCCCTGGGCTATCTTGGCGGCGCCGAAATTGATGGCGTCGAGGCCGGAGGCGCAGAAGCGCGAGATCTGCATGCCGGGCGCCGAGGTCGCGTAGCCGGCCTCGAAGGCCGCGGCGCGCGGAATGACCGACCCCGCCTCGCCGACCGGGTCGACACAACCGAAGATGATGTCGTCGACAGTTGCAGTGTCGAGCCCGTTGCGGTCGCGCAGCGCCTCCAGCGTCCTGGCGGCGAGCCGCACTGCCGGCACTTCGTGCAGCGAGCCATCCTTCTTGCCCCTGCCGCGCGGCGTGCGAACGGCGTCATAGACGTAAGCTTCGGCCATTTTCCTGCTCCTTGGGTTTGCCGATCGATGCTCAGAGCGAGCGGCCGATCAGCAATTTCATGATCTCGTTGGTGCCGCCATAGATGCGCTGGACGCGGGCGTCGCGGAACATGCGGGCGATCGGATATTCATTCATGTAGCCATAGCCGCCATGCAATTGAAGGCATTCGTCGACGACTTTGCCCTGCAGGTCGGAAAGCCAGTACTTGGCCATCGACGCCGTCACCGGATCGAGACCGCCATCGATGTGGCGCGCCACGCAATCATTGTAGAAGACGCGGCCGATCGTGGCCTCGGTCTTCAGTTCGGCCAGCTTGAACTGGGTGTTCTGGAAATCGATGACCGCCTTGCCGAACGCCTTGCGCTCCTTGACGTATTCGATGGTCAGCGCCAGCGCGCGCTCGACCATGGCAATCGCGCCGGTGCCGATCTGCAAACGCTCCTGCGGCAATTGCTGCATGAGCTGGATGAAGCCTTGTCCCTCCTCGTGGCCGAGCAGGTTGGAGGTCGGCACACGCGCATCGTTGAAGAACAGCTCCGATGTGTCATTGGCTTTCAGGCCGATCTTGTCGAGGTTGCGGCCGCGCTCGAAGCCATCGACCTCGTCGGTCTCGACGACGATCAGCGAAGTGCCCTTGGCACCCTTGTCCGGATCGGTCTTGGTGACGACGATGATGAAATTGGCAAGCTGGCCATTGGTGATGAAGGTCTTGGAGCCATTGATCTTGTATTGGTTGCCGTCCCTCTCGGCCCGCGTCTTGACGCCTTGCAGGTCGGAGCCGGCGCCGGGCTCCGTCATGGCGATGGCGCCGATCAGTTCGCCGGTGGCGAGCTTCGGCAGCCATTTCTTCTTTTGCTCCTCCGAGCCGTAGTGGAGGATGTAGGGGGCGACGATGGAATTGTGCAGGCCGATGCCGAAGCCATCGACGCCGACATGGCCGATGGCTTCGATGATGGCGCTCTCATGGGCGAAGGTGCCGCCCGATCCGCCATATTCCTCCGGCATGGAGGCGCAGAGCAGGCCGGCGGCACCGGCCTTCAGCCAGCTCTCGCGGTCGACCATTTCGTTCTTCTCAAACTCGTCGTAACGCGGCGCGATCTCTTCGGACATGAAGCGGTGCGCCATGTCGTAGAGCATGCCGACCTCGTCCGCCGCCCAGGCGGGCTTCGGCAGGCCAAGGATTTCGGCTGGGTTGGTCATGCGATGATCTTCCTCCCAAGGTCTGCCATCGAAATTGAGATCCGCGCACTGTCGCGGCGCCCCCTCCCGGCCCCTCTGGACCGCCCTCCCCTCAAAGGGAGAGGGATTATTTCTAGAACGCTTCCGCCGGCAGTGCCATCAACGTATCGGCGCCACTGGAGATGCGGGCGAGACGCGTCGCGGTTTCCGGCATGATCCGCTCCATGAAGAAGCGCGCCGTCACCAGCTTGTTGTCGTAGAAGGACGACGCGCCGTTGGCGCCCGGCTTGCCTTGGGCGGCCCTGGCCATCCGCGCCCACATATAGCCGAGCGCCACGAGGCCGAAGAGATGCATGTAGTCGGTCGAGGCGGCGCCGGCATTGTCGGGCTTGGCCATGCCGTTCTGCAGCAGCCACATGGTCGCCGCCTGAAGATCGTTGAGGCTCTTCTTCAATGCCTTGGTGAAGGGGGCCATCTTCTCGTCGGCGCGGTTCTCTTCACAGAACTCGCCGACTTCCTTGAAGAACGCCTGCACCGCGCGGCCGCCGTTCAGACCCAGCTTGCGGCCGACGAGATCGAGCGCCTGGATGCCGTTGGCGCCTTCATAGATCATGGCGATGCGGGCATCGCGCACGAACTGGCTCATGCCGTGCTCTTCGATGTAGCCATGGCCGCCGAACACCTGCTGCGCCATCACGGCGTGATCGAAGCCCTTGTCGGTGAGCACGCCCTTGACCACCGGCGTCATCAGCCCGGTGTAGTCGTCGGCCGCCTGGCGGTCCTTGTCGTCGGCGGAGCGATGGGCGATGTCCGACTTGATCGCCGTCCACAGCGCCAGCGCGCGGCCGGCCTCGTTGAAGGCCCTCATGGTCATCAGGCTGCGGCGGATGTCGGGATGGACGATGATGGGATCGGCCTTCTTGTCCGGCGCCTTCGGCCCCGACAGCGAGCGGCCCTGCAAGCGGTCCTTGGCGTAAGCGACGGCGTTCTGGTAGGCAATCTCCGACAGCGACAGCCCCTGCAGGCCGACGCCGAGCCGCGCCTCGTTCATCATCGTGAACATCGCCTTGAGACCGCCATTGGCCTCCCCCAGCAGCGTGCCTTGCGCCTCGTCATAATTCATGACGCAGGTCGAATTGCCGTGGATGCCCATCTTTTCCTCGATGGAACCGCAGGAGACGGTGTTCCTCTCATCGGGATTGCCAGAAGCATCGAGCTTGAGCTTCGGCACGATGAACAGCGAGATGCCCTTCACCCCTTCGGGCGCCCCCTCGATGCGGGCCAGCACTAGGTGGACGATGTTGTCCGCCATGTCGTGCTCGCCGGCCGAGATGAATATCTTCTGGCCCGAGATCTTGTAAGTGCCGTCGCCATTCGGCACGGCCCTGGTGCGCAGCAGGCCCAGATCGGTGCCGCAATGCGGCTCAGTCAGGTTCATGGTGCCGGTCCAGGCGCCCTCGACCATCTTCGGCAGCCATTTGGCTTTCTGCTCGTCGGTGCCATGGGTGATGATCGCCGCGATCGCGCCCTGCGTCAGGCCCGGATACATCATCAGCGACATATTGGCCGACACCATATACTCAGCCACGGCGGTATGCACGGCATAGGGCAGGCCCTGGCCGCCGAACTCGACAGGCGCCGCCAGCCCCATCCAGCCGCCTTCGCGATACTGGTCGAAGGCTTCCTTGAAGCCCTTGGGCGTCGTCACCGAGCCGTCGTCATGGCGCACACAGCCTTCCATGTCGCCGACACGGTTGAGCGGATGCATGACGTTTTCCGCGAGCTTGGCGGCCTCGGCGAGGATCGCCTCGAGCACGTCGGGCGTTGCATCGGAAAAGCCGGGGAGATTGGAATGGCGCTGGTAGCCCAGCACCTCGTTGAGCACGAACAGCGTATCCTGAACGGGCGCCCTGTAGATCGGCATGCTCTTCCTCCACCCTGCGGACCTGATCCGAAACCCCCGAATTCATGTCAGGGCGGCATGCGGACCCGTGTTGCAGCGGGAGATAACAAAAATTGACGTTTGCGTAAACGTCAATTCAGCCGATGCGACAAAATTTCTCCTGCACCGCAGCAAACCGGACGCGATGCAGTGCATGTGGTGGAACCCCCAATGAAAGGAGCCGCGTGGCGCTCGCCACACGGCTTTTTTCGATCATGGACGTTGCGCCGCAAGGCGGCGGGGCAAATCAGCCGGCGACGCTCGCCTGCGGCGCCGAGCGCTCGACCAGCATCTGCCGGACGGCAGCCATGGAGGTGCTCAATTCGCTGATGGCGTCATCGATGAGCGTGCGCTGCTTCTGGAGCCGGGCAAGCTGCTTCTCCGACTTGTCCAATGCCAGCCGCAACTGCTTGGTGTTGGAGCCGGTGGGATCATAGAGATCCATCATCTGCTTGACGTCGCGCAACGAGAACCCGACCTTGCGGCCGAGCAGGATCAGTTTCAGCCGAACCCTGTCGCGGCGCGTGTAGAGGCGGGTTGAACCGTCGCGCTGCGGGTTGAGCAGGCCCTTGTCTTCGTAGAAACGCAGCGTGCGCAGCGTCACGCCATATTTCTTGGCCATTTCGCCGATGCGGACGAGGTCCTCGCCCGAGTCAACGGATATAGTGTTGGTATTGGCCGCGGTCTCGCCGGCCGAGATAAGCTTCATGGTCACTGGCTTTCCCCGTCTGTGGCGTCGCGGTCCTGGACCAAGCGATGCCTGACTGAAAGCGGGGGCGTGCTTCCAGCCGTGGTTTCGACAAACAAATCGCAAACAGCACGCTTGATGCGCCTTTTACGTTTACGTCAATTCTATACCGATAGCCCTCTCATGACGCAAGGGCGTTGTGCGGGCGGCGCTTTATGCCGCAGCGGCCGGTTCACCGTGAACTTCGTCGCAACTTCTTAAGCTTGGTTAACGCGTTGTTTACCACGTTGGGCGAATTGTGCGCATGTCGGCTACCCGTGTTTATCCTGTATCGATTTTTTCACGGTTTTTCGGAGCGCGGGTGAACCCCGGGAAGCTTGTCTTCCACCGTGGTGCGGTCGCCTTCGTTCCGGCGAGGATTTGGGGAGCTGGTCGCAAACCGGCCAATCTGAAAGACGGACGCACCGATGAACAGCAAGCGGTCCTACCTCGACACACTCAACGCCGGCAGGCAGCGCAGGCCTCAGACCACGCTCGAGCAGTTGAACCGCTCGCTGGAGACGCTGGAACAGCGCCTGGAGAGAACGCGCGAGGACACGATTGGACGTCCCGATCCCCGCCAATATGGCGCCGAACCGCGCTATCCCGCCGCACAGCCTTCGGCTCAGCCGCGCTGGTACCAGGATCCGCAGCCCGCAGCGCATCCGCAGGCCCCGATGCCGGCGCCGGCCGTCGGCCAGAACTACCAGAACCTTGCCCGCGATATCGACCGCATCCGCGGCCAGGAAGACAGCGTTGCCATGGTCGGCAAGATAGCCGGCGAGCTGCGCGGCATGCGCGAGGAATTGCGCCACCAGATGACTGCCGGGCTGCAGAGCGAATTCGAGGCGCTGCGCAAGGACATCGACCGCGCACTGCTGGCAAACGCCAAGTCAGGCGCTTCGGGCAAGGGCAGCGCCGAACTTGGCCTCGAATTCGAGCGGCTTTCCGGCGCCATCAACACGCTGTCGGAAAAAAGCGACGACAGAAGCGTCAACATGCTGCGGCTCGAACTCGAACAGGTCAAAGCCGCGCTCGACACGCTGGCGCGCGAGGAGAGCGTGCAGAAGGTCGACCGCCGCTGGGACGATTTCGATCGTCGCTGGACAGCCTTCGAGGACCGCGTCGACGCCGACCAGCGCAACCGCTCACCGGACCCCGCCATTTCGGGCCTGACCGATCGGCTGGAGCAGATCAGCAACGCCGTCAACAACCTGCCGGAATCGCTATCCCTGCGCTCGCTGGAGGAAAAGGTCCGCACGCTGGCCAGCGCCGTGGATCATTTCGCCAGCCAGCAGGACAATCGCGGCGGCAGCACGCTGGCCATGATCGACGAGCGGCTGGACGAGATCTCCCGCGCCATCGTCGCCTCGACCGTCGCGGCACAGGCCAATACGCTCGACCATGAAGCCTTCGAGCGCATCGAGAAACGGATCGATTCGCTCGCCCGGCAGATCGAGGAAGTGGCGCAGGACCACCCCGGCAACGCCGTCGTCGACCGGCTGAACACGCTGTCGAGCCGGGTCGACGAACTCGCCGGCCGCGCCGCCCTGCCCGAGCAGGCGATGGAACGGCTGGCCAAGCAGATCGCGCTCATCGCCGACAAGATCGACCAGGCGCCGGTCATGCCCGACGCCGACTATATCTTCCACGGGCTTGAGCAACGCTTCGACGTGCTGTCGTCGATGATGGAACGGCGCCAGGGCGACGCCATCGAACAGGGCAACATGCTGTTCCGCGACCTTGAGCGCCGACTGGACGAGGTTGCCGACCGGCTCGACCGGCGCATGCCGCAAGTCGACGGCGCCGGCATCATGGAAGCCATCGATGCCCGCTTCACGGCGCTCGCCAAGCGCATGGAAACACGCATTCCCGACCCCGCCGGCGAAGCCGCGATCCGTGGCCTGGAAAGCCGGCTCGAAGACATTTCGAGCCGCCTGGACTCGTCCGCCGCGCAAGTCGCCGGCATCGATCCGGCGCTGATCCGCAGCCTGGAGGCGCAAGTCGCCAGCCTGTCCGCCCACCTGTCCAGGCCCAGCGCACCGCTGCCGGAGTTCGAGGACATCAGCCCACGCCTCAATGAAATCGAGAAGGCGCTGGCGGGAACGCGCGACTCCATCCTTGGCGCGGCGCGCGAGGCGGCCGAGAACGCGGTGCGCTCGCTGGCCGGCTCGGGCGCTGACACGTCGGCGGTTTCCGGCCTTGCCCAGGACCTGAAGACACTCGAGACGCTGACACGCCGTTCCGACGAGCGTAACTCGAGAACGTTCGAGGCCATCCACGACACGCTGCTCAAGATCGTCGACAGGCTGGGTTCGCTGGAGCCAGGCGAACCGTCCGAGGCGATGAGCGAGCTCCTGGATGCACGCCCCGATGAAGCGATCGGCAAGCGCCGTGCGCGAGCCGGCAAGATGGCCGTGGACGCTCCGTCGATGGATATCGACGAGCCCATGCCGCTGACAGGGGACATGGCCGATCTCGACGGCCGCGCCGCCGCGATCATGCGCAGCCAGCCCGCTTCGCCACGCGGGCCGGGTGCGCGCTCGCCCGCGGAGGCGGCGGCCGCCGCCGCCATGGCCGCGCTTGGTTCCGATCCGATCACCGGGAAGGGCGAGCCGGCAGGCCGCCGCAAATCGATGTTGGGCGGCCTGGCGCGCGCCTTCAAGGGCAAGAAGGAAGCAGACGTTCCGCCGCTGGCGGGCTCGGTGCCGGGCCCGGAAATCCCGAGCGTCCATCTCGACGAGCCGCTTGACCCGAAAATGGCCAACCGGCCACTGGAGCCCGGCTCCGGCGCGCCCGACCTCAACGCCATCATGAAGCGCGTGCGCGACGAGCGCGGGCAACCGGCAAAGCTCAGCGACAGCGATGCCGCAAAATCGGACTTCATCGCGGCGGCCCGCCGCGCGGCGCAGGCCGCCGCCGCTGAGGCCGACGCCTTGAAGCGCCAGTCGACGATGAAGGGACCGGTGAAGGCGCTCAGGATCGGCGACCTGCTCAAGGCGCGGCGCAAGCCGATTCTGATGGCGGCCGCCGCGATCATGCTGGCGCTTGCCGGCCTGCAGCTTGGCAAGGCGTTCCTCGCTGATCCCGCCCAGGTGGCAAGCAATGACGCGCCGGCTGTTGCCTCGCAGCCGCTGCAAACCGCATCCGTCGACGCCGCGAGCCCGCCCAAGCCGGAAACCCAGTTGGCGGCAGCGAACAGCGAACCGGCCCGTGAGGTCAGGCAGGCCGAGCCCTCCGCTCCGGCGGTCAAGGACGACATGGTGGCGCAGACCGCGCTCGCCATGCCGTCGGATGGCGATGGGCCGACGAACGCCGGCCCATCGGCGGAACCGGCTACCGCGGCGACGGCTCCCGTCGTGCCTGCCGGCGCGGGTGCGGCAGGCTCCGACGCGATGGCTTCGGCAGAGCCCATTTTCGCCGGCCCCATTGCTGCGGCTCTTTCTTCTCCGGCACCTTCCGCTGCCGCCGGCGGGGCGCAAACGACGAATGCGGACAACGGTATCCAACCGACAGTGGCTGCACCGGCCACGGCCAAGGACACCACCGGCGCCGTCGTGCCCGCCGGCGCTCCCGCGGCCACGGCCAAATTCGACATTCCCGCCGATGCAGGCCCGGTCGCCCTGCGCGACGCCGCAGCCACCGGCGACGCCAAGGCGCTGTTCGAGATCGGCGCGCGCTATTCCGAGGCGCGCGGCGTCAAGGAAGACATGGCGGCCGCGGCCAAATGGTATGAAAAGTCCGCGGAACTCGGCTTCGCTCCGGCCGAGTATCGCATCGGCAATTTCTACGAGAAGGGCATCGGCGTCCCGCGCGACATCAAGAAGTCGAAGACCTGGTACCAGCTCGCCGCCGAGCAGGGCAACGCCAGCGCCATGCACAATCTGGCCGTGCTGTTCGCCATGGCCGCTGACGGCGTGACCGACAATGAATCGGCCGCGCACTGGTTCCAGGAGGCCGCGGATCTCGGCGTGAAGGACAGCCAGTTCAATCTCGGCATCCTCGCCGCCAAGGGCGTCGGCATGAAGCAGAACCTGGAGGAGTCCTACAAATGGTTCGCGCTCGTCGCCAAGACCGGCGACAAGGACGCGGCCGCCAAGCGCGACGAGATCGCCAACGCGCTGCGGCCCGAGCAACTCGAGCGCGCCCGGGCCGCCACCGAATTGTGGAAGGCCAAGCCGCTCGATCAGGCAGCCAATTCGGCCGACATTCCCGAATCCTGGCAAGATGGCACACCGCAGACCACGGCCAGCATCGATATGAAGAAGGCGGTCAAGAATATCCAACTTATCCTCAACAAGAACGGCTACGACGCCGGCGGCGCCGACGGCGTCATGGGCGCGAAGACCAAGAATGCGATCGTCGCGTTCCAGACCGACAACAAGCTGCCCGCGACCGGTGCGGTCGACGAAAAGCTGGTCAAGGCGTTGCTGGCGCGCAAATAGCGGCAGGAGCGTCGTATCCGCGACGCCCCTGCCACACATTTGCCTGTTAACTGCTTGAGATGTTTTTTGTTTCGGCGCGGCGGCGGGGTTTGACCCTGCCGCCGCTTCGGCGCAAGGAAAAATTGGCTTTTCGGTGCGATACTATCCGCAACGGCGGTATTCGCCGACTGGCAAACTGATCGAGACCGACGGGTGGGCATCTATCTCCCGATTGCGGAAATTTCCGTCAACGTCTTCGTGCTGCTGGCCATGGGCGCTGCGGTGGGCTTTCTGTCGGGCATGTTCGGTGTCGGCGGCGGTTTTCTCATCACGCCGCTCCTGATCTTCTACAACATCCCACCGGCAATCGCGGTGGCGACCGGCGCCAACCAGGTCATCGCCTCATCCTTCTCCGGCGCGCTGTCGCATATGAAGCGCGGCACGCTCGACTTCAAGCTCGGCGGGGTGCTGCTTGCCGGCGGCATCGTCGGTTCCACCGGCGGCATCTACGTCTTCGCTTTCCTGCGCAGGCTGGGACAGCTCGACCTGTTCATCTCGCTGCTCTATGTCGTGCTTCTGGGCACCGTCGGCGGGCTGATGCTGGTCGAAAGCATCAACGCGCTGCGCGCCACGCGCAGCGGCGCGGCACCGGTGCTGAAGAAATCCGGCCAGCACAACTGGATCCACCGCCTGCCGCTGAAGATGCGATTCAGGGCCTCGAAGCTGTTTGTCAGCGTCATCCCAGTGCTTGGGCTGGGCGCGGCCATCGGCTTCCTGTCGTCTATCATGGGTGTCGGCGGCGGCTTCATCATGGTGCCGGCTCTGATCTATCTCCTGAAAGTGCCGACCAACGTCGTCATCGGCACCTCGCTGTTCCAGATCATCTTTACCTCGGCCTACACCACTCTGGTCCACGCCACCACCAACCAGACGGTCGACGTGATGCTGGCCTTTCTTTTGATGGCCGGTGGTGTCGCCGGCGCGCAATATGGCGCCAAGGCCGGCCAGCGGCTGCGCGGCGAGCAGTTGAGAGCGCTGCTGGCGATGCTGGTGCTGGCGGTGGCGATAAGGCTTGCCATCGACCTCTTCGTCACGCCGCCCAACCTTTATTCGCTGTCCGGCGCGGGCTTCAACTGATGAATGGCCTGAAAGCGCTCGCAACCGCGGCTCTTCTGTCATTGATCGCCGCCGCACCCGCGAAGGCGCAGACGCCGCCGACTGAAAGCGTCCAGATCGGCCTTTCCACCGACAAAGTCTCGATCACTGCCGGCTTTTCCGGCGCCGATCTGACCATTTTCGGCTCGCTGGAAAATCCCGATCCGCTGGTGGCGCGCCAAGGCCGCTACGACATCATCGTCGTGCTCGAAGGTCCACCCAAGCCGGTGGTGGTGCGCCGCAAGGACCGGGTGCTCGGCGTCTGGGTCAACCTGGAATCCGAGACCTTCGAAAACGTGCCGGTGTCCTATTCGGTGGCGACGACGCGGCCGTTGCAGGACATCACCGAGCCGAACAGCTACAGGCAATTGTCGCTCGGCGCCTCCAATCTCTACATGCAGCCGGCCGATGCCGGCGACAGCCCGGCCACGATCGAGGAATTCACCGCGGCGTTGCGCGAACGCAAGGCCGCGACCGGTCTCTACAGCGAGAATGTCGGCGGCGTGCAGTTCCTGTCACAGAACCTGTTCCGCGCCACGGTGCGGCTGGCGCCGAACGTTCCGGTCGGCACCCACAAGGCGCGCGCGTTCCTGTTCAAGAGCGGCCTGTTCATCAAGGAGAGCTCGGCCCAGCTCGAGATCCGCAAATCCGGTTTCGAACAGTCGATCTTCCGTGTCGCCCACGACTATTCCTTCCTCTACGGCGTCTTCGCCATATCGCTGGCCATGGTGACGGGCTGGCTCGGAAGGTTGATCTTCCGCAAGGACTAAAGCGGCTACAAAGGGGTTTTCCTTTCCCGGATCATGCTATAGACCGCCACCTCCCGGTCTACCGGGCAACACGCACAATTCAATTCGGCAGAGCGGTCCGATCACCCCGGACGACAGAGAGCGCACGCTTCACAGACGGCGCCGAACCGCTGCTTTAGCAGAGATGACAGGAGGCTGCGATGCGACCAGCATTCGCCGGCATCGATTTTGGCACTTCCAACTCCACCGTGGGCGTGGTCAGGAGCGGCCAGCCGCACCTCGTCGCGCTGGAAGGCGGCGAGGTCACGCTGCCAAGCGCCGTGTTCTTCAACTTCGAGGACAACCGTACCTGTTTCGGCCGCCACGCAATCGCCAATTACACCGACAGCGTCGAAGGTCGGCTGATGCGCTCGCTGAAGAGCGTGCTCGGCAGCGCGCTCGCGCAGGAAAAGACGCGCATCAAGGCGCGATCGATCGGCTTCATGGAGATCGTCGGCCTGTTCCTCGGCCATCTGCGAAAAAGACTGGAGGACGATGCCGGCGGCGCCGTCGAGAGCGTGGTACTCGGCCGGCCGGTGCAGTTCGTCGACGACGACGCCGAGGCCGATGCCAGGGCACAAAGCGAGCTCGAAGGAGCCGCCCGCGCCCAGGGCTTCAAGCATATCGCCTTCCAGTTCGAACCGATCGCGGCGGCCCTCGACTACGAGCAGAAGGTGACGCGCGAGGAACTGGCGCTGATCATCGACATGGGTGGCGGCACGTCGGACTTCTCGATCGTAAGGGTCTCGCCGCAGCGTGCCCGCTCGCTTGACCGCAAGGACGATATCCTGGCCAGCCGCGGCATCCATATCGGCGGCACCGACTTCGACCGATTGCTCAGCATCGCGCATGTGATGCCGGAACTCGGCTACCTCAGCCCGACCAAGGACGGCAAGCGCAACCTGCCGGCCAGCTACTTCATCGATCTTGCCACATGGCAACGCATCAACCTGGTCTACACGGCCAAGGCGATGACGCATCTGCGCCAGATCCGCTACGAGGCCGAGCGCGCCGATCTCGTCGACCGCTTCATCCAGATCGTCGAGCACCGGTACGGGCACGCGCTGGCCGCTCTTGTCGAAAGGGCCAAGATCGAGCTGACCGACAAGGTCTCGGCCGATGTCGAGGTGAGGCTGCCGGAAGTCCAGTTCGCCGCCGAGATCACCCGAAAGGCGCTGGACGCCACGATCGCCAGGGACATCGAGCGCGTTGCCGCCACGGTCGGCCAGACCATCGGCGACGCCGGGGTCAAGTCGTCCGACATCACCGCCGTGTTCCTGACCGGAGGATCTACCGCGATCCCGCTGGCGAGACAAAAAATCCTGTCGCTGGTGCCTCAGGCTTCGGTCATCGAGGGCGACATGTTCGGCTCGGTCGGACTTGGCCTTGCGCTGGACGCGCAGCGCAAGTTCGGCTGATATCCGGACAATTCACGAACGCGCGGACGCCTTCTCGTCGGCCCCCAAATGCGCCTTGAGCGCCATCTGGGCCAAGCTTGCCTGGCGGTCGCGATGTGTAATCATGGCGAAGTCGCGTTTCGGCAGTTCGAGCGGCACGGACCGCAGGCTGCCTTCGGCGACGGCGCGTCCGACGACGAGCTCCGAAATGATGGTGGCGCCGGCACCGGCCTCGACCGCCTGGCGAACCGCCTCGTTGCTCGGCAGCACCAGAAATATCTGCAGGTCGTCAAGCGAAATCCCTTCGCGGCGCGCCAGATCCTCCAGCACCTCCCGCGTGCCGGAACCGCCCTCGCGGATGATCCAGCGCAGCCCTTTTATGTCGGGGCGGCCCGGCGCGATTTCGGCGATCTCGGGATGAGAACCGGCAACCACCAGCATCAACCGGTCGATATCGACCTTGGCGCGGCGCAATATGTCGGACTCGGTGCGCCCCTCGACCAAGCCGAGATCGGCGGTTCCATCCAGCACGCTGGCTTCGACCTGCCTGGTGTTGCCTATGCTGACGCTCAGCCTGACCGCAGGATAGGCTTCGTGGAAGGACGCCAGCCGGCGCGGCAGCCAATAGCTGGCGATCGTCAGGCTGGCGGCGATGGAGAGGCTGCCGGCAACCGTCTGCGAGACATGTTCCAGCACATTGCGTGCGGCGGCGGCTCGTTCCAGTACGGCCTTGGCTTCTGGCAGGAACCGGTGACCGGTCTGGGCAAGCTCGATGTTGCGGCCGACGCGGTTGAACAGATGGACGCCGTGCTGCTCCTCAAGCGCGCGGATGGCGGCCGACGCGGCCGATTGGGAGATGCCCAGCAGCTCCGCCGCCTTGGTCATGTGGCCGCGCTCGGCGACGGCGACAAATATCCGCAACTGGTCAAGTGTCATAAGGCATTAAGAACCAATATCGATCGAATTTACAAGAACAACTGATTAGACGGGTTGATAGGCTTATTCTAAGTTTTCAATCGAAGTTAGAAAAAATTCGCTACCGATTGACAGAGAATGAAATGATCGGGCGGTTCAAGTCCCTGTTCGCGCACTGGACCCGCGGCCTGCGGCGGCGGCTGGCCGGCGATCGCTATCATCCGGAAGAGCATTACATGCGCGGTCCCGGGCCGAAAACCAGGGCCAAAGCCGCGAACCGCAGAAGCGCTCGGGGATCATGACCCAAGGATCTCTGCGCGGCGCGAATTCCGCCCCGTCCCAACGCCCGCTCGCCGACACGAACGCACCCGACGAGAACGATGGCGTCGACACCTCGCCCGCCATCTCCGACCGCATCGCCAAGACCACATGCTATATGTGCGCCTGCCGCTGCGGCATCGACGTGCACATCAAGGACGGCAAGGTCCGCTACATCAACGGCAACAAGGATCATCCGGTCAATCGCGGCGTGATCTGCGGTAAGGGCAGCTCCGGCATCATGCAGCATTACAGCCCTGCCCGGCTGAAAAAGCCGCTGCTGCGCACCGGCTCGCGCGGCTCGGGAGAATTCCGCGAGATCGAGTGGGAAGAAGCGCTGACGATCGCCGCGGAGCGGCTTTCGTCCATCCGCCGCAGCGACCCGAAGAAACTCGCCTTCTTTACCGGCCGCGACCAATCGCAATCCCTGACCGGCTGGTGGGCAAGCCAGTTCGGCACGCCGAACTTCGCCGCGCATGGCGGTTTCTGTTCGGTGAACATGGCCGCAGGCGGGCTTTATACGATCGGCGGCTCGTTCTGGGAGTTCGGCGAACCCGACTGGGACAATACCCGGTATTTCATGCTTTTCGGCGTCGCCGAGGACCATGATTCCAACCCGATCAAGATCGGCCTCGGCAAGCTGAAGGCGCGCGGCGCCAAGGTGGTGTCGATCAACCCATGTCGCACTGGCTACAACGCCATCGCCGACGACTGGATCGGCATCCGGCCGGGCACCGACGGCCTGTTCGTGTTCGCCCTCATCCACGAGCTCTTGAAGGCAGGCCGCGTCGATCTCGATTATCTCCTGCGCTACACCAACGCCCATGTGCTCGTCATCCAGGATCCGGGTGCGGCCGATGACGGGCTGTTTGTCCGCGACAGCGCCGGCAACCCGCTCGCCTGGGACAGGGTGGCGAAGGTGCCTGTCCGCGCCACCGACGCCAGCGCCAAACCGGCATTGACCGGCAGCTTCACCGTCGACGGTCGTCGCTGCGTTCCGGTGTTCCAGCTGATCGCCGATCGATACCTCAATGAGAGCTATTCGCCCGATGCGGTCGCGGAGCGCTGCGGCATTGCCGCCGATACGATCCGCAGGATCGCCGCCGAGCTCGCTCATGTCGCCTTTGAGCAGACGATCGAACTGCCGGTGGCGTGGACCGACTGGGCCGGCCGCCGCCACGAGACGATTAGGGGACGGCCCGTGTCGATGCACGCGATGCGCGGCATCTCAGCCCATTCCAACGGTTTTCATTCTTGCCGCGCCATTCACCTGCTGCAGGTGCTGCTCGGAACGGTGGACGTCCCGGGCGGCTTCCGCTTCAAACCGCCTTATCCGCGTTGCGCGCCGCCAGGACCGAAGCCTGCCGGCAAGAACGTCCGGCCGATGACGCCACTGGACGGCATGCCGCTCGGCTTCGTCTGCGGGCCTGACGACCTTCTGGTCGATGAGGCAGGCGTGCCGATCCGCATAGACAAGGCCTATTCCTGGGAGGCGCCGCTCGCTGCGCACGGCTTGATGCACACCGTCATCCGCAACGCCTGGGCCGGCGATCCATACAAGATCGACACGCTGATGATGTACATGTCGAACATGGCCTGGAATTCCTCGATGAACACCGTCGAGACGATTCGTATGCTGACCGACCTCGACGAGGCGGGCAATTACAAGATCCCTTTCATCATCTATTCCGACGCCTATTATTCCGAGACCGTGCCGTTCGCTGACCTCGTGCTGCCCGACACAACCTATCTCGAACGGCACGACTGCATCAGCCTGCTCGACCGGCCGATCAGCCATGCCGACGGACCGGGCGATGCTATACGCCATCCCATGGTCGAGCCGGACCGGGACGTGCGCCCGTTCCAATCGGTGCTGATCGAGCTCGGCGCGCGCCTCGGCCTGCCGGGTTTCGTCAGAGAAGACGGGGCGGCCAAATATGCCGACTATGCCGACTACATCGTCAATCACGAGCGCACGCCCGGTATCGGCCCGCTTGCCGGCTGGCGCGGCAAGGACGGCAATTCGACCGGCAAGGGCGAGCCAAACCCGGACCAGTTGCAGCGCTACATCGACAATGGCGGCTTCTGGCACCACGATTTCGCTGAGGACCAGCGCTACTACAAGATGGCCAACCGGTCCTATCTCGATTTCGCGGTGCAGATGGGCTTCATCCCGAAGGCCGAACCAGTCGTCTTCCAGCTCTATTCCGAACCCTTGCAGCGCTTTCGTCTTGCCGCGCGCGGCCATGGTCGGGCCGTGCCGCCCGAGAGCGAACGCCAGCGCATCGAGACCTACATGGACCCGCTACCCTTCTGGTACGTGCCGTTCGAGGAAGCGGCCGTCGACCAGCAGAAATATCCGTTGCATGCGCTGACGCAGCGGCCGATGCACATGTACCATTCCTGGGGTTCGCAGAATGCGTGGCTGAGGCAGATCACCAGCCAAAACCGGCTGTTCGTGCATGAGAGGACCGCCGCAGGTCTCGGCCTTGCCGACGACGACTGGGTGTGGATCGAAAGCATCAATGGCAAGGTCAAGGGACAGATCAAGCTGGTCGAGGGCGTGAACGAAAGCACGGTCTGGACCTGGAACGCCATCGGCAAAAGGCGCGGCAGCTGGGGGCTGAAGGACGATGCCGCCGAGAGCAATCGCGGCTTCCTGCTCAACCACATCATCGGCGACCAGACCACGGCAGACACCAACGGCAGGCGGTATTCGAATTCCGATCCGGTGACCGGCCAGGCGGCATGGTTCGATCTCAAGGTGCGCATCGTCAAATGCGCGGCGGAGGAAGCCGGTTTCACCGAGCCGCAATTCGAGCGTTTCCACCAGCCGCCGCAATTCCAGCCATCGCCGGACACACTTCGCTTTGGCGCCGAATTCCGCATGAACAGGGAAGCCGCCAAATGACCTGCGTCCCCGCCCACACGGGCAAAAAACTAGGCCTGGTCATAGACCTCGACACCTGCGTCGGTTGTCAGGCCTGCGTCACCGCATGCAAGGAATGGAACACCGGCGGCCACATGGCGCCGCTGACCGACATCGACCCCTATGGCGGCCATGTCGACGGCGTCTGGTTCAATCGCGTGCACAGCTACGAGCACACCACCGCGATGGGCGGCCGCACGGTGAACTTCCCGCGCTCGTGCCTGCATTGCGAGACGCCGGCCTGCGTCACTGTGTGTCCGACCGGCGCCTCCTACAAACGAGCCTCGGACGGCATCGTGCTGGTCGATGAGGACAAGTGCATCGGCTGCAAGCTATGCAGTTGGGCCTGCCCCTATGGCGCGCGCGAATTCGACACCGATGTCGGCGTGATGAAGAAATGCACGCTCTGCGTCGACCGCATCTACAATGACAATCTGGCCGAGGAGGACCGCGTGCCGGCCTGCGTCGCGGCCTGTCCGACCAGCGCACGGCATTTCGGCGATCTCGGCGACCCCGCCTCGGCGGTGTCGCAACTGGTTGAGGAGCGTGGCGGCGTCGACCTGATGCCGGAACTCGGCTACCGCCCGACCAACAAATACCTGCCGCCGCGCGCGCATACCGAACGCGCCGCAAAGATTTCTGCGCCAACCCTGGAGCCGGTGAGGGCCGAGGGTGGGTTCCTCGGCTGGGTCGACCGCATGCTCTCGAACTAAACCCCATGCATCCAGCCTTCTCGGTCGTCTTCTTCACCACCGCCGCCGGCGCCGGCTACGGCCTGCTGGCGCTGCTCGGCGTGCTGGCGCCACTTGGCGTCATCGCACCCGATTTCTGGCTGGGCTTCATCGGCATGGGACTGGCGCTCGGGCTGATCACCGCCGGCCTGTTGTCCTCGACCGGACATCTCGGCCGCCCCGAACGCGCCTGGCGTGCGTTCTCGCAATGGCGCAGTTCCTGGCTGTCGCGCGAAGGCGTCGCCTCGGTCGCCACCTTCGTCCCGGCCGGACTGTTCGGCATTGGCTGGGTCATTCTTGGCCGCACCGATGGCTGGGTCGCCGCCGCCGGACTTCTGGCAACGATCGGCGCCGTCATCACCGTCTGCATGACCGGCATGATCTATGCCTCGCTGAAACCCATCGCTCAGTGGCACAGCCCTTACACCTTGCCCGGCTATCTCATTTTCTCGGCTATGAGCGGCAGTGTGCTTCTGGCCGCGCTATGCCAAGGCTTTGCCGTCGGTTCCAAAATGCTTCTGGCAGCCTGCGTACTGCTGACCCTGCTCGGTTGGGCCTGGAAGCTTGCGACCTGGCGGTACAACGACCAATTGGAAATCCCCACCAACGCCAACACCGCAACCGGGCTTGCCGGGGGGACGGTTAGATCGCTGGAATGGCCGCATACCGAGGAAAATTATTTGCTCAAGGAAATGGGTTTTCGCATCGCGCGCAAGCACAGCGCAAAGCTGCGGCGGATCACCCAGCTCCTGGGTTTCGCGCTGCCCGCCTTGCTGCTGATTACGGCCTTCGCCTTGCCGTCACCTTTCGCGGCGCTCGCATCGGTGTTCGCCGCGGTCGCACAGTTTGTCGGCATGCTGGTCGAACGTTGGCTGTTCTTCGCCGAAGCGAAGCACACGGTCACTCTCTACTACGGGAAATAGCGGCTTCAGCCGGGTCGCAGCATCGAGCCTGAAATCGCAAAGATGCGGTCCGTGCCGAGCATATACGCCATCAGCGATTCCAGGCGGAACAGGCCGGCATAGGCGCGGTCGAGCACGTTGAGTGAGCCGGTATAGGCGCCGAAGGCGGGCATGATCATGCGGCCGCCATCGCCGGCGAAGCAGCGCCGCCGCACCGAACGGCCCTGCTGGACGATGCGGGCGCAGGGATGGAGATGGCCCGATATCTCGCCCTCGACGCGCAGCTTCGACGGCTCGTGCCGGAACAGCAACGAGCCGATGGCGAGTTCGCGCACCGTATCGCCCGGCAGGTCGGCCGGCGCCTCCGGGTCATGGTTGCCGGCCACCCAGAACCAGTCGCGGCCCGCCATCAGCGCCTCCAGCCGTTCGCGGAAACTTCGATGCATGCGCTCGGCGCCGCCGCCATCATGGAAGGAATCGCCCAGGCTGATGACGATTGCCGGCTGGTAGTCTGAGATGACGGCCTGCAATCGCAGCAAGGTCGCGCCGGTGTCATAGGGCGGGAGCAGCATGCCGCGCCTTGCCAGCGATGAGCCTTTTTCCAGATGCAGATCGGAAACGGCCAGAAGCTTGAGCTCGGGAAAGTAGAGCACGCCGCGCGGATCGCAGACCGCACGTTCGCCGGCGATGCCGACCAGATCGGCGTCGGCGATCAACGATGCACGCGCCAGCGAAAAATTCATTCCTCAGCCATCTCCGGCCCCATGGCTTCCTCAACCAGCGTGGCCGCATCCATCAGCAGCGTTTCATCGGCTTCGCCGTGCACCGGCATCTTGCCGATCTCGAGCATGATCGGCACGGCGAGCGGCGATATCTGTTCGAGGTTCTTATGCATGATTCGACCTTGAATGCGCGAGAGCATGTCCGCAAGTCTGCTGACATCGAGCAGGCCCGCCGCCGCGTCCGCGCGCGTCGCCTGGAGCAATATGTGATCCGGCTCATGGCTGCGCAGGACGTCATAAATAAGGTCTGTCGAGACAGTCACCTGACGGCCACTCTTCTCCTTGCCGGGATGACGCTTTTCGATCAGCCCTGAAATCAGCGCGCAATTGCGAAAAGTGCGCTTGAGAAGCCAGCTGTCTGCCAGCCAGGCCTCGAGATCGTCGCCAAGCATGTCCTCATCGAAAAGCGCGCCGAGCGAGGGTTTTCCGGCTTTGAACATCGCCCCCATGTCGCCCAGCGACCAAATGGCCAAGGCATAGTCGGTGGCGACGAAGCCAAGCGGCCTGGCGCCCGTCCTGTCCAGACGGCGGGTAAGCAGCATGCCGAGCGTCTGGTGGGCCAGCCTGCCCTCGAAGGGGTAGGCGACCAGATAGTGGCGGTTGCCGCGCGGAAAGGTCTCGATCAGCAGGTCATCGCGTTTGGGCAGCACCGATTTGTCGACCTGGAAGCGCAGCCAGTCGGCCACCTGCTCGGGCAGTTTCTTCCACCGCTGCGGATCGTCCAGCATGGCGCGGACCTGTTCGGCGAGATAGGTCGAAAGCGGGAACTTGCCGCCGCCATAGTAAGGCACCTTCGCATCGCTGCCGGGCGCGTTCGAGACGAAGCACTCATTCTCGCGAATGCCTTCGAAGCGAAGAACTTTGCCGGCGAACATGAAGGTGTCGCCATGCGTCAGCGTCTCGAGGAAAGCCTCCTCGATCTTGCCTAAAACCCTGCCGCCGCGCGACACGGAACCCTTGCTGCCGGCCTGGACATAACGCACGTTGAGCGCCGGCACCTCGATGATAGTGCCGACGTTCAGCCTGTATTGCTGGGCCACGCGCGGATTGGATACCCGCCACAATCCCTCCTTGTTGAGGCGGATGCGGGCGTATCGCTCATAGCTCTTCAAGGCGTAGCCACCCGTGGCGACGAAATCGACGACGCGGTCGAATGTCGGCCGATCGAGGCCGGCATAGGGGGCCGCCGACCGCACCTCCTCGTAAAGATCATCCGCGCGGAACGGTGCGCCGCAGGCGCAGCCAAGGACATGTTGCGCCAGCACGTCGAGCCCGCCATCGACCAGTGGAGGCGTATCCTGCGCGCCGAGATAGTTGGCGTCCAGCGCTGCCCGGCATTCGAGCACCTCGAAGCGGTTGGCCGGGATGAGGATGGCTTTGGACGGTTCGTCCATGCGGTGGTTGGCGCGGCCGATGCGCTGTGCCAGCCGGCTCGCTCCTTTCGGTGCGCCGACATGCACGACGAGGTCGACGTCGCCCCAGTCGATGCCGAGGTCGAGCGTCGAGGTGGCGACGATGGCGCGCAGCGCATTGTCGCCCATCGCCTTCTCGACCCGCCGCCGCTGCGCGACATCGAGCGATCCGTGATGCAGCGCGATCGGCAAGGTATCTTCGTTGACGCGCCACAATTCCTGGAACAGCAACTCCGCCTGGCTGCGCGTATTGACGAACAGCAGGGTCGTCTTGTGGCGCTTGATCTCGCGGTAGATCTCGGGCGTCGCGTAGCGGGCCGAATGTCCGGCCCAGGGCACGCGCTCCTCCGAATCCAAGATGGATATTTCGGGCTTTGCGCCGCCGGTAACGACGATCAGTTCGGCCATTTCGGGACTTGCCGTATTTTTGGGCGGATTCTGGCCGACCAGCCAGCGGCGCAATTCGTCCGGTTCGGCCACAGTGGCGGACAGTCCAATGGTCTGAAGCTCGGGCATGAACTGGCGCAGGCGCGCCAGACCAAGCGCCAGGAGATGACCCCGCTTCGAAATCACCAGCGAATGCAACTCGTCGAGCACGACATAGCGCAGGTCTTCGAAGAAACGCCTGGCATCGGGTGCCGCGATCAGCAGCGCAAGCTGCTCGGGCGTGGTGAGCAGGATGTCGGGCGGCACCAGCTTCTGCCGCTGGCGCTTGTGCGCCGGCGTGTCGCCGGTGCGGGTCTCGATGGTGAGGGAGAGCCCGATCTCTTCCACCGGTTTGCCGAGGTTGCGCTCGATGTCGACAGCCAGCGCCTTCAGCGGCGAGATGTAGAGCGTGTGGATGCCGCGGCGGGCCTGTCCCGGTTTTCGCCTGGCCCTGACGGCCAGTTCGGTCAGCGAAGGCAGGAACCCGGCCAGCGTCTTGCCGGCGCCGGTCGGTGCAATCAGCAGCACCGACTGCCCTGCTTGAGCCCTCGCCAGCAATTCGATCTGGTGGGCGCGCGGCGACCAGCCTTTCTCGCCAAACCATCTCAGGAATGGCTCGGGCAGGACAACGGCGGCATTCTGGACGGCAAGGCGCGGCTTCTCTGTCACGCGTCAGAGGTAGCGCGACGGCGTGCGAACGCCAAGAACAATCGGAACAAAAGGTGATCGAGCAGTTTTTCTCTCCCCCGGAAGAAGGGAGGATCGGCGCTATGGCCGCCGGAACTCCGTCGGCCCGCCGTAGAGATAGCCGATGCGGGCGACGGCTTCCTTCAGACCTTCGCGCGATACCAGCATGGTGTGGCCGTTGGCGTGGATCATGGTCTCGGCATCGGTCATGATGGCGACATGGCCTTTCCAGAAAACGAGATCGCCGCGGCGCAGGCCGGAATAATCGGGGCCCGGATCGAGCGGCTCGCCGATGCTCTGCGCCTGCATGTCGGAATCGCGCAGGACATCGGCGCCGGCCATGCGCATCGCCAGTTGCACGAGGCCGGAGCAATCGATGCCGAAGCCGGAGACACCGCCCCAGAGATAAGGGGTGCCAAGGAACGTCTCGGCCACCGAAACATAGTCGGCGGCCACATTACTGAGCGGCCGCAGGTGACCCGCTATGATTGCCTCACCGGAGGGCAGGACGGCATAGTGGGTGCCGCGCGTTTCGGCGGACCCGGTCACCGTGACGGTGGACCCCATCGACAGCTGTCCCGCGATCCGAAGGCGCAGATCCGGGCCGGGATAGAGGAAAGTTCGGGGCACGGAGACGATATGGGTGAGCGCATGATCCCGCCCGCCCAACATGGCGTCGGCGACATAGCCGACATAACCGTCCCGTTCGGCCTGGATCCAGGCCCAGCCCTCTCTGTCCTCGAAAACGAGCACGTCATCGCCGAATAGCGCTTGCGTGTTGACACCAGCGTCTGGACGCGGAGCCTTGCGGATATCGGCAACTGGGATCGAAATCCGCGCCGGCCGGCCGGCGACAAAGCGGTCGGCAGCGACCTCTCCTTTCAATCTCGCATCGGCAAGATCGGGCCGAAAGGCGTGGAGGCGGGCATCCCTGGCGGTCAAATCAGTCATCCATTGAAGCGGCTGGTCGTCAGATGGGCAGCTCTTGTGCCTTGGCGATGATACCATCGCCGAAGCGCTCGACAAAGAGGGCGCCCTCGACCGTGCGCTTGATCAGCACGTTGCGCTTGTCGAGCTCGTCACGATGGCGCGACACCAGTTTGAGCGCGCCCATCGTGTCGAGCGCCCTGGTGATGACCGGCTTGGTGACGTTGAGACGGGCCGCCAGCCCGCGCACCGTGTGCGGCGGCGGATCGAGATAGATGGTGAACAGGATAGCCGTCTGGCGCATGGTGAGGTCGGGCGCGTCGTCGCGCACCTGCGACAGCATCACTTGCTGCCACAATCGCAAGGCCTGGCTCGGGCGCATCGAAATCGACATCGCACGAGAATGACGGCAAATTGTTTCGGTTCCGTTTCAGTTTCGGCAATCTGCCGGCCCTGAAAGTCGCCGCCACATCAGCCAAAACGCTTCGAGATGACGTGCTCCAGTGCCCGGATGCCTTGCGCCTCGCCGCCGGCAGGTCCGTGCGGACGATCGGCGGGGTTCCAGGCGAAGATGTCGAAATGCGCCCAGCTTGCCGTCTTCTCGACAAAACGCTTGAGGAACAGCGCCGCGGTGATCGAACCGGCGAACCCATCCGTGGTGACATTGTTGATGTCGGCGATCTTCGACGACAGCTTCACGTCATAGGGCCGCCACAGCGGCATGCGCCACAGCGGATCCTCGACCGCCAGCGAGGCTGTCGTCAGTTCCGAGGCTAGTGCCTCGTCGCTGGTGTAGAAGGGCGGCAGGTCCGGACCTAGCGCGACACGAGCAGCCCCGGTGAGCGTCGCCATGTCGACAAGCAATTGCGGCTCCTCCTCGTCGGCCAGCGCCAGCGCATCACCCAGAACCAGTCTTCCCTCGGCATCGGTGTTGCCAATCTCGACTGACATGCCCTTGCGGCTCGCCAACACGTCGCCAGGCCTGAAGGCGTTGCCGGCGATCGAATTCTCGACGGCCGGGATCAGCACGCGCAGCCGCACGTTCAATCCGGAGGCCATGATCATCGAGGCCAGACCCAGCACATTGGCGGCGCCCCCCATGTCCTTCTTCATCAACAGCATGCCGGACGACGGCTTGATATCGAGGCCGCCAGTGTCGAAACAGACGCCCTTGCCGACCAGCGTCACTTTCGGCGCGCTCCTTGGCCCCCAGCCCATGCCGATAAGACGCGGTGCGCTGGACGAAGCCCGGCCGACGGCATGGATCATCGGGAAATTCTGCTTGATGAGATCGTCGCCCTTGATGACCGACACCTCGGCCTTGTGAATTTCGGCCAGGGCTCGAACCGCCTTCTCCAGTTCGTCCGGCCCCATGTCGCTGGTCGGCGTGTTGACAAGATCGCGCGTCAGGAAGACGCCTTCGACGATGCGGCGAACGCGTTTTGCCTCTACGCCGGCCGGCAATTCGAAGCGCAGCGCCTTGCCCGGTTTCTTGCCATAGCGGGTAAAGACATAGCCGCCGAGGGCCAGCGCGATCGCCGCCAGCTCCGGCTCGGCCGGCGCGGAGGTGAAATGCCAGTCGCCCTCCGCCAGGCTTTTCGCCAGCGCGCCGACGGCCAGCGCGCCCTCGCCGTCGCCAATGCCGAACAAGGCACCGCCGAGCGCGCCGTTTTCCGCAGGCACGATGAGCGTCCTGCCCGCTTCGCCGGAGAAGCCGTTGGCCCTGGCCCACGCCACGGCTGATGACGCCAGACCGGCCGTCTCCAGACCGTCCTTAGCCACTAGATGGACAGGAAGCGGGTTGTTCAGCTTGTTCTCGACCAGTTCCACTGACATTCGATGTTCTCCTGCCGACGTCCGTCGATTCGGCGCTTCTTAACTGTCCGTTAGGGTTAACAGAATATTTCTTCGAGAGGGAAGATGGCCACGCAATGGCCACGCGCACGAATGGAGGCCCAGGGTGCCGATGTCGACGAACCGCACGATGAACGCCAGCGGAAAGCGGCTCATCACCACGGCCTTCATGCTCGCCCTTTCCGCAGGCGTTGCCGGCTGCGGAACCGACAAGATCAGCACAGGCTCGATCGGACGCACCAGCGGCAAGCCGCTGGAGACGATGTCGGCGGGAGAACTGCACAATGCGACGGCAGCCCTTGGCCAGTCCTATTCCAGGAATCCCAACGATAAGCGGATAGCGACCAACTTCGCTGCGGCGCTGCAGATGGATGGCGATGCCGACCAGTCGCTTGCCGTGATGCGCAAGCTGGCGATCGCCTATCCCAAGGATCGCGACGTGCTTGCCGCCTACGGCAAGGCGCTGGCCGCCAACGGCCAGTTCGAGGCGGCGCTTGATGCCGTGCGCCGGGCGCAGACGCCGGAATATCCCGACTGGAGGCTGGTGTCGGCGGAAGCGGCCATTCTCGACCAGCTCGGCCAGAAGGACGACGCGCGCCAGCTCTACCGCAAGGCGCTGGAGCTCAAGCCGAACGAACCTTCGGTGCTTTCCAACCTTGGCATGTCCTATGTGCTGGGAGGCGACCTGCGCACCGCCGAAACCTATATGCGCTCGGCCGCAGAGCAGCCGAATGCCGACAGCCGCGTGCGCCAGAACCTGGCGCTGGTCGTCGGCCTGCAGGGCCGCTTCGACGAAGCCGAGAAGATCGCCTCGCAGGAGCTGTCACCTGAACAGGCGCAGGCCAATGTCGCTTATCTCAGGCAGATGCTGGCTCAGCAAAATGCCTGGAGCCAGCTCAAGGACCAGGACAAGGCGAAAGCCGCAACCAACTGAGCGGCACGCGGCCACCGAACCCTGCATAAGAGAACCGCGCTGCGTCAGCCGCGCGGTTTTTCTTTGGATCGGTCAGATTCACCTACTGGCTGCTGGTTTCGTGCGCCTGGCCGAAGATGCCGCGCTGGCTGACCTGGATGCCGGCAGGGCCGAGGATGATGGCGAACAGCACCGGCAGGAAAAACAGGATCATCGGCACGGTGAGCTTGGGCGGCAAGGCGGCGGCCTTCTTCTCGGCAGCGTTCATGCGTTGGTCCCGGCTTTCACCCGCGAGCACGCGCAACGCATGCGCCACAGGGGTGCCGTAACGCTCGGCCTGGACGAGTGCCTGCGACACCGACTTGACGGATTCCAGGCCGGTGCGGCTGGCGAGATTCTCATAGGCCTGCTTGCGCTCCTGCAGATAGGAGAGCTCGGCGTTCGTCAGGATGAATTCTTCCGCAAGGGCCACGGATTGGGCGCCGATCTCGTCGGCGACCTTGCGCAATGCCGCTTCCACCGACATGCCCGACTCGACGCAGATCAGCATCAGGTCAAGCGCGTCCGGCCATGCCATCTGGATCGATTGCTTGCGCTTGGTGGCGCGGTTGTTGACATAGACGACCGGTGCGTAGAAGCCGCCATAGGCAACGAGGACGCAGACGAACAGCCGGATGAACAATGGCTGCTGCGGCAGTCCTCCGAGCACGAATATGTAGATCACGCCCAGTGCGAAGCCGACAAACGGAAGCACGAGGCGGAAGAAGAGAAACCGCGTCAGCGGGTTCTGTCCACGGAAACCGGCAACCTTGAGCTTCTGCAAGGTACCCTCGTCGGCGAGGGCGCGCCGCAGGTCGAGCCTGTCGACGATGTTGCGCATGCCGATCGACTGTTCTTCGCGCAGGCCCTTGCGGCGGCGATCCGCCTCGCTTGCAAGCCGCGCGCGCTGCTTGGCGCGCAATTCGTCGCGTTCCAGCGCGACCGACTTCATGCGCGCCTTGAGCTGGTTTCCGCCAAATGCCGGCAGCAAGGTGAAGACCGTCGCGAACACGGCAATGCCGACCAGCAGCGCGATCAGGAGGCCGGGATCCGTCAGTGATTTGACGACTTGTTCGGTCATGCCGCGGCCCTAGACTTCGAAGTTCATCATCTTGCGCATCACGAAGATGCCGATCGACATCCAGACGGCCGAAACCCCCAGGATCAGGTTACCGATGCTCGTGGTGAACAGCGGCATCAGGTAGTTGGGGCTGGAGAGATAGACGAGAAATGCGACGATGAAAGGCAGCGCGCCGATGATGGCGGCGGACGCCTTGGCTTCCATCGACAGCGCCTGGACCTTGGCCTTCATCTTCTTGCGGTCGCGAAGCACGCGCGAAAGATTGCCCAGCGCCTCGGAGAGATTGCCGCCGGCCTGCGACTGGATCTGAATGACGATGCCGAAAAAGCTCGCCTCGGTGCATGGCATGGTCTCGGGCATACGCAAGGTGGCATCCGGGATCGACAGGCCCATCTGCTGCGAATCGACGATGCGGCGAAACTCGGCCTTGACGGGCTCGGGGGATTCATTGGCGATCAGGCGCACCGCATCGTTCAGCGGCAGGCCGGATTTGACCGCGCGCACGATGATGTCGAGCGCGTTGGGAAATTCGTTGAGGAATGCCTTGACCCGCCGCGCGCGGCGAAATGAGACGAACCAGCGCGGCAGGCCGAGCGCACCGGCCAGCAGCACGCCAGGCAAAACAAAAAGCGGCGCCCCCACCACAAAGGCGATGATCGTCAGGGCTAGGCCGCAAATGGCGGAATAGATGTAGAAGCGTTCGATGGAAACCTTCAGGCCGGCTTGGCGCAGTTGGGCTTTCAGCGGCGGTTTCTTGACCGCGCTGTCCTTGGATTTCTGCTTCTCGTCGAGTTCCTTCAAGGAATCCTGGACCGACTTGCGTCTTTTGGCCGCCTCCGCCACGCGATCGCGCGAGGCCTTGACGACGGAGCGATCCGTCTCCGCGGTCTTGATCGTTTCCAGCCGCTTGCCGGCCTGCTTTTCGTTGCTGATCCGGGTGAACAGGAATGCATAGGCGACCGCGCCGGCGCTGAAGCCGGCGAGCACGACAAACGCCAATACGGTGCCGTCAATTCCAAACATCGACCAGAACCCTTACGCCTGCAGCAGCGTCAGTCAGCGCGTTTCTCCATCGCCTCAAGCGCTATTGCGAGGCGCTGCTCCTCGCCATAGTAACGGGCGCGGTCCCAGAAATGGGGGCGACCGATGCCGGTCGATACATGCTCTCCCAGCAGCCGCCCATTCGCGTCCTCGCCCTTGATGTTGTAGAGGACGATGTCCTGCGTGATGATGACGTCGCCTTCCATTCCGATCACCTCGGTGATGTGAGTGATGCGGCGCGACCCGTCGCGCAGGCGTGCCGCCTGGATAATCACGTCGATGGAGCCGACGACGATTTCGCGCACGGTCTTCTGCGGCAGCGAAAAACCGCCCATTGCGATCATGGATTCGATACGATTCAGGCATTCGCGCGGGCTGTTCGAGTGGATCGTTCCCATCGAGCCGTCATGGCCGGTGTTCATCGCCTGCAGAAGGTCGAACACTTCGGGTCCGCGCACTTCGCCGACGATGATGCGCTCGGGCCGCATGCGCAGGCAGTTCTTGACCAGATCCCGCATCGTCACCTCGCCTTCGCCTTCGAGGTTGGGCGGGCGGGTTTCCAGACGGACAACATGCGGCTGCTGTAGTTGCAGTTCGGCCGAGTCCTCGCAGGTGATGACGCGTTCCTCGCGATCGATGTAGTTGGTCAGGCAGTTGAGCAGCGTCGTCTTGCCCGAGCCGGTGCCGCCGGAGATGACGATGTTGCAGCGAACACGGCCGATGATCTTGAGAACCTCGGCTCCTTGCGGCGAGATGGCGCCGAACTTCACCAGCTGATCGAGCGTCAGCTTGTCCTTCTTGAATTTGCGGATGGTGAGCGCGGTGCCGTCGATGGCGAGCGGCGGCGCGATGACGTTGACGCGGGAGCCGTCGGGAAGACGCGCATCGCAGATCGGGCTGGATTCATCGACGCGGCGGCCGACCTGGCTGACGATGCGCTGGCAGATGTTGAGAAGCTGCTGGTTGTCACGAAAACGAATGCCGGTCTGTTCGACCTTGCCGTTGACTTCGATGTAGACGTTCTTGGAGCCGTTGACCATGATGTCGGCGATGTCGTCGCGGGCGAGCAATGGCTCGAGCGGCCCATAGCCAAGCACGTCGTTGCAGATATCCTCGAGCAGTTCTTCCTGTTCGGCGATCGACATCGCGAAATTCTTGATCGCGATGATGTCGTTGACGATGTCGCGGATTTCCTCGCGCGCGCTTTCGGGATCGAGCTTGGCGAGTTGCGACAGGTCGATCGTGTCGATCAGGGCGGCGAAGACCTGGCTCTTGGTGTCGTAATAGGTTTCGCTCTTTTCGCGCGCCGCCCGCTTCGGCTCCGGAGCTATCGGCGGCGCCTCGACCGCGCGGCGGGCCGGCGGTGCAACAGGAGCGCTCGACGCAGGTGCGGCCGCCGGCCTCGCAAGAACCGCCGTATCGGCCGAATCCGCGACGGCTGGCGCGGTCGGCGCCGGTGCCGGCTGGCGGAATTCCGGCTTGAACCGGTTGCCGTCGTCGCTGCCTCTCTTACCAAACATGATCCACTACCGATTCCACTGAAGAAGCATCATTTCTTGTTGCGCGAAAGCTTGCCGAGCAGATTTCCGAGACCCGCTTTTTTCTTCACCCGGATTTCGCTGCGACCGGTCAGCACATGGGCAATTTCGTTGATCGTGGCGACAACCGGGTTCTTGGCGTCCATTTCACCAAGCATACGTCCGTTGTTGGCGGCATTGCCGAACAGCAGCGGGTCAAAGCCGATGATCGCCATCGCGGCCAGGCCGAGCGGCTCGGCGAAATCGGACGGGGAAATCTCCGGACGTTTGGGCACGCCGGCCTGATTGATGATGAGTTTGGGCGGCGAGTCGTTGGGACGAAGCCGTTTGAGCATGTCGACCAAATTCTTGGTATTGCGCAAATTGGCCAGTTCCGGCGTCGCCGTGATGACGATTTCATCGGCCTTGATCAGGGTGTTCTTGGTCCAACCCGTCCAGACATGGGGAACGTCGAGCACCAGGAGCGGCACGGTGCGCTGCGCGGTGTCGACAAGCTGCGTAAAGGCGTCGGGATCGAAATCATAGACGCGTTCGAGCGTCGAGGGCGCGGCGAGCAGCGAAAGGTGTTCGGCGCACTGGGTCAGCAGCCGGTCGAGATAGACTTCATCGATGCGCTCGGGCGAAAACACCGCTTCGGCGATGCCTTGCGCGGGATCCTGGTCGAAATTGATGTTGGCGGTGCCGAAAGCGAGGTCGAGGTCTGCGACGACCACCTCGGATTTGAACAGGGAGGACATCGCCCAAGCCACGTTATGGGCGATGGTGGAAGAGCCGACGCCACCCTTGGCGCCGACGAAGGCGATCGAGCGGCCGAGCGGCTCGGCTTCCGGATCGACAAAGATCGACGATATGACGCTGACGATGTCGGCCATCGACACCGGCGCGATGACATATTCGGAAATGCCGGAGCGGATGAGCTCGCGATAGAGGCCGACATCGTTGTAGTGGCCGATCACGACCACTTTGGAAGACGGGTCGCAATATTCCGAGAGCTGCGCGAGCTGTTCCAGCAGCTGTTTGGGTTCGCTGCGCGACTCCAGCAGGATCAGGTTCGGCGTCGGCGCCGACTGGTAGAATTCGATGGCCGTGGGGACGCCGCCCATATGGACCTTGAGATGGGCCTTGGTCATGCGGCGGTCCTCGCCGGCGCGCTCGACTGGATTGGCGACACCCTCGGTCTCGCAGAATGCCTGGATCGAGATGCGGGGAACCGGCCGCAGCGCCTGCATCGCGGCGATGTCCTGCGGCGAGGTCTCACCGCCGTCCACGGGGGTGTCATAGGCAAGGTTGCTCATGGTCATCTTTCCGTGACTTCTCTTTTCCTTAGGGCGCGGCTCAGTACGTCACTTCAGAATTGCCGAGGAACTCGTCCGAAATACCCCTGCTGCGGTAGACATCGATCACCGCGCCACGATTTTCCGCGTCGATGGTGGTCTGCTTGCGCGGCCCGATCAGGTCGGCCGGATTGGCCATCTGGGCGGCGAGATTGTTTTGATAGGAGCAGCCGAAATCGGCATAGTGTTTGTTCTCAGACGTCTCCAGCAGGTCATCTGGCCATCGTCCGCATTTGTCGGTCTGGGCCTTCACGGCGATATAGGCGACCCGGATCGGGGCGGATGTCTCGCTCGAGGCAGCCTGATAGGAGACGACCACGATCCGGTTGCGCTTGACGCCCGCGGCAATCGCGAGCCGGGCGAAATCGCGCGCAGCGGCGGCGGCGGCGATCTCGTTGGCCGAGCCGCTCGGAACCTGGATCGTCAGCGTCGGGGCAGCACTCTTGTCATAGCCGTCGAGGAAACCCAGGAGCGTATCGCGCTGCGAGCCGGTCATGCCGCGGTCACCTGCACCGACAGGTAGATCTATCTTTTGGTTCTTCTCGGCGATCACGATCGGATGGTTGGTGCGGTAGTCGTCTGGAATGGCGCCGACGGTGACACTGTCGCGCTGGGCGCAGCCGGCCAGCAATGCCGCCACCGCCACCGCCAGGGCAGGAATGGCGCGCCGGAGAATTCGCGAACGGCCGGAGCGCGTGGTCATGGCGATGGTCCTTGCCTGCAATGCTGACTGAGACATGTCCGCTTCCCCGTTCACTTGTAGATGAAGCCGACGACGCCGTGATAACGGCCGCTGGGCTTGTCCGTCTGCATTGTGCCGTAGACACGATTGACTCGGCCCAGGAACATACCGGCGCCATCGCTGGCGGCGTTGAAATTGTCGTCAGGTTTGGCGAGGTCGTTTCGTGCCACCGGTTTCACCAGATAGGGCGTGATGATGATCACCAGTTCGGTCTCGTTGCGCACGAAGTCTCTGCTTCGGAACAGTGTGCCGAGCACCGGGATCTTTGTCAGCCCGGGCAGGCCGGCGACAGCCTGCCTGACGTCATCGCGGACGAGGCCGGCGATCATCATCGAACCACCTGACGGCAATTCGACGGTCGTGTCGGCAAGTCTCTTGCGGATAGACAACAACGTGGTTCCGGGCAACCTGCCTGCAGCTTCCAGCGTGGTGGCGCCTTCGGCAGTAGGCTCCGACACGGACGTCCGGACCTTGAGGCTGATCCGACCGGCCGACAGCACAACCGGCTGAAACTCCAGGCCGATGCCGTATTCGAGTTTGTCGTTGGTGTATGTGACCTGCCCTGTCTTGTTCTCGTCTGAAACATTGTTCGTACGGCTGGTGATGAGATTGAACTCGCCACCGACCCTGAATGTCGCCTTCTCACCCGACACGGCGGTGAGGGTCGGCTCCGCCAGCGTCTTCATGACGCCACCTTGCTCCATTGCGTTTAGATACGCCTGAAGCGCCGAGGTGCCGATCGAAGCTCCCGAGAATTGCGAGAGCGGTTTCCCAAGCCCGTATGCCGGGGTGCTCATCGCGTCATAGCTGATGCCGTTGCTACCGCCGCTGCCCACCATGTTGACGCCAAGCTGCTTCATCACGGAGCGGCTGACTTCGGCGACCGTCACCTTGAGCGTGACCTGGTCGTCGCCGATGATCTGCAAAAGATTGACGATTTTCGAGACGCGGCGTTCCTGGTCCGGATTGTTGATGTCGACACCACTCTGGGCCGAGCCGCCGGCCGCGGTCTGCGAATATTGTCCCGTCGTCGCTTCACCGCCCGAGACGAAGATCGTCGCCAGGTCGACGGCGCGTTTGGCGTCCAGCGGCGTGTCGACGGTTCCCGTCAGGACGACGTTGTCGTTCAGCAGTTCGACCTTGATGGACGATGTCGGGATGAAGCGCTTGATATAATCCTCCAGGCCTGCGACGTCGCGTTCGACGGCCAGATCGAGGCTGACGATCTGTTCGCCATTCGGCCCGAACACAAAGATGTTGGTCTCGCCAACCGCCTTGCCGAACAGGTAGATGCGCCTCGCGGTGCGGGTCACCGCATCGGCGACGGTCGGATTGGCGACAAGAATGTCGTAGGCATCACTCGGCAGGTCGATGACCACCGACTTGTTGAGGCCGAGCTTGACGCGCTGGGTGGCCGCCGAAGCCGAAACCTGTGCACTCTTGGCCTCGACAACGCTCTGCACGTTTGTCCCAATGAGCAGCAGGCCGAAAGCCGCTGCCATGATCGCCGGCAGTTTACCGCTTAGCCTCATTTCCTTGCCCCCACTTCGGAAACTTCGCCCGACTTGATCAGCCTGACCGTTCCCTTGCGGCCATTGCCGGAAACGAGATAGTCGGCCTCATCCAAATTCTTTTCCTGGGTGTCCGTGATCGCGCGCAGCGCGAGCGTCAGGCGATCCGCCATCTGCTGGGCGACGGTGATGATCTCCGCCTGCTTGGGCGTCAGTTCCAGCGTGGCGGTCTGGCCCACCCTGGTCTTCTTGCCTTCCTCGTCCTCCTGGATGGTCTGGTCGATCGCCAGGACGCGGATGTTCTTGAGGATGGTTTCGGTGTTGAAGCCGGAGCCGCCGCTGTTGGCATCGGCCCGGCGGGTCATAATGACGTCGACGAAATCATTCGGAAGGATGAAGCCGCCGGCAGAGGTGTCGGCCGATATCGTCGTGGCGACCGCCCGCATGCCGGAGGGCAGGATCGACGACATGAAGCTTTGCCCCTCGCCGATCAGCTTGGAACGCCGCACCGGCTCGCCCGCGTACATCGGCACACGGGCTATGGACCCCTTCAGTTTCTCCAGGGCGTCGGGAGCAGTGGCCTTGGTGATGAAATTGGCGTTGATGCCGTCGGCCGGCCAGGATTGCCAGGCAATGTTGTTCTCGAGCTGGCTGCCCATGGTGACATCACCCGACAGGACAAGCACGTCCTGCAATGCCACGGCGGGAGCCGCTGGACCGGACTCGACGATCTGCGGTGGCGGCGCGGCGACCATGTTCTTCGCGACATAGCCAGCACCACCCGCCGCGGCGACCGCCACGCTCAGAATAATCAATCGGGATGCTGGCATCTGTCCGAACCCTCGCCTTGGCAAACCACCTAGCCAGGCCGGACTTTGCAGCGGCAATCCTCAAAACAAGGTTAATGTAATGCTTACGATCGTGATTAATTTAAGGTTTACATAAATTAGCTGTATTGCGCAGCCACGGACAAACAGCCAGCCCCGCTCCGCGGAGCCAGCCGCAACACAGCCAAGGAATGATCGGTAAGGTCAGGCCGCCAGCCTGGCCAGCGCCCAGACCATCAGGGGCGAATCCGGGTAGGTCAGCAATCCGCCCAAACCGAGCGCGATGCCGTAGGGAACCCCGGTCGTCTCGTCCGCGAAGTGACGCAGGAACGGATTGCGGCCGGTAAAAACCGCAAGCGGCGACTTCCGGTAGACGAGAATGGCAAGCGTCAGCAAGCCGCCTATGAAGGTCGAGACCACGAGATACTCGACGAGCTGGATGTTGAGTCCCATCCACACGGCGGTCGCGGCCAGCAGCTTGGCATCACCGCCGCCCATGCCGCCCATTGCAAAGAGGCCGAACGTTGCGGCAAGAACCAGCGCGCCGGCGGCGAAATGCCAGCCATAGGCCGCCCATTCCATGCCGGTCAGCGGCGCAACCAGCGCGAAGACGACGACGAGCAGCACCGGCACGCGATTGGCGATCGTCATCGACAGCATGTCGGAGATCGCGGCGAACAGCATGCAGAACGGGAAGACGACGAAGATCAGGGCTTCAAGCATCGGCGCTATGCCTATTATCGGATTAAGCCGCACTCAATCTAAGCATGTTCGATTAACGATTGATGAGGCCCAGGGCAAAAAGACATTGAATAGAACAAGGGCCGCCAGGTGGCGGCCCTTGTCCAGAACGCAATCCGAGCGCTCAATATACTTGACGTCGTTCAGGGCGTCGGGACGTTGTTCAGGGACGTTCCGATAGCTTCGAACTTGGCGTTGATGGCGTTGCCAAGCGCGCCGGCGCCGACGATGATGGCGAGCGCGATGAGGGCGGCGATCAGACCATATTCGATAGCGGTCGCGCCGGATTCGTCCTTTACGAAACGTGCAATGAGATTAGACATTCGAGAGCTCCTACTCCACGTGTTACAGCACTTCCGTCAACTTCTGTGATGGTTGATCGGATGCTGCCAATCTAGGGAGAAGCTCTTTCGATCGACTTAATAAACAGCCTTACCGATTCCTTTCCCGGTTGGAACATATTGCGTGGTTAACTATGGGCTAAGCGCCGGCCGAGGCGCAATTCCCAGGCAAGCAGCCGCAAAAGAAACAGCTCCGCGGCGCGTAGGACGATCGCGGCATATGGCGCCCGGGCCTGCTTAACCGTTGGTTCACCAATCTCGTTCATGTTCCGTTGAACAGTCCGCCCGCCTGGAGCGCGTCAATGGCCGAGCCGAAATCGTCGATCCTGATTGCCGTGCTTCTTGCCGCCGTGAGCTTTGTCATGCCCGCCAGGGCCGACACCGGCATCGAGGTCACCATGAACCAGGCCAAGATCGTCAAACTGTCGCGCCCCGCCGACACGATCGTGGTCGGCAACCCGGCAATCGCCGACGCGTCCGTGCAGGACGCCTCGACGATCGTGCTGACTGGCAAGGGCTTCGGCGTCACCAACCTCGTCGTCCTCGACCAGGATGGCAGCCCGATCATCGATGAACAGATCACCGTCGTGCGGCAGGCGGCCTCGTCGGTGCGCATCTACCGGCGCGCTGAAGTTCAGACCATGTCCTGCACGCCCTATTGCGAAAGCTCCTACAAGAGCGAAGCCGAAAAATCCTCAGAAGCCGAGATGAGCGTCAGCCGGTAGGCACGCGGTCCAGGTTAGCGGGTGGTTAAGGCGCCCGCGGCGACTTTAACGATCATTCAAACCGGACTTCAACTGGTTTGCACTAGTACACCTGCCGAGACCGTCTGGGGATGGGCAGGATCAGAGCATGAGCATCGAATTCGTCTCGACAAGCGACCGCAAGGCAAGACGGGCACGGCTTTTCGCACGCTTCGCCGGCGACCGCCGCGGCAGTACGGCACTGGAATTCGCGCTGCTCGCATTGCCGTTCGCGGTTCTTGTCTTCGCCATCCTGGAAAGCTGCATCTCATTTGCCGGCCAGGAAGTTATGGCCAACATCACCGACGACATCGCGCGCAAATTGCGCACCGGGCAGTTGAGACCGGCCGACGTCGCCGGGGACAAGTTGAAGACCATGATCTGCGACAAACTGAAGATCATCGTCTCGCAGGATTGCCCAAATCAGCTGGACGTGGACCTTCGCGCATATACCACGTTCGCCGACGCGGCCACGGCCAGCTTCAAGATCGAGAATGGCGAGATCATCTTGATGCAAGGCGCCAACTCGCAGCCCTTCGCGACCACGCCGGGCCTGGCAGAATCGAAGAACATGCTGCGGGTCTTCTACAAATGGCCCGTCATGACCGATCTTCTGGCTCAGTCGATGGGCGGTAACAAGACACTGCATTTTGCATCGGTGACCTGGCAGAACGAGCCATTCGACAACTGAGTTCGCGGCGAAAGCAAAGCCAAGAAAAAGGGACGGGCATGATGCGTGCGGGGGCACATCCAGGAATTGCAGGACGCTGGGGGAAGTGGGTCGGTTTCATACGCGATCGCCGCGGCATCGCGGCGGTCGAGTTCGCTCTCATCGTGCCAATCCTGCTGATCATGTATTTCATCACCATGGAGGCCTCTCAGGCCATCGAGACCAGCAAGAAGGTCAGCCGCATCGGCAGCATGGTCGCGGATCTGGTCACGCAGCAGCCGACCATCGTCAAGGCGGATCTGGATGCCATCATGAAGATCGGCACCTCCACCTTGCAGCCGTACAATCGCTCGAAGCCGGATATCACCATCACGGCAATACAGGTCACAACCGACACGCCGCCCAGGGTGAACGTGGTGTGGTCGCGCAAGGTGGTCAATGGTGCTTACAGTATCGGCACCGCCCTGCCCGCAACCACTACGGTTCCGGCAACGCTCAGGGTCGCAGGCACCTTTCTCATTCGTGTCGAAAGCAAACTTGGTTACAAACCGATCATCACCTGGTCCGCAGACAGCTCACAGACGGCCGGATTGACGACGGTCTTCAACAACATATCGATGGGCGAGACCTATTATCTGCGTCCGCGCAGAAGCCTGACGATCCCTTGCGGCGACTGCTGACGACCCTATCGCCGCACGCCACCGTCCGACACCAGACGCACGATGGCGTGCGCCATCTCGTAATCCTTGGGAACCACGGTGGCGAAACCGCCGGAATGCCTCGATTCCAGCAGGTCGTAGATGTCGGGCGTCGTCGATTTGAGATTGGTCAGGAAAACTGCCAACCGGCGCTTGGCTTCCGGGTCGAGATCGCTGCGCACCGCATGGGGACCGTATCTCAGCAAGCCCGACGTCCATGCGACTTGAAGGGCGGTCGCCGAAAGCCCGGCGGCTTCGAGCCTTGCCTGCGTGCCCGATAGTCTTGGCTCGCCGTCGGCCGCCGCCGTCGCCCAGCCGAACAAGGCATCGGCCTGGCCATCGACCAGCATTCCTTCCGCGGCCGAGGCGGAACCGGCGTGAACCAGAAACGATGCGTCCTCTGCGATCTTGACGTGCTCGGCAGCCAGTCCGGCCAATGGCAAAAGAGAACCAATGCTGTCCGCCGGCGGCATGGCGATCCGGTGGGTTTCCATCGCGGCCAGGCTGGGCACCTTGCCATCCTTCGTCAGCAGCACGGCGCGGATGCCGACCGCGCCATCGGAATCGACCGGAGCCACGAGCGGTTCGACGCACTCGCAGCGTCTTGACGCCGTTGCATAGGCGGTCGCCGAGTAGACGGCATATTCGATGCGGGCATTGGCCTGCGCATCGATCAGCGCGGCATAGTCACGGGCAACGACGAACTCCACCTTCATGCCCAGCGCGTTGGTAAAGGCCTCGGTCAACCGCGCCAGGCCTGGAACGGAGTTACCTGCGCCGGGTTCGGCGACGATGCCGATGCGAAACGTGCCGATATCGTCACGCCAGTCGGCGTGCGCCGAGCCGGACCAGACCGCGCCTTGCGCGATCATGAGAGCGGCGCATGTCTTCAGGGCAGCTTTCATGGGAGACCCAGTCCTGCGATCCGTCAATGAATTGGTTCCGGACTATCGCGCCGAGCGGTTGCCGTTTGGTTTCCGAATTGCCAATGCCGCCGTGGAACCCTATGTCTGGGTGCTCAAACCGGCAACAATGACCTCATGGCGCGTGCTTTCCTCTTCGTCCTGGATTCCTTCGGCATAGGCGGCGCCGCCGACGCCGAACGCTACGGAGATGCCGGTGCCAACACCTTCGCCCATATCACCGAGGCCTGTGCGGAAGGCCGCGCCGATCGTGAAGGACTTCGCCAGGGACCGTTGTTTGTTCCCAACATGGCGTCGCTCGGACTTGGCAAGGCTGCCGAGACCGCGACGGGGCTGGGCTTTGCCGCTTTCGGGACGGATCTCGTCGCCAATGCCTTCCACGGTGCCGCCCAGGAGGTTTCGAGCGGCAAGGACACGCCATCCGGCCATTGGGAGATAGCCGGCCTGCCGGTACGTTTCGACTGGGGCTACTTTCCCGACACGATCCCGGCCTTTCCCTCCGAACTGACCGAGGCCATCATCCGCGAAGGCAAGGTGCCGGGCATTCTCGGCAACTGCCACGCGCCTGGCACCGAGATCATCGAACGGTTCGGCGAGGAGCACGTCCGCACGGGCAAGCCGATCTGCTACACCTCGGTGGACTCAGTCCTGCAAGTCGCCGCGCACGAGGTCCATTTCGGCCTGGAGCGGCTCTACGAATTCTGCAAGGTGGTGCGTCGCCTGGTTGATCCGCTGCGGATCGGAAGGGTGATCGCGCGACCGTTCGTCGGCGAGACGGCAGCCACTTTCGAGCGGACCTACAACCGACACGACTACGCCGTGCCGCCACCCGAGCCGACATTGCTCGACCGGCTGACGGCGCGTGGCAGCCGCGTCATCGCCGTCGGCAAGATCGGCGACATCTTTGCCCATCGGGGGATTTCGGAAGTGCGCAAGGCCGCGGGCAACATGGCCATGTTCGACCAGGCGCTTGATGCAATGGATGCGGCCCGCGACGGCGATCTCGTCTTCGCCAATTTCGTCGATTTCGACACCGAGTTCGGCCATCGCCGCGATGTTGCAGGTTATGCCGCCGCGCTCGAGGCCTTCGACCGGCGACTGCCGGAAGCATTCGCGAGATTGCGACAGGGCGATCTGCTGATCCTGACGGCCGACCACGGCAACGATCCGACCTGGCGCGGCACCGACCACACACGCGAACGCATTCCGGTGATCGGCATCGGACCGGGTCTGACGGGCGGCGACATCGGGCTGAGAACGACATTCTGCGACATTGGTGAAACCGTGGCCGAACATCTCGGGTTGGCGCACGGCCGCTACGGCACTTCCTTTTACCCGGATATGGGCGGCCATGCCTGAATTGCCCGAGGTCGAGACGGTCCGGCGCGGGCTGGAGCCGGTTCTGGAAGGCGCCCGCATCATCCGCGCCGAGGCACGCCGGCCGGACCTGCGTTTTCCATTCCCCGAAAAATTCGCCGAGCGGCTGACCGGCAAGACGATCACGGCGCTCGGACGCCGGGCCAAATATCTGACGATGGATCTCGAAGGCGGTCCCGCCCTGATCTGCCATCTCGGCATGTCGGGCTCGTTTCGCATCGAGGCGGCCGACGCCGCCGAAATGCCCGGCGTGTTCCATCACGAGCGGTCGAAGAGTTCGACGCACGACCACGTCATCTTCGACGTCGCCTCTCGGGACGGCACCCGCTCGCGCGTGGTTTTCAACGATCCGCGTCGCTTCGGCTTCATGCTGTTTTGCGAAGGACCGCCGGACACCCATCCGATGCTGGCGGGGCTCGGCGTCGAACCCACCGGCAATGCGCTTGACGGAGTGCTGCTGGCCTCGCTGCTGAAGGGCCGGAAATCGCCGCTGAAGGCCGCTCTTCTCGACCAGAGACTGATAGCCGGGCTCGGCAACATCTATGTCTCGGAGGCGCTATGGCGCGCCGGGCTGTCGCCGCTGCGCGAAGCGGGCACGATAGCCAAAGCCGGCAAGAAAGCGGGTGAGCAAAGCCGGGAACTTGCCGTGGCGGTCCGCTCGGTCATCGCAGATGCCATTGCGGCCGGCGGATCGTCGCTGCGCGACTACATGCAGATCAACGGTTCGCTGGGCTATTTCCAACATTCCTTCGCGGTGTATGACCGGGAGGGCGAACCCTGCTCCAAGCCTGGCTGCGGCGGCCGTATCGAGCGCATCACGCAGAGCGCCCGCTCGACCTTCTATTGCCGGACCTGTCAGCGGTGAGCTAGATCGATCTTCAATTGCCTGGAAGAGGAGCCGAAGCCATGGCCTATGAAACGATCGTCGTTGAAACCAGGGGCAAGGTCGGGCTGATCACCTTGAACCGGCCAAAGGCGCTCAATGCGCTGAATTCCCAGGTCATGGCGGAATTGGTGGCTGCGGTAAACGTGTTCGGGGCAGATGACGGCATCGGCGCGATGGTCGTCACCGGTTCCGAGAAGGCCTTCGCCGCAGGCGCCGACATCAAGGAAATGCAGTCGATTTCCTACGTCGATGCCTACATCAAGGACTTTTTCGTCGGCTGGGAAGAGTTGACCCGGACGCGCAAGCCGATCATCGCGGCGGTGGCCGGCTATGCGCTGGGCGGCGGCTGCGAACTGGCGATGATGTGCGACTTCATCATCGCCGCCGACACGGCAAAATTCGGCCAGCCCGAAATCACGCTCGGCGTCATTCCCGGCATGGGCGGCTCACAACGCCTGACCCGGTTCGTCGGCAAGTCGAAGGCGATGGACATGTGCCTGACCGGGCGGATGATGGATGCCGCGGAGGCCGAGCGTTCCGGCCTGGTCTCGCGCGTCCTGCCTGCCGGCGAGCTTGTCGAGGAGGCCGTCAAGGCGGCGGCCAAGATCGCCGATTTTTCGCTGCCGTCGGTGATGATGGCAAAGGAAGCCGTCAACCGAGCCTATGAAACGACGCTCGCCGAGGGGCTGCGGTTCGAACGTCGACTGTTCCATTCGCTGTTTGCGCTCGACGACCAGAAGGAAGGCATGGCGGCCTTCGCCGAGAAGCGCAAGCCGAATTTCACCAATCGCTGACAGCGCACCTCCGGGGCGCGAAATGCTTCGGCGTGGCTGAAAAAATGCTCCGGCGCGACGACAGCCAAAAAGAACGCCAGCCAGCGTTGACGCGCCGGGAAAGCTGAACTATAAGCCGCACCAACCGAGGCGGCCCTGTGGCTGCCCGTTTGTTTTTTGTGCCCTGCGGCATGCCGCATGCGCCGACCAGATCAGAAGAGAGGCATCATGGCCAATACATCCTCGGCCAAAAAGGCAACGCGCAAGATCGTCCGCCGCGCGGCGATCAACAAAAACCGCCGCTCGCGCGTCCGCACTTATGTGCGCCAGGTCGAGGAGGCGCTCGCCTCCGGCGACAAGGCCGCCGCGCAGGCGGCTTTCAAGGCCGCTGAGCCGGAATTGATGCGCGCCGCGACAAAGGGCGTGATCCACAAGAACACCGCGGCCCGCAAGGTTTCGCGGCTGGCCCAGCGCCTCAAGGTGCTGTCGGCCTGACGTCCCTTTCCGGACTGATCTTCTGAGAACCCGGCCGATAGTGCCGGGTTTTTTCGTTTGCCGGCAAGCACTTAAAAAAAATACTCGGAAACGGCGTCGAAAGCGGAGTTTGCGGTCCGAAATGCTTTGCCGGCATATGCGCGCCGGCTGATGGTCCAGATACTTGAAAAGTGTCGGCTAAAAAATTCCCCCTCCGCAGAAATAATCAATATTTCCCAGCTAGTTACAGATAGTCATCCACACGTTGTCCACAGCGCGGCGAAGCGCCAGGAGAACAACTGGCTGTCAAGCGATTTATTTCACAAAATTTCGCGCCAGCCCGGCTTTTTCATATTCGCCGGAAAAGGGTTTGAATCACAATGGCTTTGTCAAACTATAGTGCTGCCGCATGGCGCTTCGGCGCGCCGGACCTAACCAGATTCCTTAAAAATCCGTTAGACGTGGCCTTGCCCTATCCACAGCGATTTCGGTAATGTCGGTCCATCGAAAGGGATGGGCCGGGTGGCCCTGACCCAGCCTGAATGGGCCAGCTTAAATTGGCGGGGTTTGTGGCGCGGATCAAGTCCGCGGACAGGTTTGGTTTGCTCTTTTTCGATACGGTAGGGGACTGGCGTAACTATACATGGCAGGTCGACAGCGCCGGCGATTTTCGCCGGACGGTGTTGCATTGTTCTGACATACCCAACACGGACTGGCTTCCATGGGCCGGCACCGGTTCCCTGGATAATGGGCGACGTTCATCTGCCGGCGGCGGCAGCGGGCGTCGTAGCAAAGCGCAGTCGCTGGAACACGGATGCAGGAGGCGCATCCCCGGCGGAAAAACAGGTACAGAGACAAGGAACTCGATCATGCAGAGCGGCGTCGAAAGGGAGCTTACCAATGACATCCCATTTTCAGGAAATCTGATCGGAGCTGATGAGATGGCGGCTTCCAGCGACGCGGAACAGAAGTTCGACCGGGTCAAGGCCCAGTTGAAGGCGCGGTTGGGAACCGAAGTCTATTCGAGCTGGTTCGGGCGCATGAAGGTCGCGGAGGCTTCAAAGGGCATCGTTCGCATTTCGGTGCCTACTGCCTTCCTGCGCTCGTGGATCAACGGCCATTATCTCGACCTTATCTGCGAGCTTTGGAAGCACGAGGATCCCGAGATCCTCAAGATCGAGATCATCGTGCGCACAGCCACCCGCCAGGGGCGCAGCCATGCCGAACCGGAATTGGCGCCGGCGCGCAAGATGACGCGACAAACGCAGACGGCGCTGGCCGCCGGCACCGTAAGCCCCGGCAGGCTGGAGCGGGCTCCGGCGCCGCGCCCGGGCATGCCGGCCGAGAGCGAGTTCCGCCACAATGTGCTGGGATCGCCGCTCGATCCGCGTTACACGTTCGCCTCTTTCATCGAAGGGCCGTCGAACCGGGTGGCCTTCGCCGCGGCCAAGGCCGTGGCGGAATCGCAGTCGAGCGCGGTGCGCTTCAACCCGCTCTTCCTTCATGCGACGGTCGGCCTCGGCAAGACCCATTTGTTGCAGGCTATCGCCGCGGAATCGCTGAAGCAGAACCCGAAATCGCGCGTCGTCTACCTGACGGCGGAATATTTCATGTGGCGCTTCGCCACCGCGATCCGCGACAACAATGCCTTGACGCTCAAGGAACAGCTTCGCGATATCGACCTGCTCATCATCGACGACATGCAATTCCTGCAGGGCAAGTCGATCCAGCACGAATTCTGCCATCTGATCAACATGCTGCTCGACAGCGCCAAGCAGGTCGTCGTCGCCGCCGACCGGCCCCCGTCGGAACTGGAATCCCTCGAACCGCGGGTCCGCTCGCGCCTCAATGGCGGCGTCGCGCTCGAAATGTCGGCCCCCGATTTCGCCATGCGCCTGGGCATGCTCAAGCTGCGCCTCGCCACCGCCAGGCACGACGACGCTTCCCTCGACATCTCCGACGAGATCCTCAATCACGTCGCCCGCACGGTGACCGGCAGCGGCCGCGAACTGGAAGGCGCCTTCAATCAACTCCTGTTCCGCCAGTCTTTCGAGCCGCAGATCACCATCGATCGCATCGACGAGATCCTCGGCCATATCTACCGCACCGGCGAGCCGAAGCGGGTCCGTATCGAGGATATTCAGCGCATCGTCGCGCGGCACTACAATGTGTCGAAGACCGAGTTGCTGTCCAACAGGCGCACGCGCACCATCGTCAAGCCGAGGCAGGTCGCCATGTATCTGTCCAAGGTGATGACGCCGCGCTCGCTGCCCGAGATCGGGCGGCGCTTCGGCGGCCGCGACCACACAACGGTGCTGCACGCAGTGCGCAAGATCGAGGATCTTTCCGGCGGCGACAACACGCTGGCGCAGGAACTGGAACTGTTGAGACGGTTGATCAACGACCAGGCCTGAGCCGTTCGAAAACGCCTGGCGGCGTGCTTCGCCGCCTTTATCCCCAGAAAGCCCGCGTAGCCGGCCCGAACCGGTCGCGCGGGCTTGCGTTTGCTGGTTTTTTCCTGTCAGTTTACGCAGATTCTGAAGCCTGTTCAGACCTTTCGCGGGACGCCGCCAGCCGGAGACCCGCTCATTCATTCAAGCGAGCCTGGTTCGTCATGCGTGTTATCCTGGAACGGTCAAATCTCCTGAAGTCGCTCAACCACGTCCACCGCGTGGTCGAGCGGCGCAACACCATACCGATCCTGTCCAACGTGCTGCTCAGCGCCGAAGGCGCCAGCCTGGAAATGAAGGCCACCGACCTCGACCTGGAGGTGACGGAAGCGACGCCGGCCAAGGTCGAGCGGGGTGGCGCGACAACGGTTCCGGCGCATCTGCTCTACGACATCGTGCGCAAGCTTTCCGACGGTGCCGAGGTGATGCTGAAGACGGACGAGGACGGCAACGCCATGACGGTGACCTCCGGCCGCTCGAGCTTCCGACTGCAATGCCTGCCGCAATCGGACTTCCCCGAGCTTTCGGCCGGATCCTTCTCGCATATCTTCCGGCTCGACTCGGTCGCGCTCAAGGGGCTGATCGAGAAGACCCAGTTCGCCATCTCCACCGAGGAGACGCGCTATTATCTCAACGGCATCTATCTTCACACACATGAGGTCGGCGGCAAGCTGAAGCTGCGCTCGGTGGCGACCGACGGCCATCGCCTGGCGCGCGCCGAGATCGACGCGCCGGCGGGTTCCGAAGGCATGCCGGGCATCATCATACCGCGCAAGACGGTCAGCGAATTGCAGAAGCTGGTCGATGATCCCGACGTGGCGGTCACCACCGAGTTGTCGGACACCAAGATCCGCTTCACCATCGGCAGCGTCATCCTGACTTCCAAGCTGATCGACGGCACCTTCCCCGATTATCAGCGGGTCATTCCCACCGGCAACGACAAGAAGCTGATCATCGACCGCCAGAGCTTCGCGGCCGCCGTCGACCGCGTCTCGACCATCTCCTCCGAACGCGGGCGCGCGGTGAAGCTTTCGATCAGTGAGGGCCAGGTGACGCTTGCGGTCAACAATCCGGATTCGGGCAGCGCCACCGAGGAGTTGGCCGCCGACTATTCAGCCGACCCGATCGAGATCGGCTTCAACGCCAAGTACCTGCTCGACGTTGCCGCACAATTGACCGGTTCAGAGGCCCGGTTCATGTTGGCCGACGCCGGTTCGCCAACGCTGATCCACGACATGGCCGATGAAACCGCGCTTTATGTGCTGATGCCGATGCGGGTGTAGAGCAGTAGCGGTTGCCGGCACAAACCCATATAAGTAAGCTTACACTTACCAATTTCCGCAACTATGCGGCGCTGTCGGTCGAGCTTGAGCCGGGCGCGGTGGTGTTTTCCGGTGACAATGGCGCTGGCAAAACCAATCTGCTGGAAGCGATTTCCCTGTTGACGCCGGGCCGCGGCCTGCGCCGCGCGCCTTACGCGGACGTCGCGCGTGAGGGCGGTGACGGCGGCTTTGCGCTGCACGCACGGCTCGACGGACCTGACGGCCAAGTCGAGATAGGGACGGGCATTTCGAGTGGCGACAGTCTTGGCGAGGGCGGCAGGCGGGTGCGTATCAACGGCGCCACGGCGCGATCGGCCGAGGACATGCTGGAATGGCTGCGCGTCGTGTGGCTGACGCCGTCCATGGACGCTCTGTTCACCGGACCGGCCGCGGACCGCCGGCGCTTTCTCGACCGGCTGGTGCTGGCGATCGATCCAGGCCACGGACAGCGCGCCCTCGACTATGAAAAGGCGATGCGCGGCCGCAACCGGCTGCTGACGGAAGGTTCGCGGAATTTGAGCTGGTTCGAGGCGATCGAGACGCAGATGGCCGAGACAGGCGTGGCGATCGCCGCGGCGCGCGCCGAAATGGTGCGCCTTCTGGCCGCCATGATCGACAGGCTGCCCGACAGCGGCCCGTTTCCGCAGGCCGATATCGGCCTGTCGGGCGATCTGGAAGCCGAGATCGCCAACACGCCGGCTGTCGACGTCGAGGAGCGGTTCCGCCGCACGCTCGCCGGGGGCCGCGACCGCGACCGCGCCGCCGGGCGCACGCTCGAGGGCCCGCACCGCTCCGATCTCGTGGTCCGGCACCGACCCAAGGCGATGCCGGCGGCGCTGTGTTCGACCGGCGAACAGAAAGCGTTGCTTGTCGGCATTGTCCTGTCGCATGCCAGATTGACCGGCGAGATGTCCGGCTTGACGCCAATCCTGCTGCTCGACGAGATCGCGGCACATCTCGATGGTGGCCGGCGTGCGGCGCTGTTCTCGATCCTGGAGGAATTGAACTGCCAGGCTTTCATGACGGGAACCGATGCTGCGCTGTTTTCCAGCCTGGCGGGCCGGGCGCAGTTCCTGATCGTGGATCACGGCACGGTCGCGCCGATGGCTGTGTGAGCACCTGACAAGGTTTTTCTCCCGCTATATGATCGAGCCATGATCGCCACCGCCCTCACCGACGAAGAACTCGAACGCTATGCCCGCCACATCGTGCTGCCCGAAATTGGCGGCGCCGGCCAGCAGCGCCTGAAGCGAGCGCGGGTGCTGGTCATCGGCGCCGGCGGATTGGGCGCACCAGTGCTTGAATATCTTGCCGCAGCCGGCGTCGGTACGCTCGGCGTGATCGACGACGACACGGTTTCGCTCTCCAACCTGCAGCGGCAGGTGATTCACGGCACGAACACTGTCGGCATGCTGAAAACCCACAGCGCCAAGGCGGCAATTGCCCGCATCAATCCCAACACCGCTGTCGAAATCCACACATTGCGCCTGACCGCGGACAATGCCCAAGCCCTCGTCGCCCGTTACGACGTGGTCGTCGACGGGTCCGACAATTTCGAGACGCGCTATGTCGTGGCCGATGCCTGCGCGGCGGAGGGAAAGCCGCTGGTGCACGCCGCCGTGGGCCGTTTCGATGGCTCCGTGACCGTGCTGATGCCGTTCCAAGCCGATAGGGACGGCACCTCCAACCCCGGCTACCGCGACCTCTTCCCGGAGGCCCCGCCGCCGGGTCTGGTGCCGTCCTGCGCCGAGGCCGGGGTGCTTGGCGTGCTGACTGGGGTCATCGGCACGTTGCAGGCGATGGAAGCCATCAAGCTGATCACCGGCATTGGCGAGCCGCTGATCGGACGACTGCTGCTCTATGACGCGCTAGCCGCGCGTTTCGAGACCATCCGCTACAAGAGACGAAACTGACGTTGACGCGCACTGCCGATATCGTCATCACCCGGATTCCGGCCGATTTCGACCGCTGGAACGAAGTGCTCGCCCTGATCCTGCGCGCATTCGCCTTCATGGACGGCATCATCGACCCGCCGTCCTCGGCGCACCTGCTCACCGCGGAAACCTTGCGCGACAAAGCCCGCCGCGAGACCGGCATGCTGGCGCTCAGCGGCAACAGGATCGTCGGCTGCATCTTCGCCCTGGAACGAACCGACCACCTCTATGTCGGCAAGCTCGCCGTCACGCCGGACTGTCAGGGCCAGGGCATCGGCAGGTTGTTGATGCAAGCCGTCCAGGATTTTGCCCGCAGCCGCGGCAAGGCCGCAATCGAGCTGCAGACGCGAATCGAGCTGGCTGGGAACCAGGCAGCCTTTGCCCGGCTCGGTTTTCGCGAGACCGTGAGAACGGCGCATGAAGGTTATGCGCGACCGACTTCGGTCACCATGCGCAAGACTTTTTCGTAAGTTTCCACTTACATTATGTTGCGAAGCCGCTCAGGTCCTGAGCGGCAGCACGCGATCCGGCGGGCGGTGGCCGTCGACGAAGGCGCGGATGTTGATGATCACCTTCTCGCCCATGTCGATGCGGCCCTCGAGCGTCGCCGACCCCATATGCGGCAAAAGCACGACCTTGCCCTTGGTCGCGAGCTTGAGCAGTTTTCCGTTCAATGCGGGCTCGTGCTCGTAGACGTCGAGTCCGGCGCCGGCGATCCTGCCATCCTGAATCAGCTTGACCAGCGCCTCCTCGTCGATGATGTCGCCGCGCGCGGTGTTGACGATATAGGCGGTGGGCTGAAGCAGCGCCAGCCGCCGCGCCGAAAGCAGATGGAACGTCGCCGGCGTCGAGGGGCAGTTGACCGAGATGATGTCCATGCGGGCCAGCATCTGATCGAGGCTTTCCCAATAGGTCGCCTCCAGCCCGTCCTCGACCGCCTGCAGCACGCGATGGCGGTTGTGATAGTGGATGGAGAGGCCGAAGGCCTTGGCACGCCTGGCAACGGCGGTGCCGATACGCCCCATACCGACAATACCGAGCCGTTTGCCCCAGATGCGCCGGCCAAGCATCCATGTCGGCGACCAGCCAGCCCATTTCTTGTCGCCGGTGAGTACATTGGCGCCCTCCGCCAGCCGGCGCGGCACCGCCAGCATCAGCGCCATCGTCATGTCGGCCGTGTCCTCGGTCAGCACGTTGGGCGTGTTGGTGACGGTGATGCCTTTCTTGGCCGCGGCCGCCACGTCGATCTTGTCGACGCCATTGCCGAAATTGGCGATCAGCTTGAGGTTTTCGCCGGCCTGGGCGATCAATGCCGCGTCGATGCGGTCGGTGACCGTCGGCACCAGCACGTCGGCCTCCTTGACCGCCGCGACCAGTTCCGGCTGCGTCATCGGCCTGTCCTCGACGTTCAGCCTTGCGTCGAACAGCTCGCGCATGCGGGTCTCGACAGGGTCGGGCAGTTTTCGCGTGATGACCACGAGAGGCTTCTTTTTGCCTGCCATTGTTTCCCTCGTTGAGACCTCTTTAACCAAGACCGGCGAAACTGGAAGCCGGTCGCGGTAGCCGATTTACCCATGTACCAAGCGGTGCCGCCGAAGACAAAGAAAAAGGGGCGCCGGGGCCGGCAGGCCAGCGCCGAAAGGAACGAAAGTGTCTGGTTTCGCGTCGCTTCGCCTGACCCTCAGCGCAGCATTTCTCGGCGCTCTGCTCTATTCACCCCAACTGTGCGCGCAAGGTGCAGCAGCCCCCGCCCAGAGCGTCGTCACGCTCGGGCCGAGCGGCCTGCCGCTGCCACGATTCGTCAGCCTGAAATCCGGCCGCGTCAATTCGCGTGTCGGGCCGGGCGCCAACTACTCGGTCGACTGGATGTATCTGAAGGCAGGCCTGCCGATGGAGATCATCCAGGAATTCGACACATGGCGCCGCGTGCGCGACGCCGACGGTTCGGAAGGTTGGATCAACCAGTCGCTGCTTTCGGGCCGGCGCACGGCGATCGTGGCGCCGTGGCAGCGCGGCAAGGGCGCCCAGATCAATCTCCTCAGGAGCCCCGAAAAGGACGCCAGCGTGGTGGCGATCGTCGAGCCGGGCGTCATGGGCACGATCAAATCCTGCGACGGCCAGTGGTGCGAAATGACGCTCGATGGCCACACCGGCTGGCTCGCCCAATCCGTCGTCTGGGGCGCCTATCCCGGCGAACGGGTCAAGGACTGATTTTTGGCCTTGCCCGACTCGTTTGAACCGCAGGCCGGACCGTTTAGCGGCCGATGCGGCCGAGATGGGTATCCTGAAAGCTGCTCGACAGCTTCAAGCCGTAGCCCAGCGCACGATCGATAGCGATGTGGGCGATCCAGATCAATGCAACCGCTATAGCGGCTGCATTGCCGAACAGGCTGCCGGCAAGCACCAAAAGCATTGGCGGGACCAAGATGTGGAAGGCATTGTAGCACGCGGCGCCGACGCGCGGCCCGGCGAGATAGCCGAACATGGACAGATCAGGCGCCAGGATCAACAAGGCGAACAACCACCAGGACGCACCGGCGAGTGCATAAAAGACGATAGCGGACACCGCGACAGCGGCCCATTCCAGCCGGACAGCCAGATCGAGCGGCTTCATTCCTGGCCGTTCACACGTGCCTGGCCGTTCATACGTGCCCAGCCGTTCATACGTGCCCGGCCGTGCATACGTGCCTGGCCCCCGGTCATTCGGCGCGTTTGGGGCGCAGCCTCACCACGATGTCGACATTGGCGATCTCCATCCCCTCGGGTGGTTCCGGTAGGTTGGTGACGGTGACCGGACCATTGGCGATGTCGAAAATCCGGTTTTCGCCTTCGATATAGAAATGGTGATGATCGGAGGTGTTGGTGTCGAAATAGGTTTTGGCGCCCTCGACAGCGAGAATGCGCAGCAGTCCCGCCTGGGTGAACTGGTGAAGGGCGTTGTAGACGGTGGCCAGCGACACCGGCACGCCGGCGGCGACGGCCTCCTCGTGCAGTTCCTCGGCCGACAGATGGCGGTCGCCCTTGGCGAAAAGCAGGTCGGCAAGCGCAATGCGCTGCCGTGTCGGCCTCAGGCCGGCTTCACGAACCCGCTTGTCCACAGCGACATTTTCCTTCCGGCAGCCCCGGTCCATCTGGTCGTCCAAGCTCACAGTTCCGCCTCAAGACACGTCCAGAATGGCAAAAAAATGGATGTCTGCCGAAACCGGACCCCTTTCGACATATATTCTGTCGTCCGGATGCGATCAATAGCGCGCATTGACCCGGCAAGACTGGCGGGTTAAGCGCAAACGCCGGTTTCCGGCCTGAAACAGATTGTGTTAGGACACCAACGACAAGGGCGCGCCAGCGCCTGGGACATATGGGAACGAGATTGATGGCGGGTTCGAAATCCAGCTACGACTACGAAGAATTGCTGGCCTGCGCCCGCGGCGAGCTGTTCGGACCGGGCAATGCCCAGTTGCCTTACCCGCCGATGCTGATGTTTGACCGCATCACCGAGATCAGCGAAACGGGCGGGGCTTTCGACAAGGGCTTCATCCGCGCCGAATTCGACATCAAGCCGGACCTGTGGTTCTTTGCCTGCCATTTCATCGGCAATCCCATCATGCCTGGATGCCTGGGCCTCGATGCCTTGTGGCAGCTGACGGGTTTTTATCTCGGCTGGCTGGGGGAACCCGGCAAAGGCATGGCGCTGTCGACCGGCGAGGTCAAGTTCAAGGGAATGGTCACGCCCTCGGTTAAAAAGGTCGAGTATGGCGTGGAATTCAAACGTGTGATGCGTGGCCGGCTGGTGCTGGGCATCGCCGATGGTTGGCTAAAGGCGGACGGCGAACCCATATACGCGGCAACGGACCTGAAAGTCGGTCTGTCCAAGCAGTCGGCGGTCGCTTGACCGTCGCCCTGGCCGACCTCGTGGCCAGCATTCCTGGAAGGAGTTGCGAATGAGACGTGTCGTAGTCACAGGCCTCGGCATCGTGTCGTCGATCGGCAACAATGCCAACGAGGTGCAAGCCTCGCTGCATGACGCCAAATCCGGCATCAGCTTCTCCGACTCCTTCGCCGAGCACGGCTTCCGCTGTCAGGTCTGGGGCGCGCCGACGCTCGATCCCAGCGCCATGATCGATCGCCGCGCAATGCGCTTCCTGAGCCAGGGAGCGGCCTGGAACCATGTCGCCATGGACCAGGCGATCGCCGATGCCGGCCTTGGCGAGAGCGACATCACCAATGAGCGCACCGGCATCGTCATGGGCTCGGGCGGGCCTTCCACCCGCACCATCGTCGAGGCGGCCGAAACCACGCTCAAGAACGGCAGCCCCAAGCGCATCGGCCCGTTCGCGGTGCCGAAGGCGATGTCGTCGACCGCGTCGGCGACGCTGGCCACCTGGTTCAAGATCCACGGCGTCAACTATTCGATCTCGTCGGCCTGTTCGACCTCGGCGCATTGCATCGGCAATGGCTACGAACTGATCCAGTGGGGCAAGCAGGACATGGTGTTCGCCGGCGGCCACGAAGATCTCGACTGGACGATGTCGGACCTGTTCGATGCCATGGGCGCCATGTCGTCGAAGTACAATGACAGGGCATCTGCCGCTTCCCGCGCCTATGACGTCGATCGCGACGGCTTCGTCATCGCCGGCGGCGCCGGCGTGCTGGTGCTCGAGGAACTGGAGCATGCCAAGGCGCGCGGCGCCAAGATCTATGCAGAGATCGTCGGCTACGGCGCCACCTCGGACGGCTTCGACATGGTTGCGCCCTCGGGCGAAGGCGCGGTCCGCTGCATGCGGCAGGCGCTGGCGACCGTCACCACCCCGGTCGACTACATCAACACCCATGGCACCTCGACGCCGGTGGGGGATTCCCGCGAAATGGGCGCGATCCGCGAGGTGTTCGGCGAGAAGATGCCCTTCATCACCTCGACCAAATCGCTGACGGGCCATTCGCTGGGCGCGGCCGGCGTGCAGGAATCCATCTATTCGATCCTGATGATGCAAGGCGGTTTCATCGGCGAAAGCGCCCATATCGAGACTCTCGACCCCGAATTCGAGGGCATGCCGGTGGTGCGAAAGCGCATCGACAACGCCAGGATCGACACCGTTTTGTCCAATTCCTTCGGCTTTGGTGGCACCAACGCAACGCTGGTTTTCCAGCGCTATTCCGCATAAGGCCACGTTTTTTCCACGAGGATTGGCGATCATGGACGGATTGATGAAGGGCAAGCGCGGGCTTGTCATGGGCGTCGCCAACGATCATTCGATCGCCTGGGGCATCGCCCGGAAACTGTCCGAACATGGGGCCGAACTTGCCTTCACCTACCAGGGTGACGCCTTCGGCCGCCGGGTCAAGCCGCTCGCCGACAAGCTCGGCGCGGCGCTGGTGGTTCCCTGCGACGTCGAGGACAGCGCCTCGGTCCGCGCCACCTTCGAGACCTTGGGCAAGGCCTGGGGCGGGCTCGACTTCGTGGTCCATGCCATCGGCTTTTCAGACAAGAATGAGCTCAAGGGCCTCTACGCCGACACCAGCCGCGACAATTTCGTCCGCACCATGGTCATCTCCTGCTATTCCTTCACCGAGGTCGCGCGCCACGCCGCGGCCCTGATGCAGGATGGCGGATCGATGATCACCCTGACCTATGCCGGTTCGGTGCGCGTCATGCCGAACTATAACGTCATGGGCGTCGCCAAGGCCGGCCTCGAGGCCAGCGTGCGCTATCTCGCCAACGATTACGGCCCGCGCGGCATCAGGGTGAACGGCATATCGGCCGGACCGGTGCGAACGCTTGCCGGCGCCGGGATTTCCGATGCGCGCCACATGTTCTCTTACCAGCAGCGCAATTCTCCGCTGCGCCGCACCGTGACCATCGACGAGGTCGGCGGCTCGGCACTCTATCTCCTGTCCGACCTCGCTTCCGGCGTCACCGGCGAAATCCACTATGTCGATTCCGGCTATCATATCGTTTCCATGCCGACGCTCGAGGAGCTGAAGCAGACGGATCGCGCGAGCGAATAGGCCATTTCGCGAAATAGTCTTTTCTCCTGCGAAGAAATAATTCCCTTCCAATAAAATTGGATGCATTCGCGGAAACTCATTTTAAGGGCCTATCGGCTATAGAGTCCCGCAATTTGGGGACTTTCAATGCCTGCCGTCAGCAACCCGAACCGCACACCGGTGTTCCGGCTGATCACCATAGCCAGTTCGGGCATTGGCAGTTTCATCCTCGGCATCTGGGGGCTGAAGCACGCGCTTGGCGACGGCTTTGCCGGCATGCCGGCGGACGTGATGGTGGCGATCATGGCTGCCCTTTGCGCATTGGCGGCGGCGGGAGCCGCGATGTCTTTCTTCGCCGGCGTCGATGAATCGGCTGATTTCGTCTTCAACGAAACCCAGTTCGACAAGCTGACCGGATTGCTGGCGCGTCCGGCGATGGTCGGCAAGATCGCCGAGGCAGCCTGCGCGACGAGCCGCACCGGGGCCCCGATGTTCCTCATCGACATCGACATCGACCGGTTCAAGCAGATCAACGACGCGATCGGCTACAGCCAGGGCGACGAATTGATCCGCGCCTTTACCAAGCGGCTGCAGGCCTGCGTGCCCGAGCGCGTGCAGATCGGGCGCATCGGCGCCGGCGAGTTCGCGGTGCTGCTTCCCGATCATCAGATTCAGGGAACGATGGAAGCTATGGTGGAGAGGCTCATCGACGAGATGATGGAGCCCTATGAGCTCAGCAGCCACCAGCAATCGGTGAGCCTGTCGGTGGGCATCGTGGCGATGCCCAAGGACGGCGTCGACCCGGTCCTCATCCTGCGCCGCTCCAACCTGGCGCTGCAAAATGCGCGCGCCAGGGGAGTCGGCAACTGGTCGGTCTTCGATACCGAGATGGGGCGGGTCGCCGATCATCGCCAATGGGTCGAATCCGAGCTGCACATCGCATTCGAGCGCGGTGATTTCGACCTTCACTATCAGCCGCAGCTGGACCTGCCGAGCGGCCGCATCGTCGGCTATGAAGCGCTGATCCGCTGGAACCATCCAGAACGCGGCATGATCCCACCTCTGGAGTTCATCCAGATCGCCGAGGAAACCGGCATGATCAATCCGATCGGCGAATGGGTTCTGCGCAAGGCATGCAGCGACGCCCGGCATTTACCCGACGACTGCTTCGTCGCCGTCAACATCTCGCCGGTCCAGTTCATGACCAAGGACTTCATCGGCCTCGTGCGCGACACGATGCGGACCACCGGCATCAAGCCCTCGCGGCTGGAGCTGGAAGTCACCGAGACGGCCATGATGCAGGACCGCGACCGCGCCGCCGCCATCCTGAAAGAGCTTGCCGATATGGGCATCTCGGTTGCCGTCGACGATTTCGGCACCGGCTATTCCAATCTCAGCTACCTGATCGATTTTTCATTCGGCAAGCTGAAGATCGACCGCTCCTTCGTCAGCCGCATCGATACGGATTCGAGCTCCGGCGCCGTCGTATCGACCATTGTCGGCCTCTCGCGAGCACTCGGCGTCAGTATTATTGCCGAGGGTGTCGAGACAGAGGACCAGGCGACACTGCTCAGGGCAGCCGGTTGCGAGGTGGTGCAAGGTTATCTGTTCGGCCGGCCGGCGCCGCTTGCGGTCATGGCCGGCGAGGGACATGTCATCGAGGATTCGAGGCGCGTCGCCAATCTGCACTGAGTGTCACGCCGTTGCGTGTCAGCGACGCGCGGAAAGAACCTTGAACATGCCGTCACGGGCGAGCTCGGCATGGCTGGAGAAGGCGGCGGCCAGTACCGGCTCGTAGGGCAGCTGGCGGTTCGCCACCATGTACAGCCGCGCTCCCGGCTTCAGCGCCTTTGCCGCTGCCCGGATCAGGCCGGCGCCGATCTCCGGTTCGGCCGCGCGGCTGCGATGAAAAGGCGGGTTCATGACGACCGCGTCGTAGCGACGCTCGACCGGCTCGCCCTGCAGGTCCGTCCAGAAGAAATCTTTCGCAACCGACTGGCTGGCCGTGGCAAGATTGGCTTTGGCGGCTTCGAGCGAAGCGAAATCCGCCTCATAGAGATCAAGTGCCGAGATGTCGGGCGAACGCGCTTCCATCTCCGCCGCCAGATAGCCCCAGCCGGCGCAGAAATCGGCGACATGGCCGCGCAGGTCGGCCGGAAGATGGTCCGCCAGCAACTTCGAACCGGCATCGACACGATCGAAGGAAAACATGCCGGGCGCCGTGCTGAAACGGCCGTCGACCAGCCCGGCGGGATTGGCGGCACGCAGCGCTGCTGCCGTCTCCGTCCCGGCCGGCCGGCGAAGCCAGAAGGCGATGCCGTGATATTTGGGCAGATGGCCTTCGAGCGGCACAAGCTCGTCCATGCGCTTGCGCAGGCTGGCGATGCCATCATCCTTGCCGCCGGCAATGACGATCAATCCGCCCTCGGCGACGCGCTCCAGCGCATCCGCGATGCGCAGCTCGTTCTGGCCGCGATGGCGGCCCGCGAGCACCAGCGCGGCGTCAAAGCCATCGCCTTGCGTTTGCGGGGTGACAGTGAAGCCCGCGGCTTGCAGCGCGCGAAAATGCGGCCGAAAGCCTTGCACCACGTGCAGCTCGGCGTCGAAGTCCTGCGGTGTCCGCAAGCCGGATTCGGCCCCTAGAAAAAGCACCCGTTCGCCCTTGCCTGGCAAAGCGACCGCCTCGGCCTCGAATGGATGGAAAAGTGTCTTCAGCGGTTCGGCAGACATGCCTTTGCTCCATAAACGAAAGCGGGCGCGACATGAGCCGCGCCCGCTTTGATTTTTCGGTCAGGCCGTTCAGGCGGCGTTTTCTTCGCTCTCAGCCTTCCTGTCGCGAACGATTTCCTTGCCGGTGGTCTGGTCGACGACCTTCATCGACAGGCGGACCTTGCCGCGCTCATCGAAGCCCATCAGCTTGACCCAAACCTTGTCGCCTTCCTTGACGACGTCCGAAGTCTTGGCGACCCGGTCGTTGGCAAGCTGCGAGATGTGGACGAGGCCGTCACGCGGGCCGAAGAAGTTGACGAAAGCGCCGAAGTCGGCGGTCTTGACGACCGTGCCTTCGTAGATTTCGCCGACTTCCGGCTCGGCGACGATGGTGTGGATCCACTTCTTCGCCGCCTCGATCTCCTTGGCGTTCGCCGAAGCGATCTTGACCGTGCCGTCATCCTCGATGTTGATCTTGGCGCCGGTCTTCTCGACGATCTCGCGGATGACCTTGCCACCGGAACCGATCACGTCGCGGATCTTGTCGGTCGGGATGTGCATGACCTCGATGCGCGGCGCGAACTCGCCGAGCTCGGCGCGCGCGCCGGACAGCGCGTGGCCCATTTCGCCGAGAATATGCTGACGACCGTCCTTGGCCTGGTCGAGAGCGATCTTCATGATCTCCTCGGTGATGCCCTCGATCTTGATGTCCATCTGCAAGGAGGTGATGCCGTTGGCGGTGCCGGCGACCTTGAAATCCATGTCGCCGAGGTGATCCTCGTCGCCCAGGATGTCGGAGAGCACGGCGAAGCGCTCACCTTCCTTGATCAGGCCCATGGCGATACCGGCGACCGGCTTGGCCAGCGGCACGCCGGCATCCATCAGCGCCAGCGAGGTGCCGCAGACGGTTGCCATCGACGACGAGCCGTTGGACTCGGTGATCTCCGAGACCACGCGCAGCGTGTAGGGGAACTGGTCTGATGTCGGCAGCATCGGGCGGATGGCGCGCCAGGCGAGCTTGCCGTGGCCGATCTCGCGGCGGCCGGGCGAGCCCATGCGGCCGGTCTCGCCGACGGAATAGGGAGGGAAGTTGTAGTGGAGGAGGAACTTCTCCTTGTACATGCCGGTCAGCGAATCGACATACTGCTCGTCCTCGCCGGTGCCCAGCGTGGCGACGACCAGCGCCTGGGTCTCGCCGCGGGTGAACAGCGCCGAACCGTGGGTGCGCGGCAGGACGCCGACCTCGGACACGATCTTGCGCACGGTCTTCAGGTCACGGCCGTCAATGCGCGAACCGGTGTCGAGAATGTTCCAGCGCACGACCTTGGCCTGGAGCTCCTTGAACACGCTGCCGATCTGCTCGGAGGAATATTTCGGCTCTTCGCCTTCGGCCGGAGCGAAGGCCGCCTTGACCTTGGCCTTGACGGCGTCGACGGCGGCATAGCGCTTCTGCTTGTCGGTGATCTTGTAGGCGTCGCGAAGCTCGTCGCCGACGATCTTCAGCATCTCGGCTTCGAGAGCGGAATAGTCCGGCGCGGTGAAGTCGCGCGGGTCCTTGGCGGCGACCTCGGCCAGCTTGATGATCGCGTCGATCACCGGCTGGAAACCGCGATGGCCGAACATGACCGCGCCGAGCATCAGGTCTTCGCCGAGCTCCTTGGCTTCGGACTCGACCATCAGTACGGCGTCGGCGGTGCCGGCGACGATCAGGTCGAGCTTGGATTCCTGCATCTCGTCGACATGCGGGTTGAGCACGTATTCGCCGTTGATGTAGCCGACGCGGGCGCCGCCGATCGGGCCCATGAAGGGCACGCCCGACAGGGTCAGGGCCGCCGAGGTGGCGACGATCGACAGGATGTCCGGATCATTCTCGAGATCATGCTGGACGACGGTGACGACGATCTGCGTGTCGTTCTTGTAGCCGTCGGCAAAGAGTGGGCGGATCGGGCGGTCGATGAGGCGCGAAACCAGCGTTTCCTTTTCGCTCGGACGGCCTTCACGCTTGAAATAGCCGCCCGGGATCTTGCCGGCTGCGTAGGTCTTTTCCTGGTAGTTGACGGTCAGCGGAAAGAAGTCGAGGCCCGGCTTGGGCTCCTTCATCGAAACGACCGTGGCGAGAACCTTGGTCTCGCCGTAGGTGGCGAGCACGGCGCCGTCGGCCTGGCGCGCGATCTTGCCGGTTTCGAGGATGAGCGGGCGACCGCCCCATTCGATTTCCACTTTGTGGTGATTGAACATGTCTTGTCCTTCATATGAGGAAAGGGCCGCGCCGTTTCAGCGTGCGCGGGTGCCCTTTCCCCTGGCTTCCTTTCTCGGGCAGCCACGGGCAAGACAACGGGAAGCTCGATCCATGTCGGCCGGATGGCCGCGCGAGCGTCCTGCAATCCTGCCCCATGACCGTCCATGGGGTGGCTTCGAGGGGGCCCTCTGCACGCTCGAAACCGGATTTGGCCAATCGATCCGACTGGCCCTGCGCATGACCCCACAAGCAGCGGCTTGTGGAATGCGTCACGCGCAAACTCAACTTGTTGGAGCGTCCGTCCGGCATCCGGATGGGTGCGCGGCGCTCCAATACCTGCATTCGAGATCGGATTGGTCCGGTGCTCAAATGCGCGACCGGCGGGCCCTTGTGAGGCCCGCCGGTCAATTCGTCAACGGCGCAGGCCGAGCTTCTCGATCAGCGTCTGGTAGCGCGTGTCGTCCTTGCGCTTGAGATAATCAAGCAGGCTTCGGCGCTGGGAGACGAGAGCGAGCAGACCACGGCGGGAATGGTTATCCTTCTTGTGGTCCTTGAAATGGTCGGTCAGGTTCTTGATGCGCTCGGAAAGGATGGCTACCTGAACTTCCGGAGACCCGGTGTCGCCCTTGGCGGTTGCGAATTCAGTCATCAATTCCTGTTTGCGCTCGGCAGTAATCGACATCGTGTTTTTCCTTATCTGTTCGAGGAAACGGGTCGCCCTCAGCCGGGATGTCGTCCAGCAGGGGCCGGTGCAAGCAGAGCGTCATAGCGCTAAGCTGCGGCGCATATAGTGCAATTCCCAAGAAAACACCAGCCCAATTCACGAAGCCGGCTTTTCACGCCAAAACGGCAAGTTATCCCTGTCAAAGCCATTTTTTCCATTTGAAGAAGGCAATCAGCCCAACCGCGACCACGGCCATGAACAGCAGCGACAAGGGATAGCCGTAATAGGCCTTCAGCTCAGGCATGTTCCAGGGCGACGTCTCCGGATCGAAATTCATGCCCCAGACGCCGACCAGAAACGTGAGCGGCATGAAGATGACCGAGACGATCGTCAGATAGGAAATGACGTCGTTGGTGCGTGCCTGGCTCAGCGACAGATGCATCTCGATCAGGCCGGTCAGCATGTCGCGCTGGTTCTCGACCAGCTCGATCAGCCGCAGCGCGTGGTCGAGCGTATCGTTGAGGAAGACCTTGGTTTCGGCCTTCACATAGGACACGTCGTTGCGGATCAGCGTCGCTAGCGCATCGCGCACCGGCCACAGCACCCCCTTCAGCACATTGGCGTCGTGCCGCAATCCATGAAGCTGCTGCATCTGATGCTTGTGCGGTGCGTGCAGCATCTGGTCCTCGATGCTGTCGACGAGTTCGCCGGCCGCCTCGATCGGCGGAAAGTAGCTATCGACGATGGCGTCGATCAGCGCATAGGCGAGATAGTCGGCGCCACGGGCGCGCAGCCGGTTCGGCGCCGAGCTTTCGATGCGCTTGCGCACCGGATCGAACGGATCGCCTTCGCGCTCCTGGAAGGTGACGACGAAATTCTTGCCAAGGAAAACGGCGATTTGCTCGTAGCGGTGCGAGGCGACGTCGTCGATCATCCGCACGACCACGAAAGCATGGTCTTCGTAGAAATCCACCTTCGGCCGCTGGCCCGTGTTGACGACGTCCTCCAGCGCCAGCGGATGCAGGCTGAAGATGCGGCCGATCTCCTTGATCAGCTCGATATTGGCCAGGCCGGTGCAGTCCAGCCAGATGACCGGCCACTTTTCGCAATTGGCATTGACGTCGTCGATGCTGCAATTGTCGATCGTTTTGGACTTTTGCGGCGAGATCAGGGTGAGCCGCAGTTCCGAGCGTCGCGCCGCGGGATCGGCGATCAGCGTTCCGGGCGATGCACCGACCGGCGGCCGCCTGGCCCTGAGCGGCGCCCGCGTCTTGATCGCCTCAACCTTTGCCATGCGGTCCCTCGGATAGATGTCGCATAGAGATTAGACGAGGGCCCTCACCCGGCAAAGACCCGTTTGGGCTTGAACATGCCCTGCTCGACGGCGCCGATGGCCACCAGCTTGCCGCGCGCGGTCGCGCAGGCTTCCTCGGCCTCCACCGGCGCGTCGCGGCCCCGGATGATGACGGGATTGCCGAGGCGGATCTTCGTCGCCGCATCGTCGCTGATGGCGATCTGCGGCAGGCAGTCGAGTGCCGCCGAGGTGTCGACAAGCAGCGCGTCGATCGCGCCAAAATCGATCGGCGCTTCTATCGAATCGGGGGACGGTTGCTGCGTGCCATGACCCTGCTCGCCGAAGCGCGCCGCCTCCAGTTCGGCGACGGTGACGAAATCCTCGGCGGTGAACGGCTCGACCTCGATCCGGCGCAGTTCAGAAATATGGCCGAAGCAGCCGAGATCGCGGCCCATGTCGCGGGCCAGCGAGCGCACATAGGTACCCTTGCCGCATTCCACCTCGAAAACCGTGTGATCGGCCCCGTGCTCGACGATGTCGAGGCGGCCGATTTCGATCTCGCGCGCGGGAATGTCGACCGTCTCGCCGTCGCGGGCGAGATCATAGGCGCGTTCGCCCGCGATCTTGATGGCCGAGAATTGCGGCGGCGTCTGCATGATGACGCCGGTGTATTTCGGCAGCAGCGCCTGCACTTCGGCCTCCACGGGGCGCCGGTCGGAGTCCCTCGTCACCGGACCTTCGAGGTCGTCGGTCGAGCGCTCCTGCCCCCAGGCCACGGTGAAGCGGTAGATCTTGGCGCCGTCCTGGACGTAGGGCACGGTCTTGGTGGCTTCGCCGAGCGCGATCGGCAGCATACCGGAAGCGAGCGGATCGAGCGTGCCGGCGTGGCCGGCCTTCTCCGCCTGGAACAGCCACTTGATCTTGGAGACGGCCTCGGTCGAGCCCATGCCGACCGGCTTGTCCAGCACCACCCAGCCCGAGACCGGCCGGCCCTTCTTCTTGCCGCGGCGCGCCATTATTCGCTGTCCTTATCGTCGTCGTCCGCATCCAGATCGCGCGCCACTTCCGGCGATTTCAGGAGATCGTTGATCCTGGCGAAATTGTCGAAGGAGGTGTCGAGCCGGAAGCGAAACTCGGGCATGTACTTCATCTGCCGCAGCGCGCCGGAGACACGGCCGCGGATGAACTTGGCATGCTTGTTGAGCGCCTCGACCACCGCGCCGGCGTCCGTGGCGCCGAGCGGCGAGATGAAGGCGGTTGCGATCTTGAGGTCGGGCGACATGCGCACTTCCGACACCGAAACCACGGCATTCTCGACCAGCGGATCGATGATCTCGCCGCGCTGCAAGGTTTCGGACAGCGCATGGCGCACCTGCTCGCCGACGCGCAGCATGCGCTGGGATGGGCCTGATGTGGTCGAACGGGGCATTTTTTCTCGATCCTGAAAGCGTGGGGCGCGGGATAGGACCGTGCCTCATGTCTCAAATGTTTGCCAGGCGGCGGCCTCTCGGCCACCGCCTGGCATGACGGACGTCACACGAACTCAGAGCGTGCGGGTTACCATCTCGACGCGGAAGCACTCGATGATGTCGCCGACGCGCATGTCCTCGTAGTTCTGGAAGGCCATGCCGCATTCCTGGCCGCCCGGGACTTCCGAAACCTCGTCCTTGAAGCGCTTCAGCGTCTTCAGCGTGCCTTCGTGGATGACGACGTTGTCGCGGATCAGGCGCACGCCCGCGCCACGCTCGACCTTGCCTTCGGTGACACGGCAGCCGGCGATCTTGCCGACCTTGGTGATGTCGAATATCTCGAGTATCTGCGCATTGCCGATGAAGGTCTCGCGACGCTCCGGCGAGAGCATACCCGACAGAGCCGCCTTCACGTCATCCACGAGGTTGTAGATGATCGAGTAGTAGCGGATCTCGATGCCAGCGGCCGCGGCAGCGGCGCGTGCCTGCACATTGGCGCGGACGTTGAAGCCGATGATCGCCGCGCCCGACGTCTCCGCCAGTGACACGTCGCTTTCGGTGATGGCGCCGGCGCCGGCATGGACGATGCGCGCACGCACCTCGTCGGTGCCGAGCTTGTCGAGCGCTGCGTTGATCGCCTCGATCGAACCCTGCACGTCACCCTTGATGACCAGCGGGAACTCCTTCAGTCCGCTCGTCTGCAGCTGCGACATCATCTGTTCGAGCGAACCGCGCTGGCCGGCATGACGGGCAACCGCCTTCTCGCGGGCCAGACGCTGGCGGTACTCGGTGATCTCGCGGGCGCGGGCCTCGTTGTTGACCACGGCGAAGCGGTCGCCGGCCTGCGGCGTGCCCTGGAGGCCGAGCACCTCGACCGGCATCGCCGGCGGCGCTTCCTTGACGTGTTCGCCACGATCGTCGACCAGCGCGCGCACCCGGCCCCATTCATTGCCGGCGACAAGGATGTCGCCCGGCATCAGCGTGCCGGTCTGCACCAGCACGGTGGCGACGGGGCCACGGCCCTTGTCGAGCTGCGCCTCGATGACGACGCCCTCGGCGGTGCGGTCCGGATTGGCCTTGAGGTCGAGGATTTCGGCCTGCAGCAGGATCGCTTCGAGCAGCTTGTCGAGATTGGTGCCCTTGGTCGCCGACACTTCGACGTCCAGCACCTCGCCGCCCATCGATTCCACGAACACTTCGTGGCGCAACAGCTCGGAGCGCACTTTCTGCGGATCGGCGTCATGCTTGTCGATCTTGTTGATCGCCACGATGATCGGAACGCCGGCCGCCTTGGCATGGCTGATCGATTCGATCGTCTGCGGCATCACGCTGTCGTCGGCCGCCACCACCAGGATGGCAATGTCGGTGGCCTGGGCGCCGCGGGCGCGCATGGCCGTGAAGGCGGCGTGGCCGGGCGTGTCGATGAAGGTGATCTTCTGACCGTTCTTCTCGACCTGATAGGCGCCGATATGCTGGGTGATGCCGCCGGCCTCGCCGGAGACGACATTGGCGTTGCGGATCGCGTCGAGCAGCGAGGTCTTGCCGTGGTCGACATGCCCCATGATGGTCACGACAGGCGGCCGCGACACCAGGTCTTCCGGACGGTCGGCGATGTTGAACAGGCCTTCCTCGATGTCGGACTCGGCGACGCGGCGGACCGTGTGGCCGAATTCGGTGGCGACCAGTTCCGCCGTGTCGGCGTCGATGACGTCGCCCGGCTTCAGGATCTGGCCCTGCTTCATGAAGAACTTGACCACATCGACGGCGCGCTCGGACATGCGCTGCGCCAGTTCCTGGATAGTGATGGTTTCGGGCAGGATCACTTCGCGCATAACCTTCTCGCGCGGCTCATTGTGCATCGCGCGCTTGAACTTTTCCTGGCGGCGGCGCATCGACGACAGCGAACGGGCCCGCGCATCCTCGTCGGAAAGCGCGGAGTTCAAAGTCAGCTTGCCGCGACGGCGGTCTTCCTCGCCCTTGGTCGGCTTGGCCGGACGCGCCACTTCGGGCGTCACCAGACGGCGCACCGGCGCACCGGCGCCAGTCCGCTTCGGCTTGACCTCTTCTTCCTCGTCGGCGGTCGCCAGTTCGGCGGCCTGCGGCGCGCGGCGACGCGCCTCTTCCTCGGCGCGGCGGCGGGATTCGGCCTCGGCCTGCAACCGCGCTTCTTCCTCGGCCTGGCGGCGTGCGGATTCCTCGCGCTCGCGCTTGCGGCGCTCCTCATCCTCGGCGCGGCGCTTGGCTTCCTCGACGGCGCGCTGGCGGTCCTCGACCTCGCGCGCCTTGGAGCCTTCGAGCGCCCTGCGGCGCGCTTCCATTTCGCTGCGCGACAGTTCGTTCAACACCATGCCGCTGCGCTCGACCGGTGCCGGCGGAGGTGGAGGCGGCGCCTTGGGTGCCTCCTGCACGACGGGAGCCGCCGCGACCGCCGGCTTCGGGGTGAACACGGGTGCCGCCACCGCCGGCTCCGGCTTGTCGCCGGGCAGCGAGAATTTGCGCTTCTTGGTCTCGACCACGACCGACTTGGTGCGGCCGTGCGAGAAGTTCTGGCGCACGGTGCCCTGTTCCATGCCGGGGCGCTTCAGCGTCAAGGTCTTCTTCGGCGTAACACTCAACGTCTTGTCGTCGCCCGATTTCGTATCGCTCATTCCATATCCTCTGCGGCCTCATCTTCGTCAGCAACGGCCGCAAGCATTGCCAGATCGTCCGGGGTACCGCCCCGATATCGGTCGAGCGCAACCATGCGCTTCTGGACCGCCTTACCCGCGTCTCCCGCGAGGACGGCAGCATGTATCACATTTGTACCCCCCAATGCCAAGCTCAACTCGGCCTCGGAGAAAAGTTTGTAGGCAAGGATGGAGGGGCCGCCAATATGGACGGTCGCCCGCCGCGCCTGGCTGATCTTGCGCACGCCATCGTCTGAGGCTTCGGTCGCGTGGAGCACGAAAAGCGCCAATCCACCGCGCACCGCGCTCTCCACCTTGGTGGCGCCCAGCGCGATCGCCCCTGCCTTGCGAGCGAGACCCAGCATGCCAAGGGCGGATCTGGAAAGCAGCCCATCGACCATGCCGCCGAGATCGGGCGGCACGACCACCTGTGCCTTAAAGGCGCGGCTAAAAAGGTTCTTGGCCGCCGCCTTGTCGATATGTAGGCGGTCGGCGCTCACCCAGCAACCACGGCCGGGCAGATTTCTCTTGAGATCCGGAACGACGGCCGAATCCGGGCCGACGACGAACCGGATCAGTTCATCCGGTTCGGCCTGCTTGCGGGTGACGATGCAGGTGCGATCGTTCATCTCGTCCAAGGGCGGTTTCTGTGCGATGCGGTTTCACCTCACGCACCAACGGCTTCGTCAGCCGGCGCTTCTTCGGCTGCAAGCTCGTCTTCGGAAATCCAGCCGGCCTTGAGACGGGCCGCGAGCACCATCTGCTCGGCATCGGCGCGCGAAACGCCATGATCGGCCAGCACGCCCGGATACACCTTGGTCTCGCCGTCCTTGCGTTCCTTCCAGCCGGTGAGGTCGTCGGCGGCATAGCCGGCGAAATCCTCGATCGTCTTCACGCCGTCCTCGCCGAGCGTCACCATCATGGCGGTGGTGATGCCGGGGATTTCGCGCAGCTCGTCCTTGACGCCCAGCGCCTTGCGCTTTTCGTCGTGCTCGGCTTCGATCTTCTCCAGATATTCGCGGGCCCGGGTCTGGATCTCCGAGGCGGTATCCTCATCGAAGCCGTCGATCGAGGCGATTTCGCCGGCATCGACATAGGCGACTTCCTCGACGCTGGTGAAGCCTTCGGAGGCGAGCACCTGGCCGACCATCTCGTCGACGTCGAGAGCTTCCATGAACAGCGCCGAGCGCTCGACGAATTCCTTCTGGCGGCGCTCGGATTCCTCGGCCTCGGTCAGGATGTCGATATCCCAGCCGGTGAGCTGCGAAGCGAGGCGCACATTCTGGCCGCGGCGGCCGATGGCCAGCGACAGCTGGTCGTCCGGCACCACCACTTCGATGCGCTCGGCGTCTTCGTCGAGCACGACCTTGGCGACTTCCGCCGGCTGCAACGCATTGACGATGAAGGATGCGGCCGAGGGCGACCACGGAATGATGTCGATCTTCTCGCCCTGCAATTCGGCGACGACCGCCTGGACGCGGCTGCCGCGCATGCCGACGCAGGCGCCGACCGGATCGATCGAGCTGTCGCGCGAGATGACGGCGATCTTGGCGCGCGAACCGGGATCGCGGGCGACCGACTTGATCTCGATAATGCCGTCATAGATCTCCGGCACTTCCATGGTGAAGAGCTTGGCCATGAACTGCGGATGGGTGCGCGACAGGAAGATCTGCGGGCCGCGCTGCTCACGGCGCACGTCGTAGACATAGGCGCGGACGCGATCGCCATATTTGTAGTTTTCGCGCGGGATCAGCTCGTCGCGGCGGATGATCGCTTCGCCACGGCCGAGATCGACGATGACATTGCCGTATTCGACGCGCTTGACGGTTCCGTTGACGATCTCGCCGATGCGGTCCTTGTATTCGTCATACTGGCGGTCGCGCTCGGCCTCGCGCACCTTCTGCACGATGACCTGCTTGGCCGACTGGGCGGCGATGCGGCCGAAATCCATCGGCGGCAGCTGTTCGGCGATGAAGTCGCCGAGCTGGGCGTCGGGATTGCGCTCGCGCGCCGAGGAAATGGCGATCTGCGTGGCATAGTCGTCGACCTTCTCGACCACTTCCATCAGCCGCTGCAGCTTCATCTCACCGGTGTTGGGGTTGATGTCGGCGCGGATGTTGGTCTCCTGGCCATAACGCGAGCGTGCCGCCTTCTGGATCGCATCAGCCATGGCGGCGATGACGATCGACTTGTCGATCGACTTTTCACGCGCGACCGCATCGGCAATCTGCAGCAGTTCAAGTCTGTTGGCGCTTACAACCATGTTTTTTCTCCCGAGCCTGTTTGCCGGCCCCTGGGGCCTGGCAGCTCAATCAACTTTCCTGTTCGTGTTCTTCCGTAGCGCCCGGTTCCGTACCCTCCGGTACGTCGTCGTCCGGTTCGCCGCGGCGTTTCTTGGCTTCCTTGCGCGCCCTGTTGTCCTTCGACAACGCATCACGGATGAGGTCGTCGGTCAGGATCAGCCGGGCTTCGGCAATGGCGTCGTAGGGCACGCGCACTGTCGGCTCCTCACCGTAGGCCGCCTTGTCGCGCTCGATCAGCACATCGTTCTCACCGGCTTCGGCGATCTTGCCCTTGAAGCGCTTGCGATCCGCGACAACGACCGATGTTTCCATCTTCACCAGATGACCGGTCCAGGTCACGAAATCCGATTTGCGCACCAACGGCCGGTCGATGCCGGGCGATGAGACTTCGAGATGATACGCCTTCTCGATGGGATCGTCGACGTCGAGCGCCGGCGACACCGCACGGCTCACCTCTTCGCAATCCTCGACGGTCATGGTGCCGTCCTCGCGCTCAGCCATGATCTGCAGCGTCAGCCCGTTCTGGCCGGACAGATGCACGCGTACAAGGCGAAAGCCGATGCCGCGCAGCACCGGCTGGACGATCAGCGCGATGCGCGCATCGATGCCGCTTTCGCGGATGATGCGATCGTCGCTCTCGCTTGCCGTTGACGTCATTCGATTCCTGTCGATCATTCTCTAGCCGTCGGCAGGTAATAAAAAAGAGCGGGACCGGGTGGACCCACTCTTCGTCATACCGACCAAGAATTTGAGGCTGATATAAACGATCCGCCCCGGTGTTTCAAGCCCGCCGTCCCAACTGAGCGCATGTCCGGTGCATTGGGCTTGCGCCAGGTGCATGCCATCCATGCGGCAACGGCCCTTGTTGGTCCTCAAGCCGCGCTCCTATCTATGTTGCATTGCACAAAACGATAGCGATAGCGCGTCACCGCACGCGAAAGGACATGACAATGAACAGCCGCAAGGTTTTTTCCGCCATAGGCGATCTCTTCACCACATTCGGCAGCGCCGTAGCCGCGTCGCGGGCGGTGGAAGCCAGCCGCAAGCCGCACGCCCAGGATCTGCGCAGGCTCGGCATGGATCCGACGGCTTTCGACAAGATCGGCCGTTTCTGAACTCCGGCCAACGGGCGACATTCGATTTCTGTGTCCCCGCAACAATTGAAGATCGCCCCCCTCACGAAGGGCGCCTGGATCCTGATGCCCAATCCCGATGCCTGGGACCTGATGCCTAGGTCCTGATGAAGGTAAGATAGGCCGGCCGCCTGCCCTCGCGGACGGCTTTCGCCTCGTAGCGGGTGCCTGGCCAGCCATCGTAGGGGCGATGCCAGTCGACGGCCTCTGCAGCCTGCCAGACGAAACCGCCATGCGCGCGGCAATGCAGCAGGGTCCAGTTCACATAGGTGTCGATGTCGGAAGCGAAACGGAATTCGCCGCCACGCTTCACAACGCGTGCGAAACGCTCGAGATTGACCGGGCTGACGAAACGGCGCTTCCAGTGCTTCTTCTTCGGCCACGGATCGGGATAGAGCAGGTCGATGCCATCGAGCGAGGCCTGCGGCAGCCAGTCGAGCAGCCGCGTGGCGTCGTCGTCGTAGACCCTGAGGTTGGCCAGCGGCTTTTCCCGCACCGCCATCATCATCTTGGCCATGCCGTTGACGAAGGGCTCGACACCGATAAAGCCGGTCATCGGCGCTTCGGTCGCGCGATGCAGGAGATGCTCGCCGCCGCCAAAGCCGATTTCGAGGCGAACGGCGGAAACATCGGCTTCGAACAGAGCCCGCAGATCCGACGGCGCCTCGGTCGTCAGATCGAGCCGATAGGCGTCGAGGCCGCTTTCCAGCGCCGCCGCCTGCTGCGGGCGAACCGGCTTGCCGCGCCGACGGCCGAAGAAGGCTTCTGTCGCGCGGCTTGGCCTGTCCCCGGAACTCATCGGCTGATCAAGGTCCTGTCGCCGCCCTCAGGCAGCGACAGCATCCTTGAGCGCCTTGGCGAGATCGGTCTTTTCCCAGGAAAAAGATCCGTCGCGGCCGGCCTTGCGGCCGAAATGACCGTAGGACGAGGTCTTGGCGTAGATCGGCTTGTTGAGGTCGAGGTGGCGGCGGATGCCGGACGGCGACAGGTCCATCACAGTGCGCAGCGCCTCCTCGAGCCTTGCCTCGTCGACCTTGCCGGTGCCGTGCAGGTCGACATAGACCGACAAGGGCTGGGCGACGCCGATGGCGTAGGAAAGCTGGATGGTGCAGCGGTCGGCAAGTTTCGCCGCCACAACGTTCTTGGCCAGGTAGCGCGCCGCATAAGCGGCCGAACGGTCGACCTTGGTGGTGTCCTTGCCCGAGAAAGCGCCGCCGCCATGGGGTGCGGCGCCGCCATAGGTGTCGACGATGATCTTGCGGCCGGTCAGCCCGGCGTCGCCATCAGGCCCGCCGATAACGAACTTGCCGGTCGGATTGATGTACCACATGCAATCGTCGGCGATCTTGAGGTCACCCAATGCCTCGCGGATATAGGGCTCGACGACCTTGCGCACCTTCTTGGAATCCCAGCTCGCATCGAGGTGCTGGGTCGACAGCACGATCTGCGTCGCTTCGGCGGCCTTGCCGTCGATATAGCGGACGGTGACCTGGCTCTTGGCGTCCGGCCCGAGCTTGCCTGCATCGCCGTTGTTCTGGTGGCGGGCGGCGGCCAGAAGTTCGAGGATCTTGTGGCTGTAGTAGATCGGCGCCGGCATCAGGTCCGGCGTCTCGCGGCAGGCATAGCCAAACATGATGCCCTGGTCGCCGGCACCCTCCTCGCCCTGGCGGTCGGAGGCATTGTCGACGCCTTGGCCGATGTCGGGCGACTGGCCATGCAACAGAACGTCGATCTTGGCCTTTTTCCAGTGGAAGCCGGCCTGCTCATAGCCGATCTCGCGGATCGCCTTGCGGGCGACCGACTTGAACTTCGCCGGGTTGACGACCGGATGGCCGGCGGCATCCCTCAGGATGTTGCCTTCCTTGTCCTTCTTCAGCAGCGTCTCGGGAACGCGCACCTCGCCGGCGATGACGACGCGGTTGGTGGTCGCCAGCGTCTCGCAGGCGACGCGGACTTTCCACGGATCCATGCCCGTCTTCTTGGCCTCACGGTAGACCAGGTCGACGATCTCGTCGGATATCCGGTCACAGACTTTGTCGGGATGGCCCTCGGCAACGGATTCCGAGGTAAAGAAGTAGTTCTGCCGCGTCACGGGTGTCCCCTCTTGAAAAAACGATCGGCAGGCTGCCGATTTGGCGCGCCACGTGTTAGCGGGGCGAAGCGCCGCTCGTCAAGCGGTGCCGCCCTTCTGGCATGAATGTCGATGTCGATATTTTGTACCACCAGCGGCCGAAATGCCGCCGGTCGAGTCCTGTTGCGGATCAGTCGGAATCTTCGGACGCCAGCGACTTCACCAGGTCTATGATCCTGCGACGCACCTTGACGTCGGCGATCTTAACGAAGGCCCGGTTGAGTTGAAGGCCCTCCGGGCTGCCGCAGAATTCCACGGCGAAAGCCATCGAAGCATCCTCCGCGAAACCGCGGCCGGCCGGGCTCTCCTGGCCCGGCGCATCCTCGAAAAAGAAGGCGACAGGCACGCCGAGTATGGATGCTATCGCCTGCAGGCGGCTTGCGCCGACCCGGTTGGTGCCCTTTTCATATTTCTGTATCTGCTGAAATGTGATGCCGAGGTTCTCGCCTAGTTTTTCCTGGCTCATTCCCAACATATTGCGGCGAAGCCGGATGCGACTTCCAACATGGATGTCGATCGGATTCGGTTTCTTCTTGTTATCTTCTGTCATTTTTTCCTCGCCGAATTTTTTCGGCTTTGTGATTTTTTTCCTACCCAAACAAAGCCGGAGGCGACTGCCCCAACAGAACGATCCACCGGCTTCGAGAAATTTTCAGGCGTTACAGTATGAGTTTCTAATGTGTCGACTGTCAATTCACCCGTAGCCTTTGCCTTACATTGAACAGGACGGCAGCCAGGGCAAACAGCAACATGATCAGCATTCCGTTAATGCGCAGCTGGCCGGCGGACACGACCGCTTGCCGCGAGATTGGCACACGGACGTCGATGGCCCCGCGCGCGTCGATCGCCAGCGCATCGACGATGCGCCCCCGTGGGTCGACAACCGCCGAGATGCCGTTGTTGGCCGCACGCAACAAGGGCAACCCGTTCTCCACCGCGCGAATCTGAGCCTGCCTGAAATGCTGATAGGGACCCGGCGTATCGCCGAACCACGCATCGTTGGTAACGTTGACAATAAGCTGCGCTGACGTTGCGTCAACCGCCACCAGTTCGGGAAAGATCACTTCGTAACAGATGAAGGGCAAGGCGCGGACGCCATCCGGCAGCGTGATCGCATGCCGCTCATTGCCTGCCGTGAAGGTCACCGGGCCAGCGACCAGTTGTTCGATGCCGAAACGATCGAGCAGGTCGGCGAAAGGCAGGTATTCGCCGAACGGCACCAGATGGACCTTGTCGACGGCGTCAGCGATTTCGCCCTTGTCGTTGATCGCCACCACGGAGTTGTAGTAGCGGCTGCCGGCACCGGCCGCCGCACCGCCTTCCTCGCGCACGACGCCGGCGATCAGCATCTGGCCGGCGTCCAGCATGTCGCCCAGTGCGGTCAAAGCGTCCGGCCGCTCGGTGAGGAGGAACGGGACCGAGGTTTCGGGCCACAGGATCAGTTGCGGCTTTTCATGGCCGGGGTCCGGCGCCTTGGCCGACAGGCCTATCAAGGTGGCGAAGATACGGTCGCGCACCGAGGCGTCCCACTTTTCCGAAAGGTCGACGGCCGGCTGGACGATGCGCACATCGATCGTGCGGGCCTCAGGCGCGGCCGGAGCGTTGAGCCTGAGATAGCCGAAGCCGGCATGAGCGGCCACGAGCACGACAAGCAGCGCGACGCCAAGACGAAGATGCGTGCGCGCCGCCAGCAGCGCCGGCAGCGAGAAGACGAACACGGCGAGCACGTTCATGCCGACCATCCCGGTGACCGAGACGCTCTGCATCAGCAGGGGCACCGGCATCGCCGCGTAGCCGATCGCGTTCCAGGGAAAGCCGGTGAACAGGAAGCCGCGCAGCCACTCGGCCAGCCCGAAGGCGGCGGCCAGGGCCGCGATGCGGCCGATGTCGTTGCTCCACAGGAGCCGGGCGACCATGGCCGCAAAGCCGTAGAAGAAGGCCAATGCAAAGGGGATGCCGACCACCGCGAAGGGCAGCGCCCAGGCGAAACTGTCGGCCTCTACAAGCAGCGCCGATCCGATCCACCACAGGCCGGCGAGGAAATAGCCGAAGCCGAACCACCAGCCGACGGCAAAGGCCGGCCGCAGCCGCGCAAACAGGCTGCCCGAGGCCTCACCGGTCGCCCCGTCGAGCAGCCAGACCAGCAGCGGAAACGAAATGAAACAAGCGGCAAAGAAATCGTACGGCGCCTGGCCGAGCACCGCCAGGGCGCCCGCGAGGAACGCCACGAGCGCACGCCGCCAACCCCAAAACAGAATTATCCGGCCGGCCAGGCGGTTCATGCATTGTTCCGAGTCGTGCGAATCACGGCAGCAGATTTATCAGGCCGCGGCCTGCGCTCCAAACTTCGGGTGGTCTGCCGTGAAACCCACTCACCACTGCTGGAGCGCATCGCGTTTGAACTGATCAGACGACGCGCCTTAGGTCTTTGTTTTTGTGCATGTCCTCCTCCCAAAACCGAAGTTATTTAGGGCGACATGGATCAGCGGTGCCACCCTTCTATGCGCACGTCGCCGAGCCGTTCGGCCTCTTCCAGCGGAACGGAGCGGATGGTCTGGGTGAAGGTCCAGACATGGCCCTCGGGATCGCGCGCCCGATACTGGCGCTCGCCGTAGAACTGGTCCGCCGGCTCCTGGATTATACCGGCACCCGCCGTCCGCGCCTGCTCACAATGTGCATCAATGCCGTCTTTCAGCCTGACATAGACCGACTGCGTGTTCTTGCCCGAGACCGAGGCCGGGCTGGCGACGTAGTCGCTCCATTCGGAATCGACAATGATGTAGCAGTCGCCGAACCGCATCTCGGAATGGACGAGCTTGCCGTCGGCATCGCTGACCACCATGCTGCGCTCGAAGCCGAAAGCTGCCTCCAGCCAATCCAGCGCGGCCTGCGGATCCCTGTAGAACACGCCGGATCCCAAGGCGGCGTGCTTGAAGGGGTCTTCGGTCATCCGCAGGCGCTTAAGCCTGCTCGGTGCGCGCCGCGGCGCGGCGGCGACGTTCGCCCTTCTGGTTCTGCACGATGCGCACGCGCTTGACGCGGCGCGGATCGGCGTCGAGCACATGGAACTCGAAGCCAGGGATGGCCTGCACCACCTCGCCGCGCGCCGGCACCCGGCCAAGCGTGTTGAAGATCATGCCGCCGATGGTGTCGACATACTCGCCATGTTCGCCGGCGGCGAAATCCCCGCCGATCATCTTGGCGACCTCGTCGATCTCGGCCTTGCCGTCGACGACGAACACGCCTTCACCGGTCTGGGTGATCATCGGCTCGTCGTCGTCGTGCTCGTCCTCGATGTCGCCGACCACCATCTCGACGATATCCTCGAGCGAGACGAGCCCGTCGGTGCCGCCATACTCGTCGATGACCAGCGCCATCTGCGTGCGGGTCGTCTGCATGCGGCCCATCAGATCGGAGGCCAGCATGGACGGCGGCACGAACAGCACCGGCCGGATCAGGTTCAGTTCGCCTATGGTGCGCGAGAGATCGACCTGGGTGAGGTCGAGAACCGTGGCGGCGGGTGTCTTCCTGGTCGCCCGGCCTTTCCTGACGCGCGCAATCTTGGTGATATGGGCCAGCACGTCGCGGATATGGACCATGCCGCGCGGGTCGTCGAGCGTCTCGGCATAGACCGGCATGCGGGAATGGCCGGACTGCTCGAACATGCCAAGCAGATCGCCAAGCGTGGTCGTGATCTCGACCGCCTCGATGTCGGCGCGCGGCACCATGACGTCCTCGACGCGCACCTCGCGCAGCCGCAGGATGTTGTTGAGCATGGCGCGTTCGCCCGGCGAAAAGGATTCGACATCGCTCGTCGTCTCGGCGAGCGCGCCGGCGATCTCCTCGCGCAGGCTGGTTCCGTTGCGTTGCCTGAACAGGCCCAGAACGCGGTTGAACAGGGAAGGCCCGGCAGGCGACGGCTCACCGGCGACGCTGCCGGTGTTGGCAACACCAGGGGTAACGGTACTCGGACTTGATCCCTCTTCCGACGTGTCGGAAGCCTTGGTCGCACTGCCGGCGTCGGGGCGGACGGCAGTTTCAGGTTTGTCGTTCATCTTCGTCCGTCAATTGGTTAGAAGTAGTTACGCGTAGGGATCGGGAATGGCAAGTCTGGCGAGCGCGGCGCGCTCGACGGCCTCCATCTCCTCGGCCTCGGCATCGGTCTCGTGATCATGGCCCATGAGATGCAGCAGGCCGTGGATGACGAGATGGGAAATATGGTTCTCCAGCGGCTTGTCTTCCAGTCCCGCCTCGCGCGCCACCGTCTCCGCGGCCAGCACGATATCGCCGAGCATCGGCGGCAGGGGACCGCCCTTGGGGAAAGGAAATGCCGGAAAAGACAAGACGTTGGTCGGCTTGTCCTTGCCGCGCCAGCCGGCGTTGAGCGCCTGGACATGGGCATCGTCGGAAAAAACGACGCTGAGTTCGGAACGGCCAGCCGCACCCGTCTCGGCGAATGCAGCGGCGGCGGCGGCGGCGACCAGCCGGACAAGCTCGGCTTCGTCCGGCCAATGCCCAGCCTCGACCGTCAGATCAATGTCGACGGGCAGCGGCGGAGCCGGCCCGTTCGGCGTTTCGGGCTCAACCATGAGGTCGCTCGATCAAATCAGCCTTCGGTCCCCAGACCGCGGGCGAGCTTGCCGTCACGGTCGTAGGCCTTGACGATCTCGGCGACCAGCGGATGCCTGACGACGTCGCCTTCATTGAAGCGGACCGTCACCATGCCGGTCACACCATCGAGGATCCGGAGCGCCTCGACAAGGCCGGACTTGGTGTTCTGCGGTAGGTCGATCTGCGTCGGGTCGCCGGTGACGATCATGCGCGAATTCTCGCCCAGACGGGTCAGGAACATCTTCATCTGCATCGGCGTGGTGTTCTGCGCCTCGTCGAGAATGACGGCGGCATGCGCCAGCGTGCGGCCGCGCATGAAGGCGAGCGGTGCGATCTCGATCACCTCGGCGGCGATGGCGCGTTCGACCTTGTCGGCCGGCATCATGTCATAGAGCGCGTCGTAGAGCGGCCGCAGGTAGGGATCGACCTTCTCCTTCATGTCGCCCGGCAGGAAGCCCAGCCGCTCGCCGGCCTCGACGGCAGGCCGCGACAGCACGATGCGCTCGACCATGCCGCGTTCGAGCAGCATCGCCGCATGCGCCACCGCCAGGTAGGTTTTGCCGGTACCGGCCGGGCCGATGCCGAACACCAGTTCCGAGCGCTCCAGCGCCCGCATATACGCGTCCTGCGTGAGCGAGCGGGCGTAGATCGTCTTCTTGCGCGTCGATATCTGGGCGGCCGAAACCTTGCCCTTGCGCTCCAGCGTCGGCAGCGTGAGCTGGTCATCGGCGGCGACCGCCATGCGCACGGCGCCGTCGACATCGGACTGGCCGATATCCACCCCCTTCTGGAGAATGCCGTAGAGATTGTCGAGCGCCCGGCGGGCCTGCTCGGCGGCGGAAGCCGATCCCTTGATGGTGAGCTGGTTGCCGCGCGAGCGGATGTCGACGCCCAGTTTCTGCTCGAGCCGGGCGAGGTTCTCGTCGAACTGGCCGTAGAGGGCGCTGGCAAGCTTGTTGTTGTCGAAAGTCAGTACGATGTGCGCCATGTCAGAAGCCCCAGATGCCGGTACCGGGGGCAGGTTCTTCAGCTCCGCTGCGCTCAACCGTCTCTCCTCATCTGCCGAGGTCATCAGACCAATTCGGCGAACAGGCTATTGTAACCCGTCTTCGTGATTCGCACCTGGATAATGTCACCGATTTCGCCGGCCTTTTCATCAACAATAACGGGCTGAAGCCAAGGTGAGCGTCCGACCTTCTGGCCGGCCTGGCGACCTGGCTTCTCGATCAGCGTATCTATGGTGCGGCCGACGAGACTCAAGCCGAAATCCTGCTGCTGCTTCAAAAGCAGCGCCTGGAGCCGCTGCAAACGCTCGTCCTTGACCGCTTCCGGCACATGGCCGGCCATCTCGGCGCCCGGCGTGCCGGGGCGCGGCGAATATTTGAACGAGAAGGCCGAGGCGTAGTTCACCTGGCGCACCAGCTCCATCGTCGCCTCGAAATCCGCCTCGGTCTCGCCGGGGAAACCGACGATGAAATCGCCCGACAGCGCGATATCGGGCCGCACGGCGCGGATGCGGTCGAGCAGCGCCAGATAATCATCCGCCGTGTGCCTGCGGTTCATCGCCTGCAGGATGCGGTCGGACCCGGATTGCACCGGCAGATGCAGATACGGCATCAGTGCCGGCAGGTCGCGATGGGCCGCTATCAGCTCGTCGTCCATGTCGCGCGGGTGGCTCGTGGTGTAGCGCAGGCGCGCCAGCCCGGGAATTTCGGCCAGCCTGAACAGAAGGCGGCCAAGGCCCCATTCCTCGCCGTTTTCGCCTTGCCCATGCCAGGCATTGACGTTCTGGCCAAGCAGCGTCACCTCGCGCACCCCGGCTTCCGCCAGGCGCTCGGCTTCGGCGACGATCTGTGCCACCGGCCGCGACACTTCGGACCCCCTGGTGTAGGGCACGACGCAGAAGGTGCAGAACTTGTCGCAGCCCTCCTGGACGGTGAGGAAGGCGGTGACGCCGCGCTTGATCACCTCGGCGCGCTTCGGCTGCGGCAAGTGCTCGAACTTGTCCTCAATGGCGTAGTCGGTTTCGACGATCTTCTCGCCGCCGCGCACCCTGGCCAGTACGTCCGGCAGCCGGTGATAGGTCTGCGGGCCGATGACCAGGTCGACGGCGGGCGAGCGGCGGATGATCTCGGCCCCTTCGGCCTGCGCCACGCAACCGGCGACGCCGATCAGCAATTCGCGTCCGGCGGCGGCGCGTTCGGCCTTCATTTCGCGAATGCGACCGAGCTCGGAATAGACCTTTTCAGCCGCTTTTTCCCTGATGTGGCAGGTGTTTAGCAGCACCAGGTCGGCTTCGCCGATGGTCTGCGTCGCCGTGTAGCCGTCGGCGGCCAGCGCATCTGTCATGCGCTGCGAATCATAGACGTTCATCTGGCAGCCATAAGTCTTGACGAAGACCTTTTTCGCTGCCGCGGAAATCACTGCCTGCTGTCCAGCCGCAGTGCCGATGTCGTCGCTTTCAACCGTGTTCAAGTCCATCCGGCGGCTTCTAACGCCTTTCCGCGACAAAAAACAGACGATTCTGCCTGGGGGCCTTCGGGATTCAGCGGCTCGGGCGCGGCGCGGCCAGTGCCGCCTGCATCATTTCGCGCACGCGGCTTTCCATCAGCTTCGCCGTTTCCTTCCGGTTCGACCCCTTGGCGAAGGCGATCGGCTCGCCGAAATGCACCTCGACATCGAGCGCGCCTTCCGCCATCAGCACCTTGAGGTGCGGCATCAGATCCTCGTCGCCGATCCACGCCGCGATCGGCCGGTGCCGGCGGCCGAGCGGCACGCCATGCAGCCGGGTATAGGCGATCGCTACCGGCTGGATGAAGACCTGCTCCGCCGCGCCCTCCGAAATCGCCATCGAGGCGGCACCGAACAGCGTGCTCTTGAAGGGCAGGACGATGTTGCCGTCGCCCGTCGAGCCTTCGGCAAACAGCACCATGGCATCGCCCTTGGCCATGCGGTTGGCGATCTCGCTCGCCTGGTCGCCGGACGAGCGCTTGCGCTCACGCTCGATGAAGACGGTGCGCTGGAGCTTCGACAGCATGCCGATCAGCGGCCAGCCTTCCATGTCGGCCCTGGCGATGAACTTCACATCGGCAAACGAGCCCAGCACCATGATGTCGGTCCAGGAGATGTGATTTGAGGCAATCAACAAGGGGCGGCGGTCGGACATCGTGCCGTTTACATGGATGCGCATGCCGAGCGCCCTGACGATCAGCCTGTGCCAGATCTTGAGGATGAAGGTTTCCGGCCACCAGCCGGTCTTCATCGACAGGACCTGCAAAGGCACCAGGATCAGCGAACCGGCGACGACCAGCCCTATCGCCAGGAAAATCCTGATTTTTCCGATCATCGCTCCACCCCGAAACCCTGGCTAGCGAAGATCGCGGCGCATGACAAGCGCGCCGGTCGGTCCATGCTCGGGCGACCTGTAATAGTTGGGGCGCTTGCCGACCTCGCGGAATCCGAGACGCCTGTAGAGGGCGATCGCGGCGACATTGGTCTCGTCGACCTCGAGGAAGAGCGCTTCGGCGCGTTGCGCGTGCAGTTCGCGCAGCACCGCGTCCATCAACTGCCAGCCCAGCCCCTGGCGGCGATGCGACCGCGCCACCGCGACGGTCAGGATCTCGCCCTCGCCGGCCGCCAGCCGGGCCAGCACGAAGCCGACCGGCGGCTTGGCGCCCTGCCCGGTTTCGCGCGCGGCATAGCCGAACACGGTGTCCTGTTCGAGCAAGGCCGCGAACTCGCCATCGGTCCATGGGCGGACGAAGTCCTCGCGGTGCAGGAGCGAGACCGCCGGACTGTCGGTGGTCCTGAGCGGTTCGAGCGCGTAATCGCGGCGGCGCGGCTGGAGAAAAGGTATGCGCATTATTTCCCTTGCCTGGAAAGTATGAACCCGGCCTGCGGCTTGGCGTCGGCGCCGCGCAGATAAAGAGGTTTCGGCCTCTCGCCCTCGCCCTTGGCGGCCGCCAGGCGGGCGTAGGTGAGAATGTCCGCGGTCGCCGTCTCGGGTCCGATGTCGAAGGAGCGTCCGGCGGATGCCGCGATCCGCGTCGCGGCGGTTCCGGCGAGCACCGAAGACCGCTCGCTCGCCATGGCCACGGCATCCGCCAGCGTGACCACGGCCGGACCGTAAGTCAAAACCGACATTTCATCATAGAGAGCGGCATGGATCTCCTCGCGGCCGGCATCGAGCGCGGCCAGCACGGCACGGCCGGGAAATGCCCCTGCCGCCTCGGCCGCCAGCGCCTCGAGCGTCGTCACGCCGATTGCAGGCAGCTTGAGCGCCAGCGCCAGGCCACGCGCAGTGGAAACCCCGACGCGCAGGCCGGTGAAGGAACCGGGGCCGACGGAGACGGCGATGGCGCCAAGGCCGGCATAGGCGGTTGCACCGGCCTTCAGCGCCTCGGCGATGACGCCCATCAGATGCTCGGCATGGCCCTTGCCTAGATCGAGCACCGCGCGGCCGAGTTCCTGCCTCGCCCCGGCATCATAGACGCAGGCGGCGCAGAGGTTGGCGGCACAGTCGATGGCGAGCATTTTCATGAAACGACCGGTTCGAAAAACAATTCCCTGTGCCTGCCACAGCGCGCCACCGCAAGGGGAAAGCGCATAATTTCTTAAGCGGCTTCGCTCCGACGCAGCGGGAAGGTGTCTATGCGGCCGGCTCTATGCGCAGCATATGGTTGTCCCAGACGTAGTCCGGTTCGGACCGTGTCGCGCCATTGCATTCGACGATTTCGCCGGCTCCGGTGGTGGCCATAAAACCCGTCCCGTCTGGCGCCACGCCGCAGACCTCGACCAGTGCGCTTGACGAGACGAGCCGCCCGCTCGCCGCATCGATCACCACAAGCGAATTGCCTTCCGGCGAAGAGACGGCAATGGTGCCGGCAACCGGATTGGCGGCGACGGAACCGATATAGTTGCGGAAGCCGGACAGGACATCCTGCGGCATGTCGAGGAGCTGCAAATCCTTGCCGCGCGCGGCGCGGCCGACCAGCAGCGGACGGTCGGTGCCGGGCCCCCTGTACTGGCAGCCGAACCAGACGGTGCCGGTCTGGTCGGTGTCCATGTGGCGGATCGACAGCTGGTGCAGCGCCGCCGGCAATTCGTGCTTCTCGACCAGATCGCCGGTGACACGGTCGATGAGCACATAGGACGGCTTCATGGTGGCGATGTTGAGTTCGGCGCGGCCATAATCGGGATGAGTCTCGATGCCGCCATTGGCAACGGCGATCGTCCTGCCGTCGCCCAGGAGCAGAAGCTCGTGGGGTCCCATGCCATAGGTCGGGAATTCACCAAGGCGCTTGAATTTCGCCCGCGCGTCGTAGACGCCGACGACGCCGGCCGCGTTGTCGAAATCGTTCTCGGCGGCATAAAGCAAGGCGCCGTCCGGGGAGAACACGCCATGGCCGAAGAAATGCCGGCCGGTGATGCTGGCGATGGTCAGCGGTTCATCGCGCCCGGCGTGATCGAAGACCACGGCGAAGGTGCCGGGCTGGCGGGCGAACACCACTGAGCGCTTCGATATGGGATCGAAGGTGACGTCGTGGCCGCGGTCGGGCAAGTCGATCGCGTGCAGGAGCTTGCCGGCCTCGGACAGGATTGCGGCGCCATAGCTGCCGTCGCGCTTGACGAAGGCGGTGGCGAAGACGGCATCGGCGGCAAGCGTATTTGCCCAGGCCGGCGGCGCCATCGCGGCGGCAAAACCGATGCCCGCGGCTCTCAGGAAATCGCGACGGTCAATGAGGGAGGTTTTCACGCTCAGTCCCCATCCAGCGAGGAAAAACCGGCGGTCAGGCCGAATTCGGCGGTCAGCCTGGTGCCGAACAGGGTCGACAGGCTGGAGGTGATCAGCGCGAGATGCTCGAGCTTTGCGCGCAGCGCCGGGTCGGCGAGCGCCATGTCGATCGGGCCCTGGACCGACTTCGCGGTGGCGACGCCGTTGACCAGCTGGATACGGATCGATTCCGCCATCCAGCGCGCATCGGCCGGCAGCGCATCGCCGAGCTTCGATGCCTCGAACAGCCCGTCGATGCCGGCAAGGTTTCCGGCCAGCGAATTGGTGGTGTTTTGCGAACGCCAGTAGATCGCCTGTTTCGGCTTGTCCGCCTCCGGCTTGCCGCCCAGGAAGCCTTTCAGGCGCACGTCGCGAACCATTTCCAGCTCGTTGATGAAGATGCCGACCAGTTCCGTCACCGCTTCCGTGCCGTCGCGATAGAGCGGATTCTGCGGCCCCGGATTGGCCCAGAGCGCCGCAAAGCCGTCCGGCTTGTTCCAGGCGTCGGCGACATCGCCGGCCATGGTTTCGATGTTGCCGGCAACCGCGGCGCCATAGGCGCAGCGATAGGGATCGTTCTTGCCGGCAAGCGCATCGGCGCCGTCACCGTGGAGCACGAACTCCAAGGCGCCGAGCCCCTGCATGGCGACGCTCTTGCCGGAAAGCTGTGCCGGATCGGTGGCGCTCGGGTCTTGGGCCGCCAGCGCGGCCTGCACCTGTTTCAGGCCGATGCTTTTGCGATCCGGCCAAAACAGCATTCGCTCCAGCCGGTTGTTTTCCTTGATCGGGCCGAACCCGATGATCTCGGCCGACGACCAGGCATCCACCGTGCGCGAGAATTCGGCGCGTGCCGCATCGAGATCGCCCTTTGAGGGTTTTTCGCAAAGCGCGTGCATCGCCTTGTTCAAGCCCGCCGCGCGATCGTGCAGACTGGCATAGGCTGGCCGGACAAAGCCGTCGATTGCCCGCTGGATGACGTCGGTGGCCTTCACCGCCGCCGATGTGGGGCTGACGCCCAGCAGGGCCAGAGGAAGAAGGATTACCAGCGCGGAACGCTTCAACATCACAGGGACTCCAGGAATTTGACCAAGGCATCGCGGTCGGCCGCATCGGCGGCGGCGAAGCGGTCGCGCGATTTCTGGCCCTCGCCGCCATGCCAAAGAATCGCCTCGACCAGGCTGCGGGCGCGGCCATCGTGCAGATAAAAATTGTTGCCGTTGACCGTTTCGGTGAGGCCTATGCCCCATAGCGGCGGCGTGCGCCATTCGTTGCCCGTCGCCTCGCCCACCGCCTGGCCGTCGGCAAGGCCGGGGCCCATGTCGTGCAGCAGGAAGTCGGAATAGGGCCAGATAAGCTGGAAGGCCTGCGCCTTGTTGGGCGCGTCGCGGCGGGTTACGAATTTCGGCGCGTGGCAGGAAACGCAGCCGATCTCGTAGAACAATTTCTTGCCGGCGAGCACATCAGGGGCGCCGAGGTCGCGGCGTGCCGGCACGGCCAGGTTCTGCGAATAGAAGGTGACGAGGTCCATGACCGGCGCCGGCGCCTCGGCCTGACCGAGCCGCTCCTGCACGCCATCCGGCATGGCAAAGCAATCCTTCTCGGCGGCGGTGCAGTCGCCCCAATGTTTGGGCTCCTCCGGCGTCGAGATGCCGATGTCGCCGGCAAAGGCATCCGCGGCCTGCTGGCGGATCGACGCGGTCTGCGCCTTCCAGCCGAAACGACCAAGGGTGAGCTCGCCGCTCATGCCGTCGCGCACGATGTTCGGCCTGCCGGAAATGCCGTCGCCGTCCCGGTCGTTCGGATCGGCATGGGCGAATATATCAGCGGGCGCGATCTGCTCGATGAGGCCAAGCCCGATCATCGGCGGCGTCAGGCGCGGCGACAGCGTGGTGCGCGGATCGAGCGGGCCGTAGGCCAGATCATCGACCGCGTAAGTGGGCTTGCGCAGCGAAACCACGGTGCCGTCGCCGAGCCCGACTTTTTCCTCGCTGTAATCGACGCGCATCCGGCCCTCGCCGCGCAGGCCGGGGACGGCAAGATCCTGCAGCTGCGAACCGTAGACCGGATCGGGGATGTTGAGCAGCCTGTGGTCGGCAAGCCCAGCCTTCTCCTCCTCGGTGCTCGGCTCGCGCGCCAGCCGCAGGAACATCGACGTGCTGCCGGTGCCTTGCGGCGGACGGCCGCGGCCGTCCTTCAGATGACAGTTCTGGCAGGCGCGTTCGTTGAACAGCGGTCCGAGCCCGTCGGAAGCCTGCGTCGAGGACGGCGACGAGACCCAATTCTTGCGGAACAGGGCGTTGCCCAGCTTGAAGGTGCCTTCTTCCTCGAAGGTGATGTTGGCCGACGATTGCGAGAAGGAATCGCGGTTGACGTCCTTCCTGGATGTGCCGGCGCCGCCTTGCATCAATTCGAACTGCTCGGGTTTCGAGAAGTCCTTGGTCGGCCTGGTAACGGCTGTGACGCGCGCCTGATCCTTCGGGCTGAGGTCGGTGCGCGTGGCGGCGAAATTGGCGGGCTGCTGCGAGCCGGACCCGCCCGTGGCGAAGGCCAAAAGGATGATGGCGGCCGAACCGGAAAGCACGACGCTTCCCGGTTTTCTGTTTGACGACAGCCCTTTGGCCCGCCGCCAGCGGCGCAGCAATGCTAGGGTGCGCCGCATTCCCGCATGCCCTTACTCCGCCTCGTCCGCCGATGCGGCATTGAGCTGGCCGTATTTTTCCTCGCCGATCGAGGCAAGCAGATCGAGCTGCGTCTCGAGGAAGTCGATGTGCCCCTCCTCGTCGGCCAAGAGTTCCTCGAACAGTTTCATGCTGACATAGTCGCCGGCTTCGTTGCAGACCTCGCGCGAGCGCTTGTAGGCGGTGCGAGCGTCATACTCGCCGGCAAGGTCGGATTCGAGCACTTCCTTCACGTTCTGTCCGATACGCAGCGGCGCCACGGACTGCAGATTGGGGTGCCCTTCCAGGAAGATGATCCGGGCCACGAGCTTGTCGGCATGGTGCATCTCCTCGATCGATTCGGCGCGTTCCTTCTTGGCGAGCTTGGCGTATCCCCAGTCCTCCAGCAGACGGAAATGGACCCAATACTGATTGACGGCACCAAGCTCCAGGAACAGAGCCTCGTTAAGCCGCTCGATGATCTGTGGTTCGCCTTTCATGGGTTCTGCTCCCGTATTGGACGCGCAGGCCTCTGACGCGATCCAGATGTGAAACGATGTCAACGCCGCTCGCCTGCGAGCGGGCGTGGTAGTTCTCGGTGACCCGAATGATCGTTTCGACCACATTTGGGAAGCAGCCGCAACAGCGACCGCGCTTGTGCATGGCGTGATAGACTTTTGCCGGCACGATGAGCTGCCAGGGATCCTGGTCCAGCAGCCCGACGATCGTCTGCTCAATCTCCTTCTCGGTGATGATGTTGCAATGGCAGATTAGCATAAACTTGCTCGGATGGCTGACGGCGCCTTCCGCGCCGTGTGGCTTGACTCTATCTTCCCCGCGCCGAAGCCTTTGTGACTTCGGCCCGGGCTTCCAGGCTTCGACGCTTACTGGAACACCTTGTCCGGCGCATCGAGGCTGTCTGAACCCTCAAAGGCGATGGCGTTGAGCTTCAGCGCGCCGACGGCGCGTTCGACCGATTTGGTCTGGTCGACCAGTGCGTCGATTGCCGCCTGCACCGTGGCGTTGCCCTCGGTGTTGCCTTCGGCGATCTGCTGGTCGTAAGCCTCGCCGCCTTCGGCGCGGGCCTTGATTGCCTCCATCTTGGCGACGGTGGCATCGAGCTTGTCAGACAGTTCCTTGTCGATGGCCGGATCGGCCGCCTTGACCATGTCCGCCACCGACGGCCCTGAAACGACGGTGCCGTCCAGCCTGGTGTAGCTGGCGTGATAGGCGGCGCGGATACCGACGGCGTCATAAAGATGGGAATTGTAGGTGTTGTCGGAGAAGCAGTCATGCTCCTCTTCCGGATCGTGCAGCAGCAGGCCGAGCTTCATGCGCTCGCCGGCGAGTTCTCCGTAGGAGAGCGAGCCCATGCCGGTGAAGATGGCCGAAATAGCGGCGTTCGGCTCGCCGTCGACCAGGTTCTTGCGCGCAGCGCCGCCTTCCTTCCAGTCGCCGACCATCTCCTGGAGGTCGGACACCAAAAGCGTGCTGGCTGACTTCAGATATTCCGCGCGGCGGTCGCAATTGCCGCCGGTGCAGTTCTTGAGATCATAGTCGGTGTAGGGGCGCTCGCCGGCGCCCGGTCCGGTGCCGTGCAGGTCCTGACCCCAGAGCAGGAACTCGATGGCATGGTAGCCGGTGGCGACATTGGCCTCCACGCCGCCGGCCTCCTGCAGCGTGCCGGAGAGGAATTCCGGCGAAAGCTTCGAGGCGTCCACCTTCTTGCCGTTGATCTCGATCTCCTTGTTGGCGATCACATTGGCCGTGTAGAGCGAATTCGCGTCGGATTCTGTGCCGTAGCTCTTGGCGACATAATCGATCAGGCCTTCGTCCAGCGGCCAGGAATTCACCTTGCCTTCCCAGTCGTCGACGATCTTGTTGCCGAAGCGGTAGACCTCGGTCTGCTGGTAGGGAACGCGCGATGCCTTCCAGGCCTCGCGGGCGGCATTGAGCGTCTCGGCCGAAGGCTTGGCCAACAAGGTATCGACCGCCTTGTCGAGCGCCTGCGCGGTGGTCAGCGAATCCTCGTATTTGGCAAGCGCGATGTCGGCATAGGTCTTGATGACCGCCTTGGGATCGCTCTCGGCCTTGGCCGGCAGCACGAACACCGCCGCCGTCAGCAGCGCCGTGGCACTGATCGCCGCAAGCCTGCTGCCATGTCGTGCCGTCATTATCACTCTCCAGTTTTTCGGGAATTTTGTGAACGGCGCGCGCGACAACCGGCGCCAGGCCATGTGCAGGCCGTCATTCGCGGGGCATGCCGCGCTGTCGCGCGGGTCGAAGAAGAAAGACACCAAAATGCCTCCAATCGAAAGGGTTCAAGGCCCAGACATCAAAGGGATGCGCCGATGCGCGAGGCCCCATAAAGCTTCAGGACCGATGGAAGTCAACGAAAATCGACAGGAAAACTCAATCGAAACAACAGTTTAGAATTATTCTAAACTGCGATAGTCAACTTTAGCCGCCTGCACCGTGTGCCGACGTCATCGCCGAACTGTCCGATTGACAGCCGCCGTTCCGGGTGCGACCCGCAAATGGCCTCTTGCGGCGGCGCCAGACAATTGCCACGTGGCGAGACATCCTAAAATCAAGCTTGGGATCGGAATGCGATGAAGAACGGCGTGGTCATTGTCGGTGCGGGACATGCGGGCGTGCAGGCGGCGGCAAGCCTGCGCGAGGAGGGTTACGACGGGCCGGTGATCCTCGTCGGCGACGAGAACGAACTGCCCTATCACAAGCCGCCGCTGTCGAAGACCTTCATCAAGGATGCCGAGGCCAAGCCGCAACCCTTGCGTGGCGAGGCATTTTACACCGGCAGCGCCGTCGACTACCGGCCGGGCGTTCGGATCGACCGCATCGATGCCGGACGTCGCCGTTTGGAGATATCAGGCGGCGGCGAACTTGCCTTCGATCATCTGATCCTCGCCACCGGCTCGCGCCCGCGCCTGCTGCCGCTGCCGGGCGCGGATCTGTCCGGTGTGGTGTCGCTGCGCTCGCTTTCCGATGCGCGGCTGATCCGGGACTTGAGCGCACGGAGCGAAGACGTCGTTATCCTCGGCGGCGGCTTCATCGGGCTGGAGATCGCGGCGACGCTGCGCGCGGCCGGCCGCACCGTAACGGTCGTGGAAGCGGTTGACCGGCTGCTTGGCCGCACCGTGGCGCCGATCGTGGCGAGCCATGTCCGCCAACGGCTGGAAGCGACCGGCGTGCACATTCTCACCGGCACCACGATCGCAAGGCTCGAGGGCGAAAACGGCCATGTCACGGCAGCGATCACCTCGTCTGGCGAAAGGCTGCCGGCGCGCATGGTCGTCGTCGGCATTGGCGCCGTGCCCAATGTCGAACTGGCCGGGGAAGCCGGCCTCACCATCGCCAACGGCATTCGCGTCGACAACCAGATGCGTAGCTCGGTGCCGGAAATCCTCGCCATCGGCGACGCCGCCTCCTATCGGCATTGGTTCACCGGCGGCGACGTGCGGCTGGAATCGGTACAGAACGCCACCGACCAGGCGCGGCTTGCCGCGCGCACCATAACGGGCCATGCCGACGCCTATTCGGCCGTGCCCTGGTTCTGGTCCGACATCGGCGACATGAAGCTGCAGATGGTCGGCCTGACATCCGGCGGCGACAGCCATGTCGTGCTGGGCGATCTCGCCGACAACAAGTTCTCGATCTACCACTATGCCGCAGACAGGCTGCTCGGCATCGAATCGGTCAACCGCCCCGGCGACCACATGCTCGGCCGCAAGATGCTGAGCGCCGGCTTCTCGCCGGCGCCACAGACGGTGGCAGCGGGGCCGGACGGATTGAAAGCGGCGCTGGTCGCGTTCCAGAACAAAGAGTCAGCCGAGGCCAGTGCCTAAGATTGCCAATTTTTGCCATAGGCTATAAAATGCCTGAATGAGCACCATGAACATCTCCCTGCCGGAAAGCTTGAAGCATTTTGTCGATCAGCAAGTGACCGATCGCGGCTATGGCACGAGCAGCGAGTATGTGCGTGAATTGATCCGCCGCGATCAAGATCGTCAGCTTCTGCGCGGCTTGCTCCTTGAGGGCGCATCGTCCGCCCCGGGCGCTCCGGTTGACGACGACTATTTCGCCGCGCTGCGGAAACGGGCGCAGGGCCAATAGAGTAAGTGCCCATAAAGGCGATCATTCCTCGAAAACTAGCCCTGCGGGATGTCGAGGATGCTGTCGATTACTATACGCGAGAAGCTGGTTCGCGCGCGGCATTGGGCTACATCGAGGAGCTTCAAAACGCCTACAAACTGCTAGCCAGCCATCCCGCATCGGGCTCTCTGAGATATGGCTACGAAATTGGATTGCCTGGTCTGCGTAGCGTGCAAGTCAGGCGCTATCCATACCTGATTTTTTATCTTGAACAGACCGAACATATCGATGTTTGGCGGGTGCTGCACGCCAAGATGGACATTCCAGCCTGGTTACAGAATCCGAGCTCCTGACGGCACGTTCACCGGGCTCAGTGTAAGCCGTCAGGAGAAATGGGCGCCGGCCCTTCAGGCAGCGCGAACCTCGCGGATCGAGCTTTCCAGAATGTCGAGCGCCTCGGTCATGATGCCGTCCTGGATGGTGAGCGGCGCCAGGAAGCGGATGACGTTGCCGTGAACGCCGCAGGTGAGCAGGATCAGCCCCTTGTCGAGTGCCTTCAGCCTGACCGCATTGGCCATCTCCGCCGATGGCAAGCCCTTCCTGACGTCGTTGAACTCGACCGCGTTCATGAAACCGGGGCCACGGATGTCGACGATTTCCGGGACGTCGTCGCGGATCGATCCCAGGCGCTGCTTCAGCCTGGCGCCGAGCGAGTTGGCGCGGTCGCACAGTTTCTCTTCCTCGATCACGTCAAGCACCGCATGCGCGGCGGCAACGCCGATCGGGCTGCCGCCATAGGTGCCGCCCAGCCCGCCGGGGCCAGGCGCATCCATGATCTCGGCGCGGCCGGTGACCGCAGCCAGCGGAAAGCCGCCGGCCAGGCCCTTGGCCATGGTGGTGATGTCGGCGGTCACTTCATGATGCTCCATGGCGAACATCTTGCCGGTACGGGCGAAGCCGGTCTGCACCTCGTCGGCAATGAGCAGGATGCCGTGCTGATCGCAGATCTTGCGCAGCGCGGTCATGAAATCGCGCGGCACTTCGTAGAAGCCGCCCTCGCCCTGCACCGGCTCGACGATGATGGCCGCGACCCTGGCCGGATCGACGTCGGCCTTGAACAGGCGATCGAGCGCGGCAAGCGAATCGGCCACCGACACGCCGTGCAGCGGCACCGGGAACGGGGCGTGGAAGACGTCGGCCGGCATGGCGCCGAAGCCGACCTTGTAGGGCACGACCTTGCCGGTCAGCGCCATGCCCATGAAGGTGCGGCCATGGAAGCCGCCGGCAAAGGCGATGACGGCCTGGCGGCCGGTGGCATTGCGGGCGATCTTGATGACGTTCTCGACCGCCTCGGCGCCGGTGGTGACGAAGATTGTCTTCTTCTCGAACTTGCCCGGAAGAATGCCGTTCAGCCGTTCGGCCAGCCTTACATAGCTCTCATAGGGCACCACCTGGTGGCAGGTGTGGGTGAAGCGGTCGAGTTGCGCCTTGACCGCCTCGATGACCTTGGGGTGGCGATGGCCGGTGTTGACGACGGCGATGCCGGAGGAGAAATCGATGTAGCGGCGGCCCTCGACATCCCAGATTTCCGAGTTCTCGGCCCGGTCGGCGTAAATCTGCGTGGTCATACCGACACCGCGCGAGATCGACTGGCTCTTGCGTTCGGAAATGGCTGAGTTCTTCATGATGTCCCTCATAGGGCCGGCGCCCGTTCTGCTTGATCAGATGTCTTCTGGGCTTATTTCATGCTTTCCTCAAGTCGGCACCGCCGGCAGGCGATTGGGCCTGAGGTATCGCGCCTGACCAGCCGGCGATATCCGTACCAGGGCAACGGACTGCGTTAACGGGTTCGGAGCCTTCGCGGCGCGCTGTTGAGGATCATTGAACGGAAAAACCCGCCTGTGCGGCGGGTCCCTGGCGCAACTCAGCACCATATCCAAATATCTATCATAGTTGCCTTCACCTCGTCAAGGAAAAAATTCCTATCACGAAAAGCTGCCCGGCCGGGACTGGCCGTCGTCAGGCCTTTGCAAACCCGAGTCGGATGCCTGACACGGGTACGAGTCCGGTTTCCTTTTTCGGGAGATCGACTATCGTGCCGGGATCCGCGAGGCATCGCGATCGGCGAGCGGCCTGCGGCTGAGGGAACCCATGAGCAGGAACGCGACATCGTCCGTCTCGCCGCCATCGGTCAAACCTTCCAATTTTTCGACTTTTTCCATCGGCGTAGCGCTTTTCACTTGCACGGCCGTCCTGCTTTTGGCCGGCTGCCAGAAACAGGAAGCGGCGGAAAAAAAGCTGCCGATCATGGTGCGCACCGAGACCGTGGCGATGGCCGACTATGCGCCGAGAACCGCGCTGACCGGGGTGATCGCGGCGCGCACGCTGAACAATCTGTCGTTCCGGGTCGGCGGCCGCGTCGCCGAACGGCTTGCCGATGTCGGCCAGCATGTCGACAAGGGCGCGGTGCTTGCCCGCATCGACCCGCAGGAGCAGGAATCCGATTTGCGCTCGGCGCAGGCCGATCTCGACGCGGCGCAAGCGCAGTTGACCCAGTCCGCCGCCGCCTTCGAGCGGCAAAAGACGCTGCTTGCCCAGGGTTACACCACCAGGCGCGACTATGACGCCGCCGATCAGGCATTGAAGGTGGCGCAAGGCAGCCTCGACGCGGCGCAGAGCGCGCTCGCCAATGCCAAGCAGAACCTGTCCTTCACCGAACTCAAGGCTGGCGCCGCGGGCGTCATCACCGCCCGCCAGGTCGAAACCGGCCAGGTGGTGCAGGCTGCGCAGACCGTCTTCACCGTCGCCGAGGACGGCGACCGCGACGCGGTGTTCAACGTCCAGGAGACGTTGATCGCCAGGACGCCGACCTCGCCGGCGGTGACGATCACGCTCCTGTCCGACCCGCAGATCAGGGCAACGGGCAAGGTGCGCGAAATCTCCCCGGCGGTCGATCCGGCGTCGGGCTCGATCCGGGTCAAGGTCGGCATTGCCGATACGCCCGCCGGCATGCCGCTGGGCGCGGCCGTCATCGGCTCGGTCGGCGCCAAACCGGCCAAGGCGATCCTGCTGCCCTGGCAGGCATTGACGTCCAGCGCCGGCAAGCCGGCGGTCTGGATCGTCGATCCCTCGACCGGTACGGTGACGATGGCACCGGTCGAGGTGCTGGCTTTCAATTCCGGCACCGTCGTCATCGCCAGGGGATTGGAGGAGGGCCAAAGCGTCGTCACCGCGGGCGGACAGCTGCTCAGTGCGGGTCAGAAAATCGAGATATCGGGAGCGGGCCAATGAGCCGGCTGCCGCGCCTCCTGCTTGGCGTGATCGCGCTTGGCGCGCTCGCCGCCTGCTCGAAATCGGAGGAGAAGCCGCCGGAGATCATCCGGCCGGTGCTGTCGGTGGTGGTCGAGCCGCGCACCACGCAGGTCTTCGGCTTCGCCGGATCGGTCGAGCCGCAGGTCAGCGCCGATCTCGCCTTTCGCCTGCTCGGCCGGGTCGTGTCCCGCGACGTCAATGTCGGCGACATCGTCAGCAAGGGCACGACGATCGCGGCACTGGACCCGACCGCCTTGGAGCTGTCCGTCCAGGCGGCCAAGGCCGAGCTCTCCAATGCCGAGGCACAGTTTGCCAACGCCGCCGCCAGCGAGGAGCGCCAGCGCCAATTGCTTGCCACCGCCAACACCACGCAAGCCGTGTTCGATGCCGCGCAGCAGGCGAGGAAGGCGGCCGAGGCCAGTGTCGAGCGGGCCAAGGCCTCGCTGGCCAAATCGCAGGAGCAGCTCGGCTATGCCAGGCTGTTCTCGGATTTCGACGGCGTCGTCACCGCTGTCGGCGCCGAGGTCGGCCAGACGGTCTCCCCCGGCCAGACGGTCGTCACCGTGGCGCGCTCGGACCCGCGCGAAGCGGTGGTCGATATTCCCGACCAGTTGACCGGCGATCTCACGGCCGGCACGCCGTTCCAGGTCATCCTGCAATCGCTGCCGACGATCCGGACCGAGGCCAAGCTGCGCGAGATCGCGCCGCAGGCCGAGGGCTCGACGCGCACGCGGCGCGTGCGGCTGACGCTTACCGATCCGCCGCAGGCCTTCCGGCTCGGCTCGACCGTGACCGCAACGCGCATGACCACGGTGGAGCCGACGATCGAACTGCCGCTGTCGGCGCTCTTCCAAAGGAACGGCTCCGACAGGGTGTGGGTCGTCGATGCGCAGACATCGAGCGTGAGCACGCGCGAGATCAAGGTTGCCTCCAGGAACGGCGGAACCTTCACGGTGGCTCAGGGGCTGGAAGCGGGAATGCGCGTCGTCACCGCCGGCGTCCACAGCCTGACCGAAGGCCAGAAGGTCAAACTGCCCGCGGGAGGGGCCTCATGAAGGGCTTCAACCTTTCCGACTGGGCGCTCAACCACCGCTCGATGGTCTGGTATTTCATGCTGGTCTTCGTTGCGGCCGGCATCTTCTCCTACCTCAACCTCGGCCGCGAGGAAGACCCCGCCTTCACCATCAAGACCATGATCATCCAGGCCAATTGGCCCGGCGCTTCGGTCAAGGAGACGGTGCAGCAGGTGACCGACCGCATCGAGAAGAAGCTCGAGGAACTCGACAGCCTCGACTACACCAAATCCGTCACCACAGCCGGCCAGACCGTCATCTTCGTCAACCTGAAGGACACCACCAAGGCGCGCGACGTCGTGCCGAACTGGATTCAGGTGCGCAACATGGTCAACGATATCAAGGCGCAGTTCCCGCAAGGCGTCCAGGGACCGTTCTTCAACGACCGTTTCGGCGACGTCTACGGCAACATCTACGCCTTTACGTCGGACGGGCTGACGCCGCGCCAGCTGCGCGACTATGTCGAGGATGTCAGGACAAAAATCCTGACCGTGCCGAATGCCGGCAAGGTGGACCTGGTCGGTGCCCAGGACGAGGCGATCTATCTCGAATTCTCGACCCGCCAGATCGCGGCCCTCGGCCTCAACCAACAGGCGATCGTGGCAAGCCTGCAGGCGCAGAACGCGATCACCCCGTCCGGCGTCATCCAATCCGGCCCGGAACGCATCAGCGTGCGGGTCGGCGGCCAGTTCACCTCCGAAGAGAGCCTTCGCGCAATCAATCTTCGCGTCAACGACCGCTTCTTCCGGCTGAGCGACGTGGCGACGATCACGCGCGGCTATGCCGATCCGCCAACGGCACTGTTCCGCTTCAACGGCCAGGACGCGATCGGGCTTGCCATCGGCATGAAGCCCAACGCCAATCTGCTCAAATTCGGCGAGGCGCTGCATGAGGCGATGAACAAGGTGCTGGCAGACCTGCCGGTCGGCGTCGGCGTGCATCTGGTCGCCGACCAGCCGGTCATCGTCGAGGAAGCGGTCTCGGGCTTCACGCGCGCCTTGTTCGAGGCGGTGGCCATCGTGCTGGCCGTGTCCTTCATCAGTCTCGGCATGCGCGCCGGCTTCGTCGTGGCGCTGTCGATCCCGCTGGTGCTGGCCATCACCTTCACGGTCATGTCCTATCTCGGCATCTCGCTGCAGCGCATCTCGCTCGGTGCGCTGATCATCGCGCTCGGGCTTCTGGTCGACGACGCGATGATCGCGGTCGAGATGATGGTGGCGCGGCTGGAGGTCGGTGATAGCCTGCGCAAGGCGGCGACCTATGTCTACACATCGACCGCCTTTCCGATGCTGACCGGCACGCTGGTGACCGTCGCGGGCTTCATTCCGATCGGCCTCAACAACAGCGCCGCCGGCGAATACACCTTCACCCTGTTCGTGGTCATCGCCGTGTCGCTGCTGGTGTCGTGGATCGTGGCGGTGCTGTTCGCGCCGCTGCTCGGCGTCACCATCCTGCCGGCGGCGATGAAGACGAAGCATCACGACCAGCCGGGCCGCTTCACCTCGCTGTTCCGGCGTGCCCTTGTCGGCTCGGTGCGCCATCACTGGCTGACCATCATCGCCACGGTGCTGTTGTTTGCCGCCTCGATCGCCGGCTTCGGCCTGGTGCAGCAGCAGTTCTTCCCGCCATCGGACCGGCCGGAGCTGATCGTCGACTGGAACCTGCCGCAGAATTCCTCGATCGCCGACACGCGCGAGCAGATGGAGCGGTTCGAGCAGCGAGCCCTGGTCGGCAATCCCGATATCGATCATTTCTCGTCCTATATCGGCCAGGGCGCGGTGCGTTTCGTGCTCGCCTATGACGTGCAACCGGCCAACCCCTATTTCGGCCAGACGGTCATCGTCACCAAAAGCATCGAGGCTCGCAACCGGGTGAAGCCGGCGCTGGAAAAGCTGCTGCGCGAGGAATTCGTCGGCACCGACGCCTTCGTCAAGCTGCTCGAACTCGGGCCGCCTGTCGGCCGCCCCGTGCAGTACCGCGTCGGCGGGCCCGACATCCAGACGGTGCGCGCGCTGGCGCAGCAATTCGCCGGCGTCATCTCGGCCAATCCCAAGCTCGCCGCGCCGACCTTCGACTGGAACGAGCCGCAGCGCGTGCTCAGGGTCGACGTGCTGCAGGACAAGGCGCGGCAGCTCGGCATCACCTCCTCCGACATCGCCAGCGCGCTCAACAGCACCGTCGGCGGCGCCACCATCACGCAAGTGCGCGATGCCACCTATCTGATCAATGTGGTGGCGCGCTCGCGCGAGGCCGAACGCGGTTCGATCGAGACGTTGCAGAACATGCAACTGCCGACCAGCACCGGCGAGGCCATCCCGCTCGCGGCGGTGGCCAACTTCCGCTACGAGCTCGAACAGCCGACGGTGTGGCGACGCGACCGCATCCCGACCATCACGGTGCGGGCCGGCCTGGTCGGCGACGTTCTACCGGCAACGGTGGTCAACGAATTGAAGCCTTCGGTCGATGCCTTCATCGCCAAGCTGCCGCCGGGCTATTCGATCGAGACCGCCGGCTCCGTTGAGGAAAGCGCCAAGAGCCAGGGGCCGATCGCGGCCGTCGTGCCGCTGATGCTGTTTGTGATGGCAACCATCCTGATGGTCCAGCTGCAGAGCTTCCAGCGCCTGTTTCTGGTCGTTGCGGTGGCGCCGCTCGGGCTGATCGGCGTGGTGGCGGCCCTGGTGCCGAGCGGCGCGCCGCTCGGCTTCGTCGCCATCCTCGGCGTGCTTGCCCTGATCGGCATCCTGATCCGCAACTCGGTCATCCTGATCGTGCAGATCGAGGACCTTGTCGCGGAGGGCAAGGACCGTTGGGCCGCCGTTATCGAGGCGACCGAACACCGGATGCGGCCGATCGCGCTGACGGCCGCCGCCGCCAGCCTGGCGCTGATCCCGATCGCGCGCGAAGTGTTCTGGGGACCGATGGCCTACGCGATGATGGGCGGCATCATCGCGGGTACTGCGATCACGCTGCTGTTCCTGCCGGCGCTTTACGTGACGTGGTTCAGGATCAAGGAGCCGAAGCGTCGGGATGAGCCGCCCGCTCTGGAGACCGGCGAACCGGTGCAAGCTCAGACCTGAGACATTGCCGAGTCATTCGTTGTCGTTGGTGGGTGTGGGACGCGATTTGGCCCGCTGCCAAGGTGACGATTTTGAGCTGCGCCAGGCATGCCAGCCTTCCGGCAAGTCGGCCAAGATCTGGATGCTTTCATCCCGCTGCAAAACGCTTTGCAGGTTCACGATCATTATGTCGCCTTCTTCAACAGGTCCGGTTTCGCTGTTGTGGAATTGCCAACTGCCGTCGTCATCGTCATGCGAGACATATGCGATCCAGTCGCCCCGGGTTACTATGCCCCTGTCCAAAAACACCGCGACGTTAGGAGGATCTGCAAACTGCCATTCCCTCATGAGGTCCCCTAAGACGATCGGTTCGCAAGACAAGCGAATTCAAATAGCTCTCACAAACCCGTCACTGGCCCGCAAGAGATTGCGCGTGTAATCCTTCGTCACGCGCCGCTCGACCAGGTCATGCGCCGTCAAATTCTCCACCGCCTCGCCGCTTTGCATCACCATCAGCCGCTCGCACATATGGGTGATGATGGCGAGGTCGTGGCTGACCATCAGGAAGGTCAGCTTGCGCCGCCGGCGTACCTCCTCGAGCAGGTTGAGCACCTCGGCCTGCACCGAGGCATCAAGCGCCGAGGTCGGCTCGTCGAGCAGCAGGATCGACGGTTCGAGGATCAGCGCGCGGGCAATGGCGACGCGCTGGCGCTGGCCGCCCGACAATTGATGCGAGTAGCGGAAGCGGAAGCCGCTGCCCAGGCCGACCTCGTCGAGCGCCCGCTGGATGCGCTTTTCGCCGTCGCCAAAACCATGGATGGCGAGCGGTTCCTGCAGCAGGCGGTCGATGGTCTGGCGCGGGTGCAGCGAACCGTACGGATCCTGGAACACCATCTGCACTTCGCGGTAAAAGGCCTTGTCGCGGCGCGCGCCGAGCTTCTTGCCGTTGACCGTGATGCTGCCCGAAGCGACCGGCGCGAGGCCGGCGATCGCCCTGAGCAGCGTCGATTTGCCGGAGCCGGATTCACCGACCAGGCCGAAGGATTCGCCCGGCTGCACGTCCAGGCTGACGCCCTTCAGTGCGCGAAAGCGGTCGAAGATGACCTCCAGCCCGTCGACGGCAATTGCTGACGTCATGCCGCCCACTCCGGCTTGCGGTCGAGCACCGGCAGCGGGTGACGATCGGCGCCGATCTTGGGCATGCAGTTGAGCAGGCCGCGCGTGTAGGGATGCTGGGCGCGACCGAGTTCGGAGGCCTTGAGCTGCTCCACCACCTTGCCGGCATACATGACAATGACGCGGTCGCAAAAGGACGAGACCAGGCGCAGATCGTGCGAGATGAAGATCAGCCCCATGCCGCGCTCGCCGACCAGCCGGTCGAGAATGCCGAGCACGTCGAGTTGCACGGTGACATCGAGCGCCGAGGTCGGCTCGTCGGCGATCATCATTTCCGGCCCGGCGATCAGCATCATGGCGATCATGGCGCGCTGGCCCATGCCGCCGGAGACCTCGTGCGGATGCAGGTCGAAGACACGCCGGGGGTCGCGGATCTGCACCGCCTCCAGCATGGCCAGCGCGCGCTCCCGCGCCTCGGCCTTGGAGACCTTCTCATGCGTGCGCAGCGTCTCGACGATCTGGCGGCCGATGCTCATCACCGGATCGAGCGAATATTTCGGATCCTGCAGGATCATGGCGATGCGATTGCCCCGCAGCGCGCGGCGCTCGCGCGCCGAGACGCCGAGCAGGTCGATGCCGTCGAAGGCCAATTTATTGGCTGATATCCGCGCCTGTGGCGGCGTCAGCCCCATGATGGCACGGCCGGTCTGCGACTTGCCCGAGCCGCTCTCGCCGACAATGCCCAGCCTTTCGCGGCCGAGCGAGAAAGAGACGCCGCGCACGGCCTCGATCAGCCCGGTGCGCGTCGGGAAGGTGACGCGCAGATCGTCGACTTCGAGCAATGCGCGTTCCGGCCGTGTCCTCGTTTCGCCGTTCATTGGTCGCCGCTCCGCGGGTCGAGCGCGTCGCGCAGGCCGTCACCAAGCAGGTTGAAGCCGAGGCTGACGATCAGGATGGCGAAGCCCGGCGCGCCGGCCACCCACCATTGGTCGAGCACGAAGCGGCGGCCCGAAGCGATCATCGTGCCCCATTCGGGCAGCGGCGGCTGCGCGCCGAGGCCGAGGAACCCGAGGCCGGCGGCGGTGAGGATGATGCCGGCCATGTCGAGCGTCACGCGGATGATCAGCGAGGAGATGCAGAGCGGCATGATGTGGCGCAGCACGATGCGGAAGGGCGAGGCGCCCATCAGTTCCACCGCCTTGATGTAATCGGAATTGCGCACAGTCAGCGTTTCGGCACGCGCGATGCGGGCATAGGGCGGCCAGGAGGTGATGGCGATGGCGAGCACCGCGTTCTCGATGCCGGGGCCGAGGGCCGCGACAAAGGCCAGCGCCAGGATCAGCTTGGGGAAAGCGAGGAAGATGTCGGTGATGCGCATCAGTATGGCATCGGTCCAGCCGCCGGCATAGCCGGCGACGGTGCCGACCACGAGGCCGATGGGGGCGGCGATGATGGCGACCAGGATGACGACGTACAGCGTCCAGCGCGAGCCGTAGAGAATGCGCGAGAGGATATCGCGGCCGAGATCGTCGGTGCCGAACCAGTGCTCAGCACTTGGCGCCAGCAGGCGCGCATTCTTCAGATCGCCGAAGGTCGGCGAATAAGGCGCCAGTACCCCTGCAAGGGCGGCAATGACCAGCAGCGCGATGATGATGAGCAGGCCGAGAAAGGCCAGCCGATTGGCGGAAAAACGCCGCCACGCGACATAGGCACGGCCGAGCCTCGCCTGCATGCGCGAGGCCGGCCGCTCGCTGAGCAGCCAGTCGCGGCGGGAGAGGGGGGCGGCGTCGGAGGCGGTCATGACGATGCCTCTTGGCGCTGTCGGCCCCCACTCCGGTCTGCTCCGCAGACCAACTCTGCCCCGTTCGACGGGGGAGAGGAAAGGCGCCAGGCGTGCGACCGGCTCTTCCTCTCCCCCGGGCAAGAGGAGATGTGGCCCGAAGGGCCGGAGTGGGGGTGATTGGCGGCAGCCGAGGCCGAAAGCGGGATTCGTCTGCTCATCGAACCTTGGTCCTCGGGTCGAGCACGCGGTAAAGCAGGTCGGACAGAAGATTGATGGCTATGAACACCGAACCGATGACGATGGTGCCGCCGAGCACCGCGTTCATGTCGGCATTCTGCAGCGAATTGGTGATGTAGAGGCCGATGCCGGGCCAGGAGAAGACCGTCTCGGTCAACACCGAACCTTCGAGCAGCCCGGCATAGGAGAGCGCGATCACTGTCACCATCGGCACGGCGGCATTGCGCAATGCATGAGCCCAGATGATGCGGGTTTCCGACAGGCCCTTGGCGCGCGCGGCGACGATGTATTCCTGGGTGAGTTCGTTGAGCATGAAGGAGCGCGTCATGCGGCTGATATAGGCGAGCGAGAAATAGCCGAGCAGCGAGGCCGGCAGGATGATGTGGCGGAACGCGTCCCAGAAGACATCCCACTGCCCCTGCATCGCCGAATCGAGAAGGTAGAAGCCAGTGATCGGCGTGAAGGTATATTCGTAGACGACTTCGAGCCGCGCCGGGAAAGCCACCCATTGCAGCTTGGCGTAGAACAGGACGAGCCCGAGCAGGCCAAGCCAGAAGATCGGCACGGAATAGCCGATCAAGCCGATGACGCGGACGACCTGGTCGATGAGGCTGCCGCGCCTGACGGCAGCCAGCACACCCAGCGGCACGCCGAACAGCGCGCCGATCAGTGTCCCCAACGTCGCCAGTTCCGTCGTTGCCGGAAGGGCGCGGCGGATGTCGGTCATGACCGGATTGGTGGTCAGCACCGAGGTGCCGAAATCACCGTTGAGAGCATTTTTGACGTAAATGTAGAACTGCTCGATCAGCGGCAGGTCGAGACCCATCTCGCGGCGCGTGCGCTCCACGACATTGGCCGGCGCCCGGTCGCCGAGCACGGCCAATACCGGGTCGATGGGGATGACGCGGCCGATGAAAAAGGTCACCGCGAGCAGACCGAGATAGGTCGTGATCGCGATCACCAGGAAGCGGCCGATCGATGAGAAAATGGTGACGGCGCGGGCGCTGCCGCGCCCTGCCGCCGCCTGATTTTCAGCTACGCTCATCCGCCGGCGCTATTCCTTGGAAACCGGCCCAACGAAATTGGTGTCGAAGCTCGGGCCGAGCGCGAAACCCTTGAGGTTCTTGCGCAACCCGGCGACTTCCAGCTGCTGATGGATGATGACGAAGGGACTGGTGTCCAGGATCTTCTGCTGCAGATCCTTGTACATGTCGGCGCGCTTGCCCGAATCCTTCTCCAGCAAAGCGGCTTCGGTTTGCTTGGTCAGGTCCGGAATATCCCAGGCGTTGCGCCAGGCCAGCGTCTTGGACTTGCCCTCATCCGAATTGTCCGGGTTCGAGGCAAAGGTCTGGGCATTGGAGTTCGGATCGAAATAGTCCTGGCCCCACTGACCGATATAGATGTCGTGGTTGCGGGCGCGGTACTTGGTCAACGTCTGCTTGCCGTCGCCGGGAATGATCTCAAGCTTGATGCCGGCCTGGCCGAGCGTCTGCTGGATCGATTCCGCCATGCCGGTTGTCGGCTGGCCGGTGCGCACATCCATGGTCACGCTGAAGCCGTCGGGCAGGCCTGCCTTGGCCAGCAGTTCCTTGGCCTTGGCGACGTCGAGCTTGAACGGGTTCTTGTCCAGTTCTCCGAGCACGCCCTTGGGCAGGAAAGTCTGGTGGATTTCACCGATGCCCTTGAGGATGGTCGAGCTCAGCGCGTCATAGTCGACCAGATATTTGAAGGCCTGGCGGACTTCGGGCTTGGCGAGGTTCTGGTTCTTCTGGTTGAGGCTGATGTAGTAGACAGTTCCCTTCGGCGCACTGGTTGTGGTGAGGTCGGCGTTCTTGGCAATGGCGTCGAGGTCGTTCGGCTCGAGATTGCGGGCGACGTCGATGTCGCCGGCATCAAGCGCCAGGCGCTGTGCTGAGCTTTCCTTCATGTTGCGGTAGATGACGCGGGCAAGCTTTGCCTTTTCGCCGTAGTAATTGTCGTTCCGTTCGAGCACGACGGCCTCGTTGGCGCGCCACTCACGCAGCTTGTAGACGCCCGAGCCGGCATAGCCGGTCTTCAGCCAGGCATTGCCGAAATCATTGTCCCATTTGTAGTCGGCGCTCGGCGTGACCGCCGCGACATGTTCCTTGACCAGCTTGGCGTCGACGACCGAGGCGACGGTGGCCGACAGGCAGTTCAACACGAAGCTCGGCGCATAGGCCTTGTCGACGATGAACTGGAAGGTGGTGTCATCGACCGCCTTGGCCTTTTCGGCGACATTGTCGCCGCTGATCCCGAACTGGTCGATGATGAAGGCCGGGCTCTTGTCCAGCTTGACGGCGCGTTCGAACGAATAGGCGACGTCGGCCGCGGTGATCGGGTTGCCCGAGGCGAATTTCAGGCCGGGCTTGAGCTTGAACGTGTAGGTCAGGCCATCGTCCGAGACGGTCCAGCTTTCGGCGAGGTCGCCCTTGACCTTGGAGGTGTCGCTGAGGTCGAGCCGGACCAGCAGGTCATAGGTGTTGCCGGTGACCTCGGCGGTCGACAGCTCGAACGCCTCGCCCGGATCCATGGAGATGATGTCGTCGATGGCAAAGCCTTCGACCAGCGTGTCGGCTGGCGTGACCGCGCCAGCCGGCGCTCCCGCGAGAAGCAGCGCCGACATTGCGGCACCCGCAAGCAGAATGCGGGATCGTAGAGCAAGCTTTTCCATCATCATGGTGATTGTTCCCTGTTTTGTTGACCTGAGTTCCCGGCTCAGGGTTGCGGTGTTTTTCCAGGCCGACAAGGGCCCCCTTTGACCACTTACCGTCGTGGTTTTTGTCCAGTTGGTCAACAGCATATCCGGCGGCCTCGCGGCGGGCAACGAGCATTTATGCGTCGGCTCACTGGATCATAGTGGCAGGCGGGCGAGCGGGAGCATGCGAAGGCCAACAGAGGCCGGCAGTCGAGAAAAAACCCTGACTTGAGAGTTACTTCAGAGCAGCGACCAGGCCGGCATCGGGAAAGCAGGTGGCGGGCTTGCCGTTCTTTTCCTGCCAGGCGCCGATCGAGCGGCGGGTCTTGAAGCCGGGCAGCCCGTCGGCGCTGCCGACATCATAGCCCTTGGCCTCCAGCGCCCGCTGCAGGGCGGCGATATCGGAGCGGTGGAGGTCACCGACCGCGCCCCAGTTGCCGGAAAAATTCGCATCGCCATGGGCGATGCGATCGGCGCCATGGCCTATGAACAGGGCATAGAGGTCGCTGGTGTTGTATTGCTTCAGCACGTAGAAATTGGGCGTGGCGATGAAGCCCGGGCCGCTGCGGCCGGCCGGCATCAGCAGGAAGCCCTCGGCCTTCAGCTCGCTCGCCGGGAATGCCTTGCCGCCGACACGCTTGATGCCCATTGCGGCCCATTGCGAGATTGTCTTGCCCTGGTCGGGGCCTTCGAGCGAACAGGAGACGCTCTCGGGAACGGTCACTTCGAATCCCCAGCCACGTCCCCTCACCCAGCCATAATGGACGAGATAGTTGGCGATGGAGGCGAGCACGTCAGGCGTCGAGCTCCAGATGTCGACGCGCCCGTCGCCATCGAAATCGACGGCATGCTTGAGGAACGACGTCGGCATGAATTGCGGCTGGCCGAGCGCGCCGGCCCAGGACGATTTCATCGCATCCACCGGGGCCAGCCCACGCTCGACGATCTCGAGCGCCGCCAGCAGCTCGGTGCGGAAGAAGTCCTTCCTCGTCGACATGAACGCCTTGGTGCCCAGCACCTCGAAGGCGTCGTAAGGCATCTTCGCCGCGCCGAATCCTGTTTCGCGACCCCAGATCGCCAAAAGGACCTCGCCCGGCACGCCATAGCGCTTTTCGATCGCGGCGAGCGTCCTGGCGTTGGCCGCCGCGCGCGTCCGCCCGCCCGATGTGACGGCGCGGATGGTCTTCTCGGCGAAATAGGCGCCGGGCGAGCCGAACTCGGCCTGATGCTGCTTCTGCGGCGTCTTCGGCTTCTCGCCGGGCATGACAAGATCGGGCAGCTTGAGATTGGGTTTGACACCGTCGAAAGCGGCATCGAAGGTCTGCTTGGAAATGCGCTTGGCCTTGGCGTCAGGCCACAGATCGCTCCGGAGCCAGGCGCGGAACTGGTCGTCGATCTTGGCGGCCGAGGCGGAGGTGGAGAGGAACAGTGCAGCCAGTATCGCCAGGAAAAACGCAAAGCAGAACTTGCGGAGGCCGCGTTCCTTGGCGCCCCCCTCTGGCCTGCCGGCCATCTCCCCCACAAGGGGGGAGATCGACCGTTGTCTCTGCCTTCGCCAAACACCGCCGTTGAAAAGGAGATGCCGGCTGCGAAATTGCCAATCTCCCCCCTTGAGGGGGAGATGTCCGGCAGGACAGAGGGGGGCGCCACGGAACGCCAACTTTTGAGGATGCGGGATCACCGTGACAAGCATCCTTCCCCGCAATCGCGTCAAAACGCCGTCCTGGAGCGCAGCGCTGCCGCCAGCGTGCCTTCGTCGAGATAGTCGAGTTCGCCCCCGACCGGCACGCCATGCGCCAGCCGCGTTATCTTCACCTCGAAACCGGACAATTGATCGGTCAGGTAGTGGGCCGTGGTCTGGCCCTCCACCGTGGCATTGACGGCCAGGATGATCTCCTTGACCTCGCCGCCGGCGACGCGGTCGACCAATGAGCGGATGTTGAGCTGATCGGGGCCGATGCCGTCGAGCGGCGACAGCGTGCCGCCCAGCACGTGGTAGCGCACGTTCATCGCCGCCGCCCGCTCCAGCGCCCACAGATCAGAGACGTCCTCGACGACGATCAGCGTGCCGGCGTCACGGCGCGGATCGGTGCAGATCATGCAGGGGTCGGACGTGTCGACATTGCCGCAGGTGGAGCAAATGCGCACCTTGTCGGCCGCCTCGCCCATGGCGGCGGCGAGCGGCGACAGCAGCTGTTCCTTCTTCTTGATCAAATGCAGCGCGGCGCGCCTGGCCGAACGAGGACCAAGCCCCGGCACTTTGGCCAGGAGTTGGATCAGGCGTTCGATCTCGGGACCCGCGATTCGCTTGGACATTGCCCTGATCTAGAGCAATTCCGCGAAAAGTGCGAAGCGGTTTTGCGTCCGGACCGCGTCTCCAACCAGCACCGGCAGGCCGTCAAGTGCGGCCCGCCTCAGTTGGTTTCGAGCGGACGGCTCTGGCTGACGATCATTGCGCCGATGGCATCCGTGTTCTCAGGCGTCGACTGGAACCCCATCGCCGCTTCCTGCGGCGCGCCCTGCACCGAGGAAATGACCTTCGTGTTCAAGGTCCCGCCAAAACGAGCGGCGTCCGGTTCCTCCATCGGCTCCTGCATCGCCACCATCGTCGGCTTCTCCTGGACGCGCGCGGATTTTGCGGCCGGCGCAGCCGATGCCGTCACGTAGGTCTGCTGGGCCGCCTTGCCGGAGCGCACCGGCTCCGCCGCGGCAGTCACGTACGCCGCAGCGGTGCGATCGGATGTCTTGGCCGTCGGCTCGGCGGAAGCGACACGAGTCGCGGCTACTCCGGGCAAGGCTGCTGGCTGCTCGGCCGAGGCGACCGCGACCGTCGGCTCGTCCGGCAGCGGCTGCCAGTTGCGGCCGCGCTTCTCGTAGAACGCATTGCCGCCGGCGACCATGGTGTAATGCATATTCTTGTAGGGGAAGCGCAGGCCCGCGGTGTGGAAATACATCGTGTTCTTGAGCTTGGCCTTGCGCTCGCCCTTGAGCACGGCGTCGGCGGCTTCCTCGACATCGGGCATGGCACGCGAATTCATCGGCCTGGTCATGACGCCGGGCGCGAACTGGCCGCGCTCGCCCACCACCGCGCAGATGGTGTCACCATGTTTGCCGGAGCGCAGCCGGTTCATCACGACAGTGCCGACGGCGATCATGCCATCGCGGCTCGACCGGTTGGATTCGAAGAACATCGCCCTTTCCAGGCATTCCCTGTCCTTCGGCGTGTGGTAGCCGCGAGAGCTCAGGAAACTCGGCGTGATGGCGTCGGTCAGGCTGGACATGCCGTGTGACGCGGTCTGGCTGCAAGCGGCCAGGAACAGGGGAGACGTGACGACGCCGAGCAACAGCGGCGTCTTCCATCGCGTGGCAATCAACAGGTAACCCTCTCACTTCGATGCCCGCCCCCAGGCTGCGGCAAGAATGAGACACTTTCGGGCAAAATGATGGCTAAAACGTTATTGGTGAGATGCTGTTGCCAAACTGGCACAGTTACGTGGCAAGATCCGGACTTCAAGCCTTTGTTTTATGCACGCCCTTGTCCAGGCCGAGACCGCTTTTGGACGACATGCATTATCGCCCGGCTGAAATCGCTGCCGGCCGTCCTGGCTCAATTTCTTCGAATTTCTCCGAGAACAGCCCGCGCTTCAGGAACAATGCTCGCGCATTGCGGGCGACCGGCGCGATCTTTCCCGGCCAGTCGCTGTCGATGAACTCGGACCTGGTGAAATCGGGGTTGGCCTCTCCGGCAGCCTCCAGGAAATCCGCGATCTCCAGCACGATGGCGCGTTCTTCCTTCGAGAGCGCCGAAGTGCCCGCTTCGATCGAGGGGCGATGCACGAAATCCTCGAACAGGTTGAAATAGCCCTTGATGCCGACGAGATCGACGCCGGCATCAGAATCGGCCAGGATTTCCAGGATCTCGTAGATCCTGTTGCGGATACGCTGCTCGATCAGCCTTTCGGACGGCTCTTCGGCCATGGCCAACTAGTCTTTGGCTTTATGCATGTCGTTATCCCCAAAACCGTCGCACACTCTTGGGCGACATGCATCTAGAACGGCAGTTTCATTCCCGGCGGAATCGGCAGGCCGGCGGTCAGCGCCTGGGTCTTTTCCTGCATGATCTGCTCGACCTTGGCCTTGGCGTCATTGTGAGCGGCCAGAAGCAGGTCTTCGAGGATCTCGACCTCATCCTCCTTGAACAGAGACGGGTCGATCTTCAGCGACTTCATCTCAAACTTGCCGGTCAACGTGACAATGACCAGGCCGCCGCCGGCCTGGCCGACGGCTTCGACCGTGGCGATCTCGTCCTGCATAGCCTGGAACTTGGCTTGCATTTCCTTCGCCTTGCCCATGAGGCCGAGAAGATCTTTCATGGTCCGATCCTTTGCAGAGTCGTGGTTTCGTCAGGGTTCGTCGTCGTCCGCCGGCGGCTCGACCGGCACTTCGGCTTCGACCGCGTCGGCTTCCGGCGCGTCGGGGATGCGCACGTCGATGATCCTGGCGCCGGGAAAACGCGCCAGGATGGCGGCGACCGTCGGATCGCTCTTGGCGTCGAGCAAAGCGTTCTCGCGCCTGGTCGATTCCATTTCGGCCAGCGTCTGGCCGCCCTCTTCCTTCGACAGCGACACCAGCCAGTTGCGACCGGTCCAAGCGCGCAGCTTGGTCGTCAAATCGTTGAGCAGCATTTTGGGCGCATCGTCGGTCAGGCTGACGTCGATGCGGCCGGGCTCGATGCGCACGAGGCGGATGCAGCGCTTGACCAGCACCTTGAAGGCGATGTCGCGCTGCGCGTCGGCAAGGGCGACAATATCGGCCAGCGATTTCAGCGGTATTGGCTGCGCCTCCGGCGCCGGCTGCACAGGCGCAATGAAGGCGGCCGGAGCGGGCGCGGCTTCCACCAGCCGCATGGTCTGCGCGCCGCCCGACCCGCCGGGCATGCGCGCCTGCGCCACTGCGCTGGCGCCGTTGCCACCAGGAGCGCCGCCATTACCGGGGCTCGCCGGCGCGCCGTTCGAACGCGGCGCGGCGCCCGGCGCCGGCAGGCCGTTCTCCAGCGACCTCAATGCCTCGTCCAGCGTAGGCAGGTCGGCCGCGTGTGCCAGCCGGATCAGCACCATCTCGGCTGCACTTACCGGCCGGTTGGAGGACTGCACCTCCGGGATGCCCTTGAGCAGCATCTGCCACGTCCGCGACAGCACCTTGATCGAGAGCGTCCGCGCGAAATCTGCGCCGCGCTCGCGCTCGTCCTGCGACAGCGCCGCGTCGTCGGCGGCGGCCGGCACGAAACGCAGCCGGGTGACGAGATGGTTGAATTCGGCAAGGTCGGTCAGCACGGCGGCCGGATCGGCGCCGGTGTCGTATTGCGCGCGCAATTCCGCCAGTGCCGCGGCAACGTCACCCTTCATGACATGTTCGAACAAATCGACGACGCGGGCGCGATCGGCGAGACCCAGCATCGCGCGCACGGCTTCGGCGCTGACCGCACCACCGCCATGCGCGATGGCCTGGTCGAAAATCGATTGAGCATCGCGCATCGACCCCTCGGCCGCGCGCGCGATCATCGCCAGCGCGTCGTCTTCCGCCTCGATGCCTTCCAGGCCCGCTATCCGGGCGAGATCAGCCTTCACCACAGCCGCATCGATGCGCCTCAGGTCAAAGCGCTGGCAGCGCGACAGCACGGTGATCGGCACCTTGCGGATTTCGGTGGTGGCGAAGATGAACTTGACGTGCGGCGGCGGCTCTTCCAGCGTCTTCAACAGGCCGTTGAAGGCCTGCGTCGACAGCATGTGCACTTCGTCGATGATGTAGACCTTGTAGCGGGCCGAGACCGGCGCGTAGCGCACCCGTTCGATGATGTCCCTGATGTCGTCGATGCCGGTGTGCGAGGCGGCATCCATCTCGATGACGTCGACATGGCGGCCTTCCATGATCGCCTGGCAGTGCTCGCCGAGCACGGCAAGGTCGACGGAAGGCTGGTCGATTGTTGCCGTTTTATAATTCAGGGCCCGCGCGAGAATGCGCGCGGTCGTGGTCTTGCCGACGCCGCGCACGCCGGTCAACATCCAGGCCTGGGCGATGCGGCCGGTGGCGAAAGCGTTGGTGAGCGTGCGCACCATCGGCTCCTGGCCGACCAGTTCGGAGAAATTCGCCGGACGGTACTTGCGCGCCAGCACGCGATAGGCGCCAGCCTTGCCTATCTCCAGGCTTTTTGGTCCCGAATTTCCGGCTTCGCTCATTCGCCCGCAAAACTCCAAATGGCCGCGCCAAAAGGCGGCCGATTCCTGCGCATAGTTTCGCCCGCGCTGCAATGCGTCGTCAACGTCGCGAGAAGGGCCGATGAGGTGGGAGGCTGGAACAATGACCCGTTCCGGGCTCGTTAGGGCTGCTTCCTTCCGGACCTGACCCGGTTGGCGAGTGGATCGTCCACCACCAACCTCCCTCCGTCCATATCGGCAATTCGGCGACGAAATGCAAGGGCGCAGGCAAATCGGCTGCATCAGCCACGAGATTCGCTTGCAGCCTCGATGCAGCCGCTCTAGCGTTCATGACTCTGAGGAAAACACCAAAGCAAGGGAAACGCCGATGCTGCCGGGCCTGAAGGCCGGATTCACGCTGGATACCCGGCTGGAGGCGGACAGCGAGCAGTTGATGTGGCTTGGGCTGTGTGAACTGCGCGTGATGAACGACCGCCGCTGGCCATGGCTGCTTCTGGTGCCGCAGCGGCCGGGCGTGGAGGAAATCCACGACATGACGCCGCTCGACCAGACAATGCTGACCTTCGAGACCAATATGGTGGCTCAGGCGCTGAAGAAGGTGACCGGCTGCACCAAGATCAACACCGGCGCGCTCGGCAACATCGTGCGCCAGCTGCACATCCACGTCATCGCCCGTTCGGAAGGCGATCCCGGCTGGCCAGGCCCGGTGTGGGGGCACGGCCTGCGCGAGCCCTATCAGCGCTCCGAGCTGCGCCGGTTTGCCGAAACGATAAGGGCGGCGCTATAAGCCTTCCCGTGTCCATCCCGAACGTGTCCATCCCGAACGCCCAGAGTCCGCATGAGCTTTAGCCTGTTTGACGCGCCCTTGCGCGAGCCGAGCCAATTCGTCGGCTTCGCCGGCAACAGTATCGACCGACAATCCGAGAACCGCGCCGACGATTCGGTCGACAAAGCGCTCGCCGATCCTGGAACCAGGCTGCTTTTGATGCAGGGCGGCCGGCTCTACCTGAAGGTTCGTGACGGCAGCTTCGACCCCTGGTTCGGCGTCGCCGAAAGCCTGCCCTTCCAGACCTTGCCCGGCAGCGGCGTGCTGCTCGGATTCTCCGACCAGGGCCCGGTGCTGGCGGTGACCGCCGGCCTCGAGCCGGAACAGCTTCCGGAAACGGTCAAGGCCATCGACTACCGCTCGGTCTATATGCAAGGCCTGATCGACGAAGCGGCCGCCGGGGCGATGGCGCAGGGCGCCGCGCTGCTCGCCTGGCACGCCAGCCATCGTTTCTGCAGCAAATGCGGGACCGAGTCACAAATGCGGGCCGGCGGCTACAAGCGCCATTGCCCGAATTGCGGCACCGAGCATTTTCCACGCACCGATCCGGTGGCGATCATGCTGACGGCGACGCGCGAGAAATGCCTGCTCGGGCGCGGCCGGCATTTCGCGCCGGGCATGTACTCCGCCCTTGCCGGCTTCATCGAGCCGGGCGAAACGATCGAGGCGGCGGTGCGCCGCGAGACGCTGGAGGAGGCGGGAATCCGGCTCGGCCGCGTCGTCTACCACGCCAGCCAGCCCTGGCCATTCCCCTATTCGCTGATGATCGGCTGCTTCGGCGAGCCGCTCAATGAAGACATCCAGGCCGACCTCAACGAGCTGGAAGACTGCCGCTGGTTCTTGCGCGACGAGGTGCGCCTGATGCTGGCCAGGGAGCATCCGGGCAATCTGATCACGCCGCCGAAGGGAGCCATCGCGCATCACCTGATCCGCGCCTGGGTCGACAGCGAATAATGGAAATCAGGAGAGGGAAATGATCCGCCATACCGTCGTGTTCACGCTGAAGCATCCGCCGCACTCGCTGGAGGAAAAAAGGTTCCTGGTCGACGCCAGGAAAATCCTCTCGGCGATCAGGGGCGTCACCCATTTCGAACAATTGCGCCAGGTCAGCCCCAAGAACGACTACCAGTTCGGCTTCTCCATGGAATTCGCCGACCAGGCCGCCTATACCAGGTACAACGACCATCCCGACCACGTCGCCTTCGTGCGCGACCGCTGGATCCCCGAAGTCGAGACCTTCATGGAGATCGACTATGTGCCCCTTGGCTGGTAGCTCAATCCGCTACCTTCCACTGCTCGCGTGACTCACTCGCCGGATAGACGCCGAGGATCCGCACTTCGCGCGAGAAGAAGCGAAGCTCGTCCAGCGCCAGCTTGACCAGCGGATCGTCGGGGTGGCCCTCGATGTCGGCATAGAACAGTGTCGCCGTGAAGGCGCCGAGCTGGTAGCTCTCGAGCTTGGTCATGTTGATGCCGTTGGTGGCGAAACCGCCCATTGCCTTGTAGAGGGCGGCCGGCACGTTGCGGACCCGGAAGATGAAGGTCGTCATCATCTTGGCGTCAGGCGACGGGCGTTCGGCCCACTGCTTGTTCTTGGTCAGGACGACGAAGCGCGTGACGTTGGAATCGGTGTCCTCGACATTCTCCTCGATGATGTCTAGGCCGTAGAGCGTTGCGGCCAATGCCGGGGACAGGGCGGCCATGGTGCGGTCCTTGACCTCGGAGACCATCTTGGCCGCGCCCGCCGTGTCGCCGGCGACAACCGCCTTCCAGCCATTTTTGCGGACGTATTTGCGGCACTGGCCGAGCGCATGGATGTGGCTGTGGACGGTTTTGATCTCGTCACGCTTCACACCTGGCAGCACCATCAGCTGGAAATGGATGGGCAGGAAATATTCGCCGACGATGTGCAGCCTCGATTCCGGCAGCAGATGGTGAATGTCGGCGACGCGCCCGGCGATGGTGTTCTCGATCGGGATCATGGCGAGATCGGCCTTGCCGGTTTCGACCGCGTTGAACGCATCCTCGAAGGTCGGGCACGGCAGCGGCTGCATCGAGGGATAGACGTTACGGCAGGCGGTGTCGGAATTGGCGCCGGGCTCGCCCTGGAAGGATATTCTGTTGGTCTTTTCAGGCATGGCCAATTCTCGTTGAAGGGGTGTCGGTTCGGCGCTCAGTTTGAAAGGATCGTTCTGGCCCGTTCCAGGTCTTGCGGCGTGTCGACGCCGAGCGGCAGCGACCGCACGATCTCGGCGTCGATGCGCATGCCGGCTTCCAGCGCCCGCAACTGCTCCAGCCGCTCGCGTCGTTCCAGCGGCGACGGCTTGAGCGCCACGAAGCGCTCGAGCGCCGAGCGGCGATAGGCATAGAGGCCGATATGATGATAGAGCGCGCCCTCGCCCCAGGGCGCGGTGGCCCGGGTGAAATAAAGCGCCCTCAGCCTGGTGGCCGACAATGGCGAGCCAACGATCTTGACCACGTTGGGATTGGTCTTTTCCTCGTCGCGCTCGATCTCGACGCCGAGCGTTGCGATGTCCACCGCCTTGTCCTCGAACGGCCTGAGCGAGGCCACGATGATCGCGGGATCGATGGTCGGCAGGTCACCCTGCACATTGACGATGGTTTCGACCTTGTTTGCCGGATCCAGCACCGTCAGAGCCTCGAATATCCGGTCCGAACCCGATTCGTGGTCCGAGCGCGTCATCACCGCCTCGAAACCATGCGCGCGCACCGCTTCCGCCACGCCTTGCGTGTCGGTCGCCACCACCACACGGCCAAGCCCGGCCTCGGCGGCGCGGCGCGCGACATGGACGATCATCGGGGCGCCGGCAATGTCGGCCAGCGGCTTGCCCGGGAGCCGGGTCGAGGCCATGCGCGCGGGGATCAGGATCAAGGTGGACATCGGTTTGGCGGGCGTTCGAAACGAGGAGGGGAAAGTGGCAAAAGGTCTCACTGGAAGCGCCCTTATAGGTGTTGCAACGCCGGAGCAAAAGACCTAGTTTCCGCGCGATTTGACCGGCTCTGGAGGGCAGGTCTCGATACCGACGGACGGAGTGGACGGATCGGTCCGCCGGAAAAGGGAGCAAGGGGCGTATGGATTCCAACGAAGTCAACAAGCTGCTCGCCGGATTGCTCGGAACCGTTTTCGTGGTGTTCTCGGTCGGCATCGTGTCGGACGCGCTGTTTGCCTCGCCCGCTCCGGAAAAGCCCGGCTTCGCCATCGAGGCCGCCGAGCCCGCCGAGGGCGGTCCCGCCGCTCCGGCAGCCGCCGAAAAGCCGATCGCGGATCTTCTGGCCAACGCAAGTGCCGAACAGGGCGCTGCCATCTTCAAGAAATGCCAGGCCTGCCACTCCGGCGAGAAGGGCGGCCCCAACAAGGTCGGCCCGGATTTGTGGGATCTCATCGACCGTCCGGTCGCCGAGCATGAGGGCTTCGCCTATTCGGCCGGCATGAAGGAGTTTTCCAAGGGCGGCACAGAGAAGTGGACCTACGACAACATCAACCACTTCATCACCTCGCCGAAAAAATTCGTGAAAGGCACGGCGATGGGCTTTGCCGGCCTGCCGAAGGAAGAAGACCGCGCCAACGTCATCGCCTATCTGCGCACGCTGTCGGACAATCCCAAGCCGCTGCCCGCGCCGGGCGCTGCCGCCGATGCATCCGCCCCCGCCAAGCCCGCCGAAGGGGCCGCACCGGCCAAGCCGGCCGAAGGCGCAGCTCCCGCCAAGCCAGCGGCGCCTGCGGCTCCCGCCGCACCAGCTCCGGCCGCCCCGGCACCGGCGCCTGCTCAATAAACCGGATATAGTCTCGACGACCTTGAAAAAGCCGGGTTCAGCCCGGCTTTTTCGTTAGGAAAACCGCCTCTACGGCGACAAAGCCGCGCATGGCGGTTTTCACGCGCGGCAAATCATCTAGATTGCCTTTCTGGATGATGGCACGCATCGCGAAGAGGACAGTGGATGACGCTTGGCCGAGTGCTTCTCAAATCGTTGCTGGCGGCGGCCCTGCTGGCCGCGGGGTTGCAGGCGGCCCTGGCCGATGAGTGGCGCACCACCTCATCGCTGATCGGCGAATCCAAATATGGCGACAATTTCCAGCACTACGACTACGTGAACCCCAACGCACCCAAAGGCGGCACGCTGAATTCGGTGGTACTGGGCACTTTCGACAGCTTCAATCCCTATATCGTGCAGGGTTCACCGGCCGCCGGCCTGGTCGGGTTCGGCGGCGGCCTGCTCTACGACACGCTGATGGAGCAGGCGACCGACGAAGGCAGTGTCAGCCATCCGCTGATCGCCGACGCCTACAAATACCCGGCCGACTTTTCCTCGGCGACTTACCGGCTCGATCCCCGCGCGAAATGGCATGACGGCCAGCCGATCACCGTCGACGACGTGATCTGGTCATTCCAGGTGCTGAAGGCCAACAGCCCGATGTACAGCCGCTATTTCGAGAACGTCACGGATGCCGTGGCCGTCTCGGATCGCGAAGTCGAGTTTCATTTCAGCCAGAAGGGCAACCGCGAGCTGCCTAAAATCCTGGGTGACCTCGCCGTGCTGCCGAAACACTGGTGGGAAGGCACGGATGCCAACGGCAAGAAGCGCGACGTCACCAGGCCGACGCTGGAGCCGCCGCTCGGCTCCGCCGCCTACAAGATCGCAAGCTTCAAGCCTGGCTCGGAAATCGTCTGGCAGCGCGTGCCGGACTATTGGGGTGCCAAGCTGCCGGTGAAGGTCGGCCGCGAGAATTTCGACAGGCAGCGTTTCACCTACATCCTTGATGACAATGCCGCCTGGCAGGCCTTCACCAAGGGCGGCCTTGACGACATCAAACCGGAAAACAGTTCGAAGCGCTGGAAGACATTCTATGATTTCCCGGCGGTCAAGGCTGGCGATGTCATCAAGCAGGAATTCAAGACCACCTCGCCAGAGCCGATGCAGGCTTTCATGCTCAACCAGAGGCGCCCGCTGTTCCAGGACCGCCTGGTACGGGCCGCGCTGACCTATCCTTTCGACTTCGAGACAATGAACCGTACGCTGTTCTACGGTTTCAACACCCGCACCAGCAGCTATTTCCAGGGAACTGAACTGGCCTCCAGCGGCTTGCCGCAAGGCAAGGAGCTGGAAATTCTTGAACACTATCGCGACAAGCTGCCGCCCGAGCTGTTCACGCAGGAATTCAAGCTGCCGGTCTACGATTCACCGCAGGCCGAGCGGAAATACCTGAAGCAGGCAGTCGACCTCTTCGCCAAGGCTGGATGGGTGATCAAGGGCGGCAAGATGGTCAATGCCAAGACCGGCGAGCCGTTCAAGTTCGAGATACTCGGCTGGAACGACACCGACCAGGTCATCTCCAGCCCCTATATCGCCAATCTGCGCAAGATCGGCGTCGACGCCACGTTGCGCATCATCGACCAGACCCAGTACGTCAACCGCGTCAACAATTTCGACTACGATGTCATTATCGGGCAGCTCGGCCAGTCGGAATCGCCTGGCAATGAGCAGCGCGACTTCTGGAGTTCCAAGGCCGCCGACCGGCCGGGGTCGCGCAACTACGCCGGCATCAAGAACCCGGTCGTCGATGCCCTGGTCGATCGCATCATCTTCGCCACCGACCGCGAGGACCTGGTTGCCGCCACCCACGCGCTCGACCGCGTGCTGCTGTGGAACTACTACGTCGTGCCGCAGTACTATCGAGCCGTGGTCTGGCTGGCTTACTGGAACAAATTCGGCATTCCCGCCAAACAGCCGAGCTATATCGGCGCCGACCAGAATTCCTGGTGGATCGATCCGGAGAAGGAAAAGGCGCTGGCGGCCAAATACAAGGGCAACAATTGATGGCGGTGCTGCCCCGTCGCGATTTCCTGGGCCTGGGCAGTGCCGCCGCTGTCGCCGCCCTGTTGCCCGGAAAAGCCTTTGCCAATATTGCGACCGGCACCAGACTGCACGGCCTGTCCGCCTACGGCGACCTCAAATACAAACCGGATTTCACGCATTTCGACTACGTCAATCCGGATGCACCCAAGGGCGGCCAGATGAATTTCGCGCCGCCGAACGCCACGCTCAACCAAAGCTTCCTGACCTTCAACACGTTGAATTCCCTGGTATTGAAAGGAGATGCGCCGCCGCGCACCGAACTCTGTTTCGATTCCTTGATGGCAAGCGCGCTCGACGAGCCGGATGCGGTCTACGGCCTGCTTGCCGAGTCCGTCACCTTGTCGCAAGACCGCAACGGCTTCCGCTTCGCGCTGCGACCGCAAGCGCGTTTCCACGACGGCTCGCCGCTAACCGCCGAAGACGTCGTCTTCGCGTTGAAGCTTTACAAAGAGCAAGGGCATCCGAACCTTTCCCAGGCGTTGCGGTATATGACCGACGCGGTCGCCGAGGATCCGCTCACCCTCAACCTTACCTTCAACGGCGAACAGTCCGCGCAAAACATCCTCAGGATCGTGGCGATGCCGATCGTGTCCAAGGCCTTTTATGCGGTCAATGATTTCAATGCCTCGACGATGACGCCGCCGCTCGGCTCGGGACCATACAAAATGGGGCGAGTGGCCGCGGGACAGACAGTCGAATATGAGCGCGTGGCCGACTATTGGGGCCGCGACCTCCCGGTGAATCGCGGCCAGTATAATTTCGACCGTATCCGCATCGACTTCTATCTCGACCGGCAGGCGGCGTTCGAAGCCTTCAAGAAGGGTGACACGCATTTTCGCGAGGAGTTTACCGCGCGGGTCTGGGCGACCGGCTACGATTTTCCGGCGCTCAAGGACGGCAAGGTCGTCAAACGGGAATTTCCCGGCGAGAAGACGCCAGACATGCAGGGCGTCGCACTGAACCAGCGTCGTGCGCAATTCCGCGATGAGCGGGTGCGACGGGCGATCGCCCGGTGTTTCGATTTCGAATGGATGAAGCGGGCGTTGTTTTATGGCTCTTACGAGCGCTCTCAATCGAACTTCGAACGGTCGGATTACAAGGCCGAAGGCTTGCCCTCGCCTGAGGAATTGGTCCTGCTGGAGCCATTCCGGGCCGAGTTGCCACCGGAGGTTTTTGGCGAAGCCGTGACGCAGCCTCTGTCCGACGGGTCAGGCCATGACCGCAAGCTGCTGGGCGAGGCTTCGAGATTGCTCGCGCAAGCCGGCTGGAAGCGGGCGGGCAATTTCGTCGTCAACGACAAGGGCGAGCGGCTGCGGGTGGAAATGCTGACGGAGGATGACGGCATCGTTCGCATCTACACCCCATGGTCCGAGAATATGAAGGCGATCGGGATCGACGCTTCGATCCGGCAGGTCGATTCGGCGCAATATGAACAGCGGCAGAGCGATTTCGACTTCGATCTTACCGTGCTGCATTGGTCGATCGGGGCGACGCCGACTGACGACAGCCTGGAGATGCTCTATAATTCTCGAATGGCGAAAATCCCGGGGCAGCGCAACTACCCCGGAACAGAAAGCAAGGCCATCGACGCGTTGATCGTGGCAGCCGGCAAGGCGCAAAGCCGGTCCGAACTCGTCACCGCGCTCAGAGCGCTCGATCGGGTCTTGCGCGCGCGGCTGGACTGGATTCCAACATACTATCTGGCGAATCACCGCGTCGCCTATTGGGACATGTTCGGCTTCGTCGAGCAAAAGCCCGATTTCGGCTTTCCGGTCGAGACGCTGTGGTGGTTCGACAAGGGCAAGGCGGCAAAAATTGGCAAAGGCTGAATTTCTTGCGGGCGTAAGCACCGCCCCTCACCTGCCTGCCCGTCCTCCGCAGCAGCTGCGCCGCAGCTGCGGAGGGTGGACCGGCATCCTCTGCCCGTATAGTGACGGGGAAAGAGGCGCGTTCATCGACGGTTTCGCCAATCACATGCGTCGGGAGGGCACCATCTGATGGGCGCCTATATCCTGCGCCGCATCCTTTTGATGATTCCGACCCTGTTCGGCATCATGGCGATCTCGTTCGCCGTCATTCAGTTTGCCCCCGGCGGCCCGGTCGAGCAGGTCATCGCCAAGCTGACGAACCAGGGCGGCAGCGATCGTCTGGGCGGTGGCGGCGGCGATGCGGGCGGTGGTAATTTCGATGCCGCCGGCGACGTCGGTTCAAAATATCGCGGCGCGCAGGGGCTCGATCCGGAATTCATCAAGAAGCTGGAGAAGCAGTTCGGCTTCGACAAGCCGCCGCTCGAGCGCTTCGGCCTGATGCTGTGGAATTATATCCGGTTCGATTTCGGCGACAGTTATTTCCGCGACATTTCGGTGCTCAACCTGATCCTGGAAAAAATGCCGGTGTCGATCTCGATCGGGCTGTGGATCACGCTCCTGTCCTACCTGATCTCGATCCCGCTCGGCATCCGCAAGGCGGTGAAGGACGGCAGCCCCTTCGACATCTGGACCAGCGGCGTCGTCATCGTCGGCTATGCCATTCCGGGTTTCCTGTTCGGCATCATGCTGATGGTGCTGTTTGCCGGTGGTTCGTTCTGGGACTGGTTCCCGCTGCGCGGCATCGTCTCGGACAATTGGGACCAGTTGTCATGGCCGGCCAAGATCGGGGACTATCTCTGGCACATGACCTTGCCGCTGACGGCGCTGGTGCTGTCGGCCTTCGCCACGACGACGCTGCTGACCAAGAATTCCTTCCTGGAGGAAATCCGCAAGCAGTATGTGGTGACCGCCCGCGCCAAGGGCCTCTCGGAACGGCAGGTGCTCTATGGCCATGTCTTCCGCAACGCCATGCTGATTGTCATCGCCGGTTTTCCCGGCGCCTTCATCTCGGCCTTCTTCACGGGTTCGCTGCTGATCGAAAACATCTTCTCGCTCGATGGGCTCGGCCTGCTCGGCTTCCGGTCGGTGGTCGAACGCGACTATCCCGTGGTGTTCGCCAACCTCTACATCTTCTCGCTTCTCGGCCTGTTCGTCGGATTGCTGTCCGACCTCATCTACACCTGGGTCGATCCGCGCATCGATTTCGAGCGGAGAGACGTTTGATGTCGGAGGCAAGTGTTACCGCCGGGGTCGTGCCGGAGCGGATGCCGCGGCCATTTCTGTCGCCGCTCAACAAGCGCCGCCTGGAGAACTTCAAGGCCAACCGGCGCGGCTACTGGTCGCTGTGGATCTTCCTTGTCCTGTTCGTGCTGTCGCTGTTCGCCGAATTCATCGCCAACGACAAGCCGATCATCGCCTCCTACAAGGGCGAGATCCTGTTTCCGGTGCTGGTCGCCTATCCCGAAGAGAAGTTCGGCGGCTTCTATGCCGTCACCGACTATCGCGACCCGGTGATCCAGGACGAGATCAACGCCAATGGCTGGATGATCTGGCCGCCGATCCGCTATTCATACCAGACCGTCAACAACGCCATTCCCGAAGCAGCCCCGGCCAAGCCGTCCTGGCAGTATGACGCCAAGACGCGCTGCAACCAGTACCCGCAAGGGGCTGATGATCCGGCCTGCACCATCGGCAACTGGAACTGGCTGGGCACCGACGACCAGGCGCGCGATGTGCTGGCGCGGGTCATCTACGGTTTCCGTATCTCGGTGCTGTTCGGACTGATCCTGACCGCCGGCTCGGCTCTGATCGGCGTCGCGGCCGGCGCCCTACAGGGCTATTTCGGCGGCTGGACGGACCTGCTGTTCCAGCGCTTCATCGAGATATGGTCGGCGATTCCCGTGCTCTATCTCCTGCTCATCGTCGCCGCCATACTGCCGCCGGGCTTCTTCATCCTGCTCGGGCTGATGCTGCTGTTTTCCTGGGTGGCGTTGGTCGGCGTGGTGCGGGCCGAATTCCTGCGCGCGCGCAATTTCGAGTACGTCAACGCGGCGCGCGCGCTCGGCGTGCGCAACCGCACCATCATGTTCCGGCACCTGTTGCCCAACGCCATGGTGGCGACACTGACCTTCCTGCCGTTCCTGCTCTCAGGCTCGATCTCGACGCTGACCTCGCTAGACTATCTCGGTTTCGGCCTGCCGCCGGGCTCGGCCTCGCTCGGCGAATTGCTCAAGCAGGCGCAGCGCAATCTCAACGCGCCATGGCTCGGCATTTCCGGTTTCGTGGTCATCTCGCTGATGCTGTCGCTGCTGGTCTTCGTCGGCGAGGCGACACGCGACGCCTTCGATCCGCGCAAGACGTTCCGATGAGCGACGCCCCCTTGCTCTCGGTCCAGGACCTCAGCGTCGCCTTTGCGCAAGGCGGACAGCAGTCGCTGGCCGTCGATCACATCTCCTTCGACATCGCCAAGGGCGAGACGGTGGCGCTGGTCGGCGAATCCGGCTCCGGCAAATCGGTCTCGGCGCTGTCGGTGCTGAAGCTCTTGCCCTATCCCAGCGCAAGCCACCCCTCGGGCAGGATCCTGTTCCAGGGCGCCGACCTGCTCGCCATGAACGAGAAGCAACTGCGGCAGGTGCGCGGCAATAAGATCACCATGATCTTCCAGGAGCCGATGACCTCGCTCAATCCGCTGCACACGATCGAGCAGCAGATCGTCGAGGTCCTGAAGCTGCACCAGGGCATGGCCGACCGCGCGGCCAAGGCGCGCACGCTGGCCCTGCTCAACGAGGTCGGCATCCGCGAGCCGCAGAAGCGCCTCGACGCCTATCCGCACCAGCTGTCCGGCGGCCAGCGCCAGCGCGTCATGATCGCCATGGCGCTGGCCAACGAGCCGGAACTCCTGATCGCCGACGAGCCGACGACGGCGCTCGACGTCACCGTGCAGGCGCAGATCCTCGAGCTGCTGGCCGGCTTGAAAAGCCGCAAGGGCATGTCGATGCTGTTCATCACCCATGATCTCGGCATCGTGCGCAAGATCGCCGACCGGGTGTGCGTGATGACCAAGGGCAAGATCGTCGAGATGGGGCCTGCCAAGGACATCTTCGCCAATCCGCAGCACGCCTATACGCGCCATCTTCTGGCGGCCGAGCCCAAGGGCAAGCCACCCGCGGCCAACAGCGCCGCGGCACCCGTGATGACCGGCAAGGACATCCAAGTCTGGTTTCCGATCAAGCAGGGCTTCTTCCGGCGCACCGTCGACCATGTGAAGGCGGTCGACGGCATCGATGTCACCGTGCGGGCCGGCCAGACGCTGGGCGTGGTTGGAGAGTCCGGGTCGGGCAAGACCACGCTCGGCCTGGCGCTGGCGCGGATGATCTCGTCGAGCGGAACCATCCAGTTCAACGGGCGCGACATCAACCAGCTCTCGTTCAACGCCATGCGCCCGCTCAGGCGCGAATTGCAGATCGTCTTCCAGGATCCTTTCGGCTCGCTCAGTCCCCGCATGTCCATCGCCGAGATCATCGAAGAAGGCTTGAAGATCCACGAGCCGAAGCTGTCGCTCGACGAGCGCGACGACAAGGTGGTCGACGTGCTGAAGGAAGTCGGGCTCGATCCGGCGACGCGCAACCGCTATCCGCACGAATTCTCCGGCGGCCAGCGCCAGCGCGTCGCCATTGCTCGCGCCATGGTGCTCAACCCGCGTTTCGTCATGCTGGACGAGCCGACCTCGGCGCTCGACATGAGCGTGCAGGCGCAGGTGGTCGACCTCCTGCGCAGCCTGCAGGCCAAGCATGACCTCGCCTATCTCTTCATCAGCCACGACCTCAAGGTCATCCGGGCCCTGGCCAACGATGTCATCGTCATGCGCAATGGCCAGATCGTCGAAGCCGGTCCTTCCGAACAGATTTTTGAAAAGCCGCAAACCGACTATACTCGGGCGCTGATCTCGGCCGCCTTCAAGATAGAAACCGCCCCGACGGGGGTCGTCAGCGAGTGACTCCTTCCTTCGCAATTCCGGTCGGAAAGCCGCCTTGCGCCTTTCCCGCAATTGCTCCAAACCGAACAACAGGACAAAATCCATAAATGGAAAAAGGCAAAATCCTGCTTGCCGTCACCGGCTTTCACCCGCAGCGCTGGCGCGAACTGCTGTCCGCAGAGCGCGAGGTGGTGCTCGAGCCGGACGGCGCCAGCGATCCTTCGATCACCTATGCGGTGGTGTGGAAACAGCGGCCGAACCTGTTGGGGTCGCTGCCCAATCTGCGCGCCATCTTCTCGATCGGCGCCGGTGTCGACCACATCTTCTCCGATCCCAGCCTGCCGGACGTGCCGATCGTCAAGGTCGTCGCCGGCAACCTGGCCCAGCACATGACCGAATATGTCGTCTGGCGGGTGCTCGATCATCACCGCCAGGGCCTGCTGTACCGGTCGCAGCAGCCGAAGAAGATATGGCGCGAGCCGGCGCAGCGCACCGCTGAAGATATCTCTGTCGGCATCATGGGGCTCGGCAGTCTCGGCCGCGCGGCGGCGTCGGCGCTGTTGTCGCTCGGCTTCGCGGTCAATGGCTGGTCGCGCACCGACCGGCCGATGGAAGGTGTCGCGACCTATTGCGGCGAGGCCGGGCTGATCCCGTTCCTCAATGCCACAGACATACTGGTCGTGCTGCTGCCGCTGACGCCGGATACCAAGGGTATCATCAATTACGGCGTGCTGAAGGAATTGCGCAAGCGCAACGGTCTTGGTGGCTCGGTGCTGATCAATGCCGGTCGCGGCCGCCTGCAGAAGGATGCCGACATCGTGCGCGCGCTGGACGACGGCACGCTGAAGGAAGCGAGCCTCGACGTGTTCGAGGTCGAACCGCTGCCGAAGACCAGCCCGCTATGGGCCCATCCGAAAGTATTCGTGACGCCGCATGCCGCGGCCACGTCCGATCCCGTCCACCTGGCGCCGATCATGCTGCGCCAGATGGACGCCTTCGAGCGGGGCGAAAAGCTGGAGAACCTGGTGGACCGCAAAGCGGGATATTAGGCCGCTGGCATGTGGTCATCGGGATCGCCTTAGGCGACATGCGTCAGCCGGGCAGAGCGAACTTCTTCTGCTTGTCCGGCTTTCCGCAATCGCGGCGCTCGATAGACCGGTTCATGGCGTCGATCTCGCCGCTTGCCTTGTCGGCATCGCGCTTGGTCTTGGAGCGGATATCCGGAATGAACGGGCCGAAGCCCATCGCCGGGTTGGAGAATGTCGGCTTGGCCTGCTGGGACAGATTGTATTGCCGAGCCAGGGCGTTGCGTTGCGCCAGCAACTGGCCGCAAGGCACGCTGTCATACTGCAGTGAAGACTGGACGTTTTCGTCCTGGCGCTCGGACATGGAGTTGCCGACACAGCCCGCCATAACGAGGCAAGAGGCCAAGGCCATCATGTTCCAGCGCATGGAAAATCCCTCCGTACGACACTGCCCCGACATAATCCGGCATGCGATTGGGGCTTTTTCGCAGCAGAGGCACCCCACAGGCCTCAGACCGCGTCGCCTGACTGCTGCCCGGCGCTTGGCTGTAGGCCGAGTCAGCAGTCTCTTGCAACAGGCTTCCCGCGCCCGAATTAGCCACTATCTTGGAACAATGCGCGCCAGCGACCTGCTCCATCCCCGGCCCGAGGGCCTTTACTGCCCGCCGGGCGACTTCTTCATCGACCCGGTGCGGCCGGTCAACCGGGCGCTGATCACGCACGGCCATTCCGACCACGCACGCTCCGGCCACGGGTCGGTGCTGGCGACGCAGCAGACGCTGGACATCATGGAGCTTCGCTATGGCGAGGGTTTTGCAGGCACGACACAGACGGCAGGACTGGGCGAGCGAATTGCCCTCAACGGCGTCGACATCAGCTTTCATCCGGCCGGCCATGTGCTGGGCTCGGCGCAGATCGCGGTCGTGCATCAAGGCATGCGCATCGTCGCCTCCGGCGACTACAAGCGGCAGCAGGACGCGACATGCCTGCCGTTCGAGCCAATCGCGTGCGATGTGTTCATCACCGAGGCAACCTTCGGCCTGCCGGTGTTTCGCCACCCGCCGGACGAGGAGGAGATCGCGCGGCTCCTGAAATCGGCGGCGCAGTTCCCCGAACGCTCGCATCTCATCGGAGCCTACGCGCTGGGCAAGGCGCAACGGGTGATGCGTCTGTTGCGCGACGCCGGCTACGACAGGCCGATCTATATCCACGGCGCGCTGGCCAAGCTCAGCGACTACTACCAGAGCCAGGGCATCGATCTCGGTACGCTGGAGCCGGCGACAGTGGAGAGCGCCAGCAAGGATGATTTCACCGGCGCCATCGTCGTCGGTCCGCCGGCCGCCTTCGCCGATCGCTGGGCGAGGCGCTTTCCCGATCCGATCTCCTGCTTCGCCTCGGGCTGGATGCGCATCCGCCAGCGCGCCAAGCAGGGCGGCGTCGAGCTGCCGCTGATCATTTCGGATCATGCCGACTGGGACGAACTGACCGCCACGATCAAGGAGACCGGCGCAGAGGAAATCTGGGTGACACACGGCCGCGAGGAGGCGCTGGTGCGCTGGTGCGAACTCGAAGGCATCGCGGCGCGGCCACTGCATCTGGTGGGGTATGAGGACGAGGGCGATTGATGGCATGAATCGCTTCGCCGAACTGCTCGACCGCCTTGTGCTGACGCCGTCGCGCAACGGCAAGCTGACGCTGCTGACCGATTATTTCCGCAGCGTCGAGGATCCCGATCGCGGGCTGGCGCTGGCTGCCATCACCGGCGATCTCAACATCGCCGCGATCAAGCCGGCGATGCTGCGCATGCTGGTGACCGAACGCATGGACCCGGTGCTGTTCGGCTATTCCTACGACTATGTCGGCGATCTCGCCGAGACCGTGTCGCTGGTCTGGCCGCAGACGCCCGGAACCATACCGAACCGTGAGCCGACGCTCGGTGAGGTGGTCGCGAAGCTGCAGGCGGCGAGCCGCTCCGACGGCCCGAAAGTGCTGTCAAACCTGCTCGACAGTGCCGGCATCTCGGCCCGCTTCGCCATCATCAAGCTGGTCACCGGCGGGTTGCGCATCGGCGTGTCGGCGCGGCTGGCCAAGCAGGCACTGGCGGATTTCGGCAAGGTCGACGTCGCCGAGATCGAGGAACTCTGGCACGGGCTGTCGCCGCCGTACACAGCCTTGTTCGCATGGCTGGAAGGCAAGGCCGCAAAGCCCGAGAGGGCCGCGCGGGCACTGTTCCGGCCGGTGATGCTGTCCAACCCGGTCGGCGACGGCGATCTCGAGAGGCTCGACCCCGCCGATTACGCGGCCGAGTGGAAGTGGGACGGCATCCGCGTCCAGGCGGTGTCGGAAGGCGGCCGCCGGCTCTATTCGCGCACCGGCGACGATGTCTCCGGCGCCTTTCCCGACCTCGCCGAGGCGATGATTTTCTCGGCCACGCTCGACGGGGAATTGCTGGTCGGCGATCCCCGGGAAGCGACAGGGACATTCTCGGATCTCCAGCAGCGGTTGAACCGCAAGACGGTGTCACTGAAGATGCAGCAGCAATATCCGGCTTTCATGCGTTGCTACGACCTTTTGCAGGTCGGCGCGGAGGATTTGCGGGGATTGCCCTTCCGGGAGCGGCGCGTCCGCCTCGAAAACTTCGTGAAAACGCTCGACCCGAGCCGCTTCGATCTTTCGCCATTCGTCGCGTTCTCGGACTGGCAGGCGCTGGAGGAACTGCGCCGGGCGCCGCCGCACCCGATCATCGAAGGCGTGATGCTGAAGCGCTGGGATTCGCCCTATGTCGCCGGCCGGCCGAAGGGGCCCTGGTTCAAATGGAAACGTGACCCGCACACGGTGGACGCCGTGCTCATGTACGCCCAGCGCGGCCACGGCAAGCGCTCGAGCTTCTACTCCGATTACACGTTCGGCGTCTGGTCCGGAGCGGAAGGCGAGGAGGAACTGGTGCCGGTCGGCAAGGCCTATTTCGGCTTCACCGACGAGGAATTGAGGCAGATCGACAAATATGTCCGCGACAACACGATCGAGCGTTTCGGGCCTGTGCGCTCGGTGCGCGCCGACCGTGACAACGGGCTGGTGCTGGAAGTCGCCTTCGAAGGGCTCAACCGTTCGACGCGTCACAAATCCGGCGTTGCCATGCGCTTTCCCCGCATCTCGCGGCTGCGCTGGGACAAGCCCGCCAACGAGGCCGACCGCATCGAGACGCTGCAGGCGCTGCTCGATCGTTGATCGCACCCTCTCCGGTGCCGGCGCTCAAGGCTCGACGGAGACGCGTATCTCGTAAATGTTGACCGCCTTGCCCTGCTTGTCGAAATCGGAGTTGATGGCGATCGTTCCGGCCGAGCCGGGCCGCTTGTCGGGGAATTTCACGTCGAAGAGATATTCGTTGCGCTGCTGGCCGACCGCATAGCGTTTGCGGCCGCAATCACCAAGCTCGCCGAAATTGCAGTCGACCGAGATCTGCGTGTCCTTGCCGTCCTCGGCGCGGGCGACAATATCGAACACGGCGTGCTTGCCGGCGAGCTTCTCCAGCACGCCTTGCCCGACATCGAAGCTGATCGCCGAACCGGAAGCGCCGGACTGGATGCGCAGGAATGGCCCGGAATCGTCCTTCATCGTTTCCGCCTTGGCGTCCGACGGAGCGCTGACATGCGCCGGGTCGGTGGGCGAAAACACGTTGATCCAGTTGCGCGCCTGATCGGCAGCGCCGGGCTTTTCCGGCCCGGTCTCACCATCGGCCGGTGTGAAATCGTCGTCCTCGACGGTCGGCGGCGCTTCGGGCGGAGCGGTGTCGAGCTGAGCCTGGGTCTTGAAGACGCCGGTCTGCATGGCGAAAAACAGGCCGATGCCGACCGCGGCGAGCAGCGTCACGGTGAGGAAGATGGCGGTCAGCGGCAGGCGCCGGCCCCTGATGCGCCTCTCGTCGCGATCGGGCGCCACTTCAGCCGTGGCTTCGGACGAAGCGGGAGCCGACATGTCGATGGACGGCACGCCGGAAAGGGTCGCGTCGGGCATGATGTCTGGAACGACCGGCAAGACGCGCGAGCGCGGGGCATCGGCAGCCGGCTGCGCAGGCTCGTCGACGGAAACTGCGGGCGGCGCCGCGCTCTCGCCGGTTGCGGCGGGTGCAGCCGGGCTCGCCGGAAGCTCGACCGCCGGTGCATCGGACTCAGCCTGGGAAGCGACATCCGGCACCGCCGGCAGGAATTCGGATTCGATTTCGGTGATCTTGGCCTGTATCGCCTTGCGGCGCTTGATGGCGACTTCCACCGTCACGCCGGGATTGGCCTGGAGCGCGCGGTCGAGCGCGGCGAAAGCCGAGCGATAGACCTTCTCGCGGTATGCGCGGTCCTCGGCATTGCCTCTTTCGAGGGCGTTCCGGATCGCTTTTTCGATTGCGTCCAAGCGAGATCCCTCTGTGCGTTGCCCAAACCTCGCCATGATCGTTAGCCGCAGCCGACCAATCAATCAACGGGCGAGCGTCCGCATTCTGCCTCGTTGGAGTGTCCAAAGTCCATCTTGGCGGTATTCCGGCAACGAAATCAACATGCTTCATTGATCTTTGCCGGCAGGGAGGCACGGGGCCAGGCGCAATGTCCCAGCCGATCGGTAAGGGCGTGGCAGCCGGCTTTGTCGGCGATGCGTCGGGGCGGAACGACGCGCAACACGAATTGCCGGGCCGCATCCTGAATTCGCGATCGCCCATCTTGAATTCGCCGTCGGTTGAGTCTATCACCCAGCCCATCTTGGAGGCCTAACGCTTCCCGGGCCGCTTTAGCTCAGTTGGTAGAGCACATCATTCGTAATGATGGGGTCGCGTGTTCGAGTCACGCAAGCGGCACCACTTCCCCAGCCCCTGCTGACGTCGCCGTCATGGCATCTGTCCCTGCCACAAGGGTAATCCACTTTCGGCCGCGAAGTCTTTGTCCTCCGCGTAGATCGGTTCGCCTCTTCTCACCACCCGCCCAAGCAGGGCCGCATCTTCGTTGGCGTGATATCGAAAGGCGTTTCGGGTGTCGTATCCGTGCCCGGCCTGGGACAGGGAAAACCCGCTGACGACGACAGGGGCAAAGCCGGCGAAACGCGCCAGTATGATCGCGAAGGCTCCGGTGGAGATCTTCCGGTGCCAGCCGCGGAACATATGATATTTGCCGCTAAGCTGCCAGACGACGTTGGCAAGCTGCCATTTGGTAAGCGCCTGCAAGGTTTCATAACGATAATTGAAGGTGCGACAACCGGCTTTCAGCTTGTCCTCGACATCGGGCCAAACCGGGATGATCAGGTGCTTTGCCTGCCGTCCATTTAACAGATCACGCTTGTAGAAATCCTGTTCGCTGGCGTCGACAAAAATGCCGCGGCGGATAACGGCGATATCAGGAACGGGGAGGCCGACGGTTTCCGCCAAAAGCTGGGAAGCATTGACGGTCACAAGTGCCCAATCGGCATCATATCCCTGCGGGAGGCGAAAATTCGGCGCCGACCCCATCACCAAGGCGGGACCTGTGGCCCTGGGCAGGCGAAGAATTGGTTTTTGGAAGATTGGCAAGAGATCCGAAAGCGGAGTTTTCATCCGGGAATCTGAACCGCCTGTTCCTCAAACGCGCGCAGGATGCTCTCTTCCCGGCTCCACAATTCGTCCCATTGCGTGGTGCCGGACCAACCCGCAAACCAAGGGCCGCCGAGCGTATAATGCGCCAGCGAGACATCGGCGGGATCGAGTTCGGAAGCCGAAGCCCCGACGAGGTAGTTCCACGCCAGGGGCAATTCGCCGATCTCATGGTCCTCAAGCCATTTGAAGGCGTGGAGGTCACGTCCGGGCCACGTATTGAGCATCTCATTGGTCAGCCGCTTGTTGGCGGGATGATCCAGATTCCATAAAACGACCGACGACCAGTTCTTGCGGCGATAGAACGTCTGCGTTTGTCCGTCCATCTTGACCGCTTCGGATTCGCGTTGCTGGTGCTTGACCGCCATGATCGCGTAGGAAGGATCGAGCAGATCGAGCAGTTTGACCGGATCCTTCAGAAACAGGACGTCGCAATCGCAGAACATGGCCCAGCCGCTTTGCCCCATGAACGGAACGGCAAAGCGCGATATGGCAAACTCGGTCGCCATCGGCGCCTCGGAAATCGGGCACCAGAGCTTACCGTCACGTACTTCCATCGGTCGCGTCATGATTCCTTGGGCTACAAGGTCCTTGAGCACGAGCGGCTGTATCTGCAACGGGGTGCTTGTCCGCCGATAGGCGCTCCATCGCGCCACGTCCAGAACTCGGGATTCGCGCGGATCATAGCCAATGTAGATTGGTATCATGTGGCAGTTCTATAATCTGATGTGAATTTAGACGAATCTAGCATGGCAGCACTGCACGCGGAAGACCAGAAGCACATTCGCAATGCCGTGTGTCCGGGTTGCCACGAGCGTTTCATCTCTGAAGGTGTCGATGGTGTTTTTGCGCGACAAGTGCCAAGCAACCGGCATCGCACCTCTTCACGACGGAGCTGTCGAGCGGATCGTCGCGCTCACATTTGAGACAGCTCACCAGCGAGCCACATCGACCGTTGTTATTGGACCTCACATCTCCTGGCCTGGCCCGTCCAGAGTGGCAGACCGAGCGAGTCCGCCACGTGCGGATCGCTCGTATAAAGGGGGAAACCGAGCGCCAACAGCGCCAGCAGGGTGGCACGATCGGAACCGACGTGCATCCGGTCGATGTTCAGTTTGTTGTACACATGGCCGTGCGAACCTGGGTCAATACCCGTGATGATCACGGCCGGCGCGCCGTTATGCAAGGCGTAAAGGACCGCCGTGATCCCGGTCGAGAACTTCTCCTCCAGATGCATCTCGAAATTGGGCACACCCATCACTGCTTCGTAGAGCGCCATGCGCTGGTGACGGGTCATCGTGCGCAGGTCGCGACAGCGGTAGTTGAAGGCCGCGATGTTGCAGCGCAATTCCTCCATCGTGCGGTGTGCACGCACAATCCAGAGCAGATCGGTCTCCTGGCCGGTCAAGACGGCGCGCACGGCCACAGCGTTGGGCTTGGTCGCGTCAAGTTGGTTGACGTAAAGAAATGTCGCGTCAGGAGTACCCATCCCCCAGCGGGCAGTCACGGTCTGCGAGCCATTCACGGTAAAGAGTGTGAAAGCATCGCGCTGAAAACCCACCGGCGGGTTCGAGACCGGCGCGGAGCCCACGACGAGGACCGGCTTTGTAAGCGGCACAGGGTGCCGTGGCGCCTGGGGGTGCAGCAGGCGATATAACAGTTTCCGCTTAACCACGAGAAGCGGGTGATCGAACAAGCGCTTGCGCAGCGGCTTCTGTGCATCGGGATTCGCTGCGCTATGCTCTGCAATCTCCAGAGCGATCCCCTTGGCCTTCGCCAAACCGGCCTCCTCTCAATGCTTTCCCGGGCATGTACTCCCCCCTGCCAGCCGGCGTTGATCAGCGGCTTGATCGTTGGGGCAGGCAGCAACCATAACGTGACGAATCATTTCCTCCGGCGCTCTGATGGGAACCCTTCGCTTTTCCCCAAGCGCTTCAAGCCTCTCTCGCTCAATGTCGCAACTCTACTGTATTCGGCACGAGACTGCATGCGGGTTGCTGTTGTTTGTTGCTTCTGATCACGGTTCGATAGAACTCCGTCCGAAACTCATGGTGCCAGATCGGCAGCATCGCCGAAGCGATAGCCGCGCTCAATACTCAGCAGAGGATCAATCTCCACCAGCCGAACAGGAATTTCAACATCCAATTTCGACAACAAACGGCAAGACACATTGCTGCAACTGCGACCGAATCTACAACTGGGACCGAGACCCGACCTCAAAACGCCGCCTGGCACTGTGGATCGCGATGCTGGCCGAATGCATCCGCCATTGTCGAGACCGAGGTTTGATGTGAAACTCCCGGCGTCAGCATGGGAGGTCAAAATGCCCACCAGTTTCAAGACCGGAGACGTCGTCAAGCTGAAGTCCGGAGGCCCGAAGATGACGATAAGCGACGGTGCCGCCTCCGGCACATATATGTGTCATTGGTTCAACCGCGAGGGCGATGTATGGACCCCGCAGCATGCCGGCTTCAAGCCGGACCAGTTGGTGGTGGCGGACCAATCGACATAGAGCGGTTCACCGTTTCGCGGAAACGGCGAAACGCTCTATCTCTTTGTTTTTGCGCAATTCCCAACGAAAAGCGCTACGCGCTTTTCCCGGGAAAACCGTACACATTTTTCTTGGAATTGCTCAAGTTCCTGCCCTTCAGCTGAAGGGTTCGAACAGGGCGCAAGCAGCGCCCGATCGGGCGCGTTGTTGCGGCATGCGCCTGCCGGCCCAAAAGTCACCGACGGATTTCTACCGCCGCTGCGTTTAACGGGAGAAGCGTCGCCACGGCACAATGCCATGGCAGCGCGCCAACCGGAGACGCCAGCATGATACGCCGTTCGATCCTTGCCGCTGCCTTGAGCCTGCTGACCGCCACGGCGTTCGCCCAGACGGCGACACAGCCTCCGGCCGCGACGTCCCCTTCTGCACCGCCCCCCGCTGCCGCGCCAGCCACGTCGAAGACCAGGCCCGACATCACGCTGGCCAAGTTCCAGAAGCGGCGTGAGAAGGCGATCATGGCCGCCGACACGGATGGCGACGGCAAGATCAGCCTGCTGGAATGGGAGGCCCTCCAGGCAAAGCGCGGCACCAAGGGCGACCCGACACAGTCCTTCGCGCGCGCGGACTCGAACCATGACGGCTTCATCGACCGCGCCGAGCTCGATGCGTTCTTCGCCCAGCGCTTCGCCAGGCTGGACAAGAATGGCGACGGCGTTCTGAGCATCGACGAAATGCCGGGCCATAAAACCGCTCCCAAGGCGGAGCAATGAACGGGGGTAATGGCACGCGATGACCATCAGGGGTGCGCCAGCCGATGAGCGCGGATCCGGACGAGGAGCTGGTTCGCCGTGTCGGCGCCGGCGATCCGGCGGCCGTGCAAACGCTCGTCGCGCGCAAACTGCCGCGTATCCTGGCGCTTGCCGTGCGCATGCTGGGCGACACGGCAGAAGCCGAGGATGTCGCGCAGGAGACCTTCGTCCGAATCTGGCGCCATGCCTCGGGCTGGCGGCGCGGCAATGCACGCTTCGACACCTGGATCCACCGGGTGACGCTGAACCTCTGCTACGACCGGCTGCGCCGCCGCCGCGAATGGGTGACAGACGATCTGCCGGAGGTGATGGACCCGGCGCCGCTTCCGGATGCCCAGCCGCGGGAAGACGCGCAGCGCGTCGAACAGGCCCTGCAAGCCATCGCCCCGCGCCAGCGCGAAGCCATCATCCTGGTCTACTATCAGGACATGTCGAACATCGAGGCGGCCACGACCCTGGAGATCAGCGTCGATGCCCTGGAGAGCCTGCTTTCGCGCGGCCGCAGGGCGTTGCAGGCGATCCTGGCCAGGGACGGTGTCCATGAATGAAAACCGCGCCGCCATGAAGGCGCAGCGTTCGCGCCTTGCCGACACCGCCTGGCGGCCGGCTCCGATGATCGCCGCGCCGTGCGGGCATGCGATGCCAGCGGGCAAGGGGCCAACAGGCAAGGGAAAGACCGATGTCTGACCGATCCAGGGACGCACCGACGATGGATGCCGAACGCTTTGCCGTGCTGGCGGCAGCCTATGGCGGCGACTTGCGGCGATGGCCACAGGCCGAACGCGCGGCGGGCAGCATCCTTGCCGCAAGCGACGCGGGCGCGGCTATTCTGAGGAATGCCGGCAAGCTCGACGCCCTGCTCGACAGCTATCGCGTCGAGGCGCCCGGCAAGGCGCTGCACGGCGGCATAGTGAGGGCTGCCGACCGGCATCTTGCCCAACGCTCGCGCCAGCGTTTGTGGTGGCTGGGACTGGGACTTGCCGGCATCGGCCTGGCCGGCGCGGTTGCCGGATCGGCTTTGGTGATCGTCGCCACGCCTGAGGTTCAGCCCGATCAGTATGTGCTGGACGCCAATGCGACGGCGTTCGGCGATGCCGGTCCCGATGACACGATCGAGGAAAACCTATGAGCACGGGCCGCAAGCTCCTCATCGCGTCCGTGGCGCTGAACGTCTTCCTGGCCGGCGCCCTTGCCGGCGGGGCCGTCTGGCTGAGAAGTGGCAAGGCGGGCCAGGGCTATTCGCTGGAAGCGGCCGGAGGCCGGCTTCCGGACCAGGAACGCAGGATCTTCCGCAAGGCGTTGCGTGAGGTCCGGCGCGAATCCCGCCAGGTCATTCTCGACGGCCAGCAGGCCAGGCGCGAGGCCGCCGACCTGCTGCGGCAGCCCACCCTCGACACTGCAGCCCTGACAGCCGCGCTCGAGCGGGCCCGCAACGCCGACGTCACCATGCGCATGCGGCTGGAGCAGCGCATCGTCGAGTTTGCCGCGGCAAGTTCGGCAGAGGATCGCGGCGTTCTGGCTGAGGGGCTGACAAGACGCGCCGGGCTGCCGCCGGCGCCAAAAAAATCGCCATAAGCACCGACGGAATGCGCCGAAGCCGCCGTTTAAGGCAAGAAGGGCACACCTGCCGGACCGCCTGGTGCGAACAGGTTTTCAACTTCGAGACCATTTGGAGTATCGTCATGAACCGTCTGACACAATACGCGGCGGCCGCCGCGCTTGCCTTGACCGGAACGGCCGCGACCGTTGCGGCGGCATCCGCCACGCCGATGCTGGCCCAGCCAAGCGCCCCGGCGCTGATCGAGCATGTGGCATGGGGTTGCGGCCCCGGCTGGCATCCCAACCACTGGGGGCGCTGCGTGCCCAATCGGGGGGTTGTGTATCCGCGTTATTACCGGCCCGGCCCGGTCTTCCACGTCTGGCACCCCCATCCTGTCTGGCACCCACATCGGGTCTGGCACCGCTGGCGTCATTGGTAAGCGTGCGCGGCGGCCAGCCGCTTCACCGGCCTGGCCCCCTCGACCGCAGCAACCGATCCGACCTGAGCGCATCGCGCCGAAAACGGGTTCATGCGCCGCGCTGGGCCTGAACAAGGAGCTGACGTGGCTATCCCGGCCAAAGGCTCCATGCCGCCGGACGCCGCCCTGGTCGGTGGTGCTGCTCGCCGGCGGCGCGATCAAGGGCGGCCGCGTCATAGCCGACTGGCCGGGCCTGAAGCCGGCCCAGCTCTACGAGCAGCGCGACCTGGCGCCGACCAGCGATGTCAGGGCGGTGCTGAAAGGCCTGCTCGCCGACCAGTTCGGGCTTTCGGCGGCGGTGCTCGTCGACAAGGTGTTCCCGGAGTCCGCGACGGTGAAGCCGATGCGCGATCTGGTCGTCTGAATTCCCATCGCACATGGCGATTAAGGTTAAATTTACTATGGAATTGTTCGAAAGCTGCAAATGACACAAAGCTCCCCCAAAGGAACGCACAGACATGTTCGTGGGGAAAGCCATATCTCGACTTCAAGGGCCTTTGCGGGCCCTCTGCCATCCGCTGGCGTTGGTGCTGATCAGCCTCGCGGGCGTTTTTGGTGCCGGCCGGGCCGAGCATGAATGGCTGTCGGTGCCGTTCTCGCTGACATTGGTGGCGGCGCTCGCGGGAGCGGTGTTCCTGACATCGGGGCGCCTCGCCTTTTCCGTCTATCTCGCCTGGATGGCCGTTGCCCTGGTGACGCTGATCTCGGCGGTCAAGTTCCGGATGAAGGGGTTCTCGCTGCACTTCTACGACACGATCTTCGTGTCCTCGGATCCGGGAGTGTATCGCTTCCTGCTCGGCTCCTATCTCCACCTCATCCTGCCTGTCGCCGCGGCGTTGGTGGTTGGCATCGCCGCAGCGATCCTGATCTTTCGCGCCGACCGGAAGCTTGGCTGGCCCGCATGGGCGCGCGCCCTGCTTCTGGCCGTCCTCGTCACGCTGGTGCCGCTGACCTTTCCCGCCGAGGCTTCGAAGGACCGGTACTTCTACTATATGCAGGGCCGGCACATGTCGGCCTTCTTCATCTCACTGATGGATCTGCGCAACCTGGTCGTCGAGCCGGCGTTCGAGCAGCGGCTGCAGGCCGTCGCGCCACAGCCACCCTTCGCCGACACGGTCGACTGCGGCGACCGGGCAGCGCTTCCCGATATTTTCTTCGTGTTGAGCGAAAGCCAGTCCGATCCAAGCTATTTTCCGCAGATCGCCAGCGGCGCGGGATTCCTGCAGCGATTTGCACCTGCCGCCGGCGAGCCCCGCCCGATGCAGGTCGAGACGTTCGGCGGCGGCACCTGGATCAGCAATTTGTCCTTGATGACCGGGGTTTCGGCCACCGATTTCGGCTGGCGAAGTCCCTATCTGACGATCACGCTACAGGATAAGGTCGCCGGCGCGTTGCCGGAGTTGCTGGCGCGCTGCGGCTATCGAACGGCCGTCATGACGCCGATGGACTTTACCTTCGTCAACGAGGGGCCTTTCTTGAAGTCGATCGGGTTCGAGAACGTCCTCGACATCAAGGATATCGCCGCGCCCTTCTACCACCTGCGCGACCGTTTCTATTATCACGCGGCGGAGGCATTCATCGCCAGGCACCGCCGGGAAGACGGCCGGCCACTGTTCCTCGAAATCCAGACCATGTTTCCGCACTCGCCCTATGAGGGGCGGATGGAGCCGGGATTGAAGATGGAAGGCGAGCCTTTCGCGGACGATTTCCAGGTCGGCGAATATCTGCGCCGCATGGCGATCGCGCGCGGCGACCTTCAGGATTTTCTTAAGCAACGGGAAGCGGAGGCCGGCACGCGCGGCGCCGTGGTGCTCGAATTCGGCGACCACCAGTCCTCGGCAACCAAACCGTTTGTCGATGCGACCGCAGGCAGTGACGCGCTGGCCAAGCTTGACTCGCTCGCCTATCGCACCTTCTACACCCTCACGACGTTCCATCATCCACTGCGTCACCCGATGCCCGATATGGCGTCGCTCGATATTGCCTTTCTCAGCGCAAGCCTGCTCGATGCCGCCGGCCTGCCGATGTCACCCGTCATGTCCGATCTGGTGCGGTTGCGTGACCATTGCGGCGGCAGGTTCCATGGCTGTGCTGACCGGGCCGAGGTGGATGCACATCTGCGCCGCCGCGCCGATTCAGGACTGCTGCATCTTTTCCCGCAAGCTGCGCCGCTTCATTCACAAGTCGAAACACGGTGACGGCGCGACGCGGCCTCAGTGTGTCGGCCCGGCTCCCAGCGTCGCCACCGTCTTGAGGGCGCCGTCGAGCATGTCGCCCTTCTCGTCCTTCAGCGCCGCCTCGCGCAACCGCCTGATCCAGTCAGCGGCGTCGGCGCGCCCCTTGAGCAGGTCGAGCGCCGACAGCACGCGGTCGAACTTCGACTGGGCACGGACATGGGTGTCGCTGTAGCCCTTGATCAGCCGGCGGCAGTTCAGGATCTCGACGGCCAACGCATAGTCCTCACGCGCATGGCCCAGCGCCAGCGCGTACCAGCTCTCCAGATGCGCGGCTTCTACCTTGTGGCGCAGCAGGCGGCGGCGCCAGCGGCGCAGGCCGCCGATGAACCACAGAGCGGTGAAACCGGCAAAACTATCGGTACGGATGCGCCGGCCGCGATTGATGCGACGGTCAAGGAAGGCGGCGAGCTTCGGCCGGTTCTCGATGTAGCTGCCCAGCCCCGCCGGCAGCGTGCCGCAGAACTCCTCGATGCGCGGATGGAAATACTCGGTCACCTGCAGGACCGAGCCATCCCTGACGCCGACCTCCTTGCGCACGCGCCTGTCGCGGGTCGAGCGCGTCTTCAGGTCGGCGACGCGGATCATGTCGTCGTAGCATAGGGCGTTCGCCAAATGCTTGGCGGCGGCGATCGAGAGGGCATAGGCTCGATCAGGCCCGTCCAGCACGACGGCTTTGTCCAGGCGGTCGAGATATTCGCGTCCGTAGGCAATGTCCTGATAGTCCACGACCTTTCGCAGACCGCGCAGCGCCATGTCGCGCACCGCCACGGGCATCACGTCGATGCGGGCGGCCAGGGCCTGCCAGCCTCGCAGGAGGTCTTGCGGGCCACTCACCTGTCCAGCGGCCAGGGCGGAGCCGACGACAGCTGCTTCCGCCGGTTTTGGCGCAGCGGATGATGCCGTGCCGCGCGCGCGATCATAGGCGGCGGCGAAGGCGGCGAGGCTGGCCTTGACGCCGCGGCCACCGGCGCCGATCGCCTCCTGGTAGCTTTCGCGCGTGAACGGCAGAGCGTCGGAGCCGGCCAGCGCGCCAAGCAGACTGGCCGAGATCATCGAGCCACTGTCGGCGGCGATCTTTTCCATATCGAAAGCGATGAAGCGCTTCGATGCGGCTTCAGCCGTCGCGTGCACCTTCGACGACGACGCCCTGCCGTCGCCGGGCTCGATCTTTTCCGATACGGCGGCGATGCGGTGCGAGGAAGTGATCAGCGTCGTGCGGTCGGGAGTGACAAAGCCGCGGATAATGGCGCGGCCGGCTTCCATCAGCTCGGCGGCAATCAATATGTCGACGTCGCCTTGCGAGGGCGACAGCGCGAAGACCGGCAGGCGGCCGGTGTCACGGGCCATCTCGACATAGTAGATGGTGGCGCCGGTGCGCTGGGCGACGCCGGCCACCGAGGTCGATTGCGCCACGTACCCGTTGCGCTCGGCGACGTCGGTGATCCAGTCGGCAAGCACGCCGCCGCCCTGGCCGCCGACGGCAAGCACCGCAAGCTTGATAACGCGTTCGTCGTCGGCGGCGCCTGTCTTCGGGCGTAATGAGGCGTTGTGATCAAGCATCGGCGAACACCAGACGGCGGCCTTCGCGGCGACGCTGCAAAAGACCGATGACGGCGCGCCGGGCGCTCTCGAGGAAACGGTCCCAGCGGCTCGGATTGTGCACGACATCGGCGCGATAGAAGGACGGGCACAGCACCGCCGCATCGGCGACCTCGCCGCAATTGCCGCAGCCGACGCAGTTCTGGTCGATGCTTGCGACAGGATCGTCGCGCAGCGGATCGTCGAGCGACTTCACCGACAGCGACGGGCAGCCGGACAGCCGCATGCAGGCGTGGTCGCCGGTGCAGATATCCTCGTCGACACCGAACTTCGGCTTAACGATGCGCGTCCCACCCTTGATCGCCTTGTCGACCAGGGGCTTTTCGCGGCGCTGGCGGTTGAGCATACATTCCGACGAGGCGACGATGACTTTCGGGCCTTTCTCGTCCGTGGTCAGCGCCTCGCGCAGCGTGTCCTGCATCTTGCCGACGTCATAGGTGCGGTCGACATGGCGCAGCCACTTGACGCCCATGCCTTTCACGGCCTCGGTGATGGGATGCTTCGTCGACTTGGTCTTGTTGCCGGCGCGAGACGACAGGATATCCTGTCCCCCCGTCGCGGCCGAGTAGAAATTGTCGACGATGACGATGACGCCGTCGTTCTTGTTGAACACCGCATTGCCGATCGAGGAGGTCAGGCCATTGTGCCAGAAGCCGCCATCGCCGACGAAGGAGATCGAGCGGCGCTTGGCGTCGGGCGAATTGAAGGCCGAGGCCGAGGCCGGGCCGAGCCCGTAGCCCATTGTGGTGGCGCCGAGTTCGAAGGGCGGCATGATCGAGAACAGGTGGCAGCCGATGTCGGACGCGATGTGGTGCTTGCCGAGTTCCTGTTCGACCAGTTTTGTCGCGGCAAAGATCGGCCGCTCCGGGCAGCCGATGCAGAAACCGGGCGGTCGACCTGGAACGACATTGATCAGGTCCGCCGTGTCGACGCCGTCGCCGACCTTGTTGGGAGCCCGCACTTCGCCGGGCAGAAGATGCGGCGCCTCGGTGCGCAGGAAGGCGCCGATGCCGTCGAGCATGACCTGGCCGGTATATTCGCCGGCCATCGGCAGGTGCTCCTTGCCGACCAGGCGGGTGCCACGCCCGGCCTTGTGCAGCATGGCGGCAAAGGCCTGTTCGATGTAGTTGGGCTGGCCTTCCTCGACGACCAGCACCGCCTGCTTGCCTTCGCAGAAGGACAGAAACTCGTCGTCGATCAACGGATACACGGCATTGAGCACGTAGAGCGGCACGTCGGTCTCGCCATAGGTGTCGGCAAGGCCGAGCCGCTGCAAAGCGCGGATGACGGAATTGTACATGCCGCCCTGCATGACGATGCCGACGGAGCCGTGATCGGAACCGAAGATCTCGTTGATCTTGCGGCTCTTGATGAAATCCACCGCCGCCGGCCAGCGCTTCGCGACCTTCTCCTTCTCGTGCAGGAAGGAAGCGGGCGGCAGCACGATGCGGCCGGTGTCGCGGCGCGGCGCCTCCAGCGCATCGGCCACCGTCATCGGCGGCCGCTTGTTGTCTTTGGCGGTGAAATGGCCATGGACATGGCAGCAGCGGATGCGCACCTGCAGCATGACAGGCGTGTTGGAGGCCTCGGACAACTCGAAGCCGTCTTCCACGGCCTTGACGATCGAGGGCAGGTTCGGGCGCGGGTCGAGCAGCCAGACCTGGCTCTTCATGGCGAAGGCATGGCTGCGCTCCTGCATGATCGAGGAGCCCTCGCCATAGTCCTCGCCGACGATGATCAACGCACCGCCGGTGACGCCGCCGGAGGCGAGGTTGGCGAGCGCGTCGGAGGCGACGTTGGTGCCGACCGTCGACTTGAAGGTCGCCGCGCCGCGGATCGGATAATGCACCGAGGCCGCCAGCATGGCGGTGGCGGTGGCTTCCGAGGCGCTCGCCTCGAAATGCACGCCGAGTTCGCCCAGAATGTCCTGTGCGTCGGCCAGCACGTCCATGAGATGGCTGATCGGCGCACCCTGGTAGCCGCCGACATAGCCGACACCGCATTGCAGCAGCGCCTTGGTGATGGCGAGGATGCCTTCGCCGGCAAATTCCTCGCCCGCGCCGAGCCTCAGCTTTTCGACTTCCTTGGCAAAAGACCGTTCGGCCATTTTTGGCCTCCTTCCGTTGCCGCCCGGCTTCGGCGGCGCGTAGCTCTAGATGTCGTGCTTGCGAATGTTCTTCAGCATCTTCTGCAATGTCGCGATCAGCGCTGCATATTCGGCATCGTCGACATCGTCGAACATGGCCTCGAAAGCGTCATGCATGGCCGGCCAGGCACGGGTGAACTCGGTGCGGCCCTCGTCGGTCAGGAACACATGGCGGATGCGGCTGTCGCTAACCCCCTGCTCGCGCCGCACAAGCCCCTGCCCCTCAAGCGTGTCGAGCGTGCGGCTCAAGGTCGACTGCTCGATCACCGTATAGACCGAGAGGTCGTTGACGGTGACGCCGTCGGTGACCGACAGCACCGCAAGCGCCCGCACCTGCGAAATGGTCAGGCCCTGCTTGCGGAAATCGTCGCGCAAGGTGGCGTTGTAGCGGCCCATGATGCGGTTCATCAGATAGGGCGCGAATTGCTGCAGGCCGATCTGACCCAAGGTCGATATGCGCTGGCGCTTTTCCGCGATTTTCTGCTCCATCATAGTCTCCCCGCCAGGAGAAAGCCGGAGCCGCCGCCGAGGCCCGCGCCCGGATGGGTCGAGGCGCCGATATGGTAGAGGTTCTTGATGCCGGTCTGGTGATTGCGGCTGGTCTTGAACGGTCGCCACAGGAAGGACTGGTCGACGGTCGAGGACCCGCCATAGGGGTCGCCGCCGACCAGATTGATGTTCATCGCTTGGAGATCGGCAGGCGAATAGGCGCGGCGCGCGATGACGCTGTCCTTGAAGCCATCGATATGACTGGCAAGGATCGCTTCGGCGCGATCGGCATAGGCCTCGCGCAGCGCGTCGGTCCATTGCCCGTCCGCCGGCGCCTGCAGCTTGCCGGCGGCATCACCCTTGATGTGACGGGGAGCCTCGGGCAGTTGCAGCCACAGGATCGCCTTGCCTTGCGGGCAGCGCGAGGGATCGAGCGCGTGCGGCTGGCCGACGCAGATGGTCGGCACTTCGGGCAGCATGCCGCGCGTCGCCTCGTTGCAGGCCTTCGACACACCGTCCAACCCAGGCGTCAGATGCAGCAGCGCCACCTTGTCCAACCCCTGGCCCCGCCATGAAGGCGGCTTGTCGAGGGCATAGTGGATCTGGAAATTGCCTTTGCCGTAGCGGTATTTTTGCGTCGCCTCGATGTCATTCCTGGGGCTGTCGCTGCCGAGCAGCCGACCGTAAAGCTGCGTTGGCGTGACCGAGCAGATGACGCTCTTCTTCGCATTGACGGTCTCGCCCGAGGCCAATCGCACTCCGGTGGCGCGACCTTCGGTCAGGATGATCGAGGCAACGTCGGCCTCGGTGGAGATGACCCCGCCGCGCTCTTTGACAAGCGCCTCGAACGCCGACAGCAGGTTCTTCGCCCCGCCCTTGACGATCGGCGCGCCCGCAGCCTCCAGCGCGAAGGCGATGACCTTGGCGATCTGGCCGGAGAAAGCATCTTCCGGCCCAAGTCCGGCATGCAGCACCCACGGTGCCCACAGCGCGCGTATGGTTTCGGACCGATAGGTGCTTTCCAGCCATCCGCGCGCCGGCACCAGCGCATCGCCGAGAAAGGCGGCCAGCCCGCGCGGGCTCCGCCGCCAGGCATCACCGGCGAGCAGCTTCATTGTCGGATAAGACCAAAGGCTGCCGCCGAGCAGGCCGAACAGCAGCCCGGCATTGCGCTCGATGCCGCCGACATCCTCGGCGTGCCGGTCGCCGTCGCCTGCGGCGATCGCATTGAAGGCGGCGATGTTGGCGGCGCGGTCGGTGCTGAGCACGGCATGGCTGCCGTCGGGCCGCAGCACCCCCGTCGGGGTGGCCGCGTGACAGAACTCCAGGCCATGCCGGGCCAAGTCCTTGCCCAGCGCCGCGTAAGCCGGCGAGGTAATGAACAGCACGAATGTCGTCGCCATCACATCATGGATGAAACCGGGCGCGGTGATTTCCTCGGTGCGCATGCAGCCGCCAATGCGGTCGTTGCGCTCCAGCACGAGTACCTTTGCGCCCTTGCCGCCCAGCATCGCCGCGCAGACCAGCGCGTTGATGCCGCTGCCGACGATGATGTGGTCGGGGGCGTTCATTGGCGGTGGCTTTTCGTCGGCGGGTGGGATTCAATTGCGTGGGACAGCGCTCTACGGCGCCCCCCTCTGCCCTGCCGGGCATCTCCCCCACAAGGGGGGAGATTGGCCGTCATCTCGGCTTTCGCCAATTTCCAACGTCGCAGGATGGTATGCGGCGCCCGAGCCGCCAATCTCCCCCCAAGTGGGGGAGATGCCCGGCAGGACAGAGGGGGGCGCCGTAGGGCGCGAGTGCCGCCAACCTGCCTCCCTATCGCATCGCCCGCGCGCATGATCTTCTCCCGAAGATCCACTTCGCCCTATTTGCCCGGCACCAGCGCCAGGGCGCGGATCGGGCTGCCGGTGCCGTGCTCGATCTTGAGCGGCGCGGCGATCAGGATGGCCCCCTTCGGCGGCAACTGGTCGAGGTTGCACAGGCTGGCCAGGCCGTAGCGGTTGGCCTTGTGCATCAGCGTGTGGGCCGGGAATGGCGGCTCCATGCCGCCGGCCTTGCCGGCATCGGTGCCGATCGTCTCCGAGCCCCAGCCCTTGATGTCCTTGCTGATCAGGAACTGGATTGCTTCCGCCGTCGGGCCGGGCGTGTGTGGGCCGGTCTCGTTGGCGTTGAGGAATTCGGCTTCCGAGCCGTTGCGCTTGTACCAGTCGGTGCGCATCACCACCCATTCGCCTGATTTGATGGCGCCATGCTTGGCTTCCCACGCCTTGATGTGATCGACGGTGAGCAGGAAATCATGGTCTGCGGCGGCTTCCTTGGAGCAGTCGATGACATTGACCGGACCAATAAAGTTCTGCGCCGGAATGGTGTCGGTGGCGCCATCCGGATAATCCTTGCCGCTGATCCAGTGCTGCGGCGCGTCGAAATGCGTGCCCGAGTGTTCGCCGAGCTTCAGCCAGTTCCAGGCCCACCAGGGACCATTCTTGTCGTAACGGGAGATGTTATGGATCTCGACCTTCGGCGTGTCGACGGCAAGTTCCGGCGGCAGCTTGATCAGCGGCGTGTCAGGACCGAGCGGCGCCGACAGGTCGACCACCTTGATGGCGCCTGAAAGAAGCTGGCCGGCGAATTCGCCGAGGAGTTGTTGCGTGTCCATGGTCTCTGTTCCCTCTTGTCTGATGTGCTGAAGGCTCGTTTCGGCCCTTAATATCCTACTAGACGAAAACATATGCATCTGCAATTATCTTTAAGCATAAAGGAAATGGGTGCGGGGCGTGAGCGAGTTCGACGCCATCTTTGTCGGGGCGGGCCACAACAGTCTGGCTTGCGCCGCGCATCTGGCACTCAAAGGCTGGAAAACCGGGGTTTTTGAGCGCAGTGCAACGATCGGCGGCGCCGTCCAGACCCGCGAGTTCACGCTGCCGGGTTTTCGGCACGATTTCGGTGCGATGAATCTGAGCCTGTTCGCCGGCTCGGCCTTCCACCGGAAATATGCAAATGAATTGAACGCCCACGGGCTGGAATTCGCGCCGGTCGCCGACTGTTTCGCCAGCGCCTTCCCGGACGGACGCTGGTTCGGCGTCAGCAACGATCTGGAAAAGACGGCCGCGCGCATGGCTGCCTTCTCCGCCGCCGATGCCGCCACGTGGCGCAAGCTGGTCGCCGCCTTCCCGGCGGAAGCAGAGCATCTGTTTCGCCTCTTGGGGTCACCGATGAGCGCCCGCGCCCTTGCCGGCACGGTGTGGAACCTTTGGCGCAAGAAGGGCCTTACCGGCGCGCTCGATACCGGGCGCCTGCTGCTTTCCTCGCCCCGCGCGTGGCTGGAGGAGACTTTCGAGTCGCCCCATGTGCGGGCGACGCTCGCCACCTGGGGCATGCATCTCGACTTTGCGCCCGACATCGCAGGCGGTGCCGTGTTCCCTTATCTGGAATCCATGGCCAACCAGAGTTTCGGCATGGTGCTGGGCAAGGGCGGCGCCCACACCATCATTCGTGCCTTATCGGGGATGGTCACGGGCGCCGGCGGCAAGATCTTCACCAACGCCGAGGTGGCCGAAATCACGGTTTCGGCCGGCAAGGCGACGGGTGTGCGGCTCAAGTCCGGTGAGACGCACACGGCCACCAGGGCGGTCATTGCCGGCGTTGCACCCAAGGCGTTGGCCGGCACGCTTTTGCCCAACGGTTCCGGCGACGCCGGCTTCGACACGGCGATGCAAAAATTCCGCCACGCGCCGGGCACCATGATGATCCATCTGGCGCTGGACGATCTGCCGGACTGGCGCGCCGGCGCCGAGTTGCGGCAGTTCGCCTATGTGCATCTGTCACCGTCGCTCGACGCCATGTCGCGCACCTATCAGCAGGCGATGGCGGGCGTGCTGCCGGACGAGCCGGTGCTGGTCCTCGGCCAACCAACCGCGGTCGATCCGTCGCGCGCGCCTCAAGGCAAGCATGTGCTGTGGGTGCAGGTGCGCATGCTGCCGGCAGAAATCCTTGGCGACGCCGCCGGCAAGATCACGCCCGCGCATTGGGATCAGGTCAAGGATCGCTATGCCGAGCGCGTGCTCGACATCGTCGAAACCTACGCGCCCGGCCTGCGAGCCAAGATCCTTGGCCAGGCCGTATTCTCGCCCATCGACCTCGAGCGCGAGAACCCGAACCTCGTCGGCGGCGACCAGGTTTGTGGTAGCCACCACCTGGCACAGAATTTCCTGTTTCGCCCGGCACGCGGCTACGCCGGTTGGAACACGCCTGTGGCCAATCTGCATCTCACCGGTGCCGCCACATGGCCGGGCGCCGGCACGGGTGCCGCCTCGGGCTTCATGCTGGCGCAACAGCTTGGCGGGAGGTAGCAGCCGAAAGGCATTGGGGTGGAGCAAGGCAAGGTACGGTTGCCCAGGGAACCCACTGATCAAACAACGAAGCCGTGCACGGAAAACAGAAAAACCAACAAGGGGAACGACCATGACAATCAACAGACGCAAATTGCTCGGATACGGTGCCGCCGCACTCGGGGCGACGGCCATCGGCCTGCCGAAGATCGCCGGGGCGGCGGCCGGCGAACTGACCATCGCCTACAATGTCAACCTGCCGTCCTGGGATCCGACCACCGGACCTTCGGCGGTCAACCCGACCATCCAGGGCCTCTACCAGTCGGTGTTCGATCAGTTCATCCCGCAGAAGCCGGACCTGTCCTTCGCGCCGGGGCTGCTCACCGAGTGGGGCTGGAATGACGACCGCACCAAGATCATGATGACGGTGCGCGAGGGCGTAACCTGGCATGACGGCTCGCCGTTCACGCCCGAGGACGTGGTCTGGTCGTTGCAGCGGGCCGGCGATGAAAAGACCGGCAACCCGATCCAGTTCGTGTGGAAGAACGTCAACAACTTCAAGATCGAGGGCAACAAGATCACGGGCGATGTCGTGCAGTTCGACCCGGTCTACTTCAAGTGGATGTCGTTCCTCACGGGCTACATCATGCCGAAGGCCTATTACGAGAAGGTGGGCGCCGAAGGTTTCGAAAAGGCTCCGATCGGCACCGGCCCGTACATGGTCGAGAAGTTCGAACGCAACGCCTTCCTGCGGCTGAAGGCCAATCCGAAGTACTGGGGCGGCAAGCCGGCATTCGAGAACGTGACGATCAAATTCGTCACAGACGCGGCGAGCCGTGTCGCCGAAATCGAGTCCGGCTCCTCGCAGGTGACGCTCGAGATTCCCTATGAGGAGTATGACCGCCTGATCGCCAAGGACGGTCTTGCCGGCTCGATCAAGAATGTTTCCGACATCGGCATGATCTTCTTCAACGACGTCGAGGCGATGCTGGACAAGAACGTGCGCCAGGCAGCCGTCATGGCGGTCGACAAGGAGCTTCTGGTCAAGCGGCTGCTGCGCGGCTACGGCCAGCCGCTCGCCACGCTGGAAACGCCGGAATACGCGGCCTACGACGCGTCGATCAAGGTCGAGCACAATCCGGAAAAGGCCAAGCAATTGCTGGCCGCTTCCGGCTATTCGCCGGAAAAGCCGGTCAAGTTCACCATCCAGACGACCAAGGGCTTCAAGCCCAAGGACTACGAGATGATCCAGGCGATCGTCGGCATGTGGCGCAAGGTCGGCATCGAGGCGACGATCGAGGTCTACGAGATCGCCAAGCACTACGAACTGCGCGCCGCCGACAAGCTGGCGCCGGCGGCCTTCTACAACTGGGGCAATGCCATCGGCGACCCGACCACCTCGACCGGTTTTGCCATGTATGGTCCGAGCCCGCACTCGGTGTGGGACAGCCAGGATCTGATCGACATGATCAACCCGCTGTGGGGTGAGAAGGACGAGGCCAAGCGCATCGCCGGCTGGAAGGCGGTGGACAAATATATCGCCGAGCAGGCCTATGTGCTGCCGCTGATGCAGTACGCGCAGCCAATCGTTCATGCCAAGGGTGTCAACGTCGTCCAGCATGTGTCCGGCGCGCTGCTACCGGCCCTGATGACCCCGGCCTAATATCGGCCCGGGTTTGCCGCGCGCCGTCCATAGCGACGGCGCGCATCTTCTTTCGGCATACGAGCCTCCGGGCTCCAGCAAAGATTTACATGCTCCTGCAACGATTCCTGATCCGTCTTTTGACGATGCTGATCACGCTGTTCGGCGTGGCCGTCGTCGTCTTCGTCGTGATCCGCATCGCTCCCGGCGATCCGATCGCCATGATGCTGCCGCCCGGCGCGACCGATGTCGACATCGCCCGGCTGCGGGCGCTCTACGGCCTCGACAAGACGATTGTCGAGCAGTTCTTCATCTGGCTGTCCGGCGTCGTCAAAGGCGATTTCGGCACCTCGATCTCGCTGCGGCAAGACGTGCTCGGGCTTGTCTTCAACCGGCTGCCGGCAACGCTGGAACTCGCCATCGTCGCGCTTATCATGGCGGTGGCGATCGGGGGGACGACGGCCATCCTCGGCGCCCGCGAACGAGGCACGGCGGTGGAAGCCGGCATCGACATCGCCAGCGGGGCGGCACTTTCCATTCCCGACTTCCTCTGGGGCCTGGTGCTGATCCTGCTGTTCGGGGTGCTGGTGCCGATCTTCGACATTTCCGGCCGGGTCTCGCCGCAACTCGACCTGCCCTTCGTCAGCCAGTTCTATCTGTTCGAAAGCTTGCTTCGGCTCCGCCTCGATCTCACATGGGATCTCCTGAAGCACATGCTTATGCCGGCAGTGGCGTTGGCATTGCCGCTGGCGGCGATCATCTCGCAGCTACTGAAACAATCGCTGAAGGAAGTGCTCGACCTCGACTATGTCGTGCTGGCGCGGGTGAAGGGTTTTTCGGAAACGCAGGTCATCCTGCGCGAGGCGCTGAAGAATGCCGCCCTGCCCACGCTGACGCTGGTCGGCGTGCAGTTCACCTTCCTGATCGGGGGCACGGTCATCGTCGAGCGGCTGTTTTCCTATGAGGGTCTCGGCAACATGGCGATCGACGCGGTCATCAACCGCGACCTGCCGCTGATCCAGGGCATCGTGCTGGTCTTCGCGCTGTTGTTCGTGCTGATCAATCTCGCGGTGGATATGATGTACGCCCTGCTCAATCCGAGGCTGCGCCATGGATGAGAGCCGCATCTCGAGACACGGCTCAAGCGCCAGGCTTTGGCTGGCCGGCGGCTGGCTGCTGCTGGTGCTGCTGGCGGCGATCCTGGCGCCGCTGGTCGCGCCGCGGGACCCGCTCGCGCAGGATCTTATGCTCGAGCGTTTGCCGCCGTTCTGGCTCGATGGCGCGGAGCCCGGCTATTGGCTGGGCACCGACAGCCTCGGCCGGGATCTCTTGTCACGCCTGATCTTCGGCGGGCGCATCGCCTTCATCGTTGCGTTCGCCGCCGCCAGCGCCGCCTGCCTTGTCGGCTCGACCCTGGGCTTGATCGCTGGCTATTTCGGCGGCTGGGCCGACCGCATCATCTCGCGCATCGTCGATGTCTGGATGGCATTCCCGCCGGTGCTGTTCGCCATCCTTTTGGTTGCCGTGCTCGGCACGGGTTTGAGCTCTGTCATCCTGGCGATCGCGATCATCGACTGGACGCGTTTCTGCCGGGTCATCCGCGCCGAGGCGATGGGCCAGTCGCGCATGGACTATGTCGAGAACGCCCGCATCGCCGGCTATGGCCGCATCGGCATCATGCTGCGCGAAGTGCTGCCCAATGTGGTGCCATCGATCGTGGCGCTGCTGTCGCTGGAAATGGGCATCGCCGTCATCGTCGAGGCGATCCTGTCCTTCGTCAACCTGTCGATCTCGACCGACGACCCGACCTGGGGCGGCATCATCGCCGAGGGCCGGCTGTCGATCCACCAGGCCTGGTGGGTGCTGGTATTCCCGCTGATCACGCTGATCCTGACCGTGCTGTCGTTCAGCCAGTTCGGCGAGGCGCTGAAGACACGTTTCGATCCGGTGCTGCGATGAGCGCCTGTCTTGATATCAAGGAGTTGAGCGCCGTGCTGCCGAACGGCCAGCGCGTGCTGCGCTCGGTGTCGCTTGCCGTGCAGCCCGGCGAAGTGCGAGCACTGGTCGGTGAAAGCGGCGCCGGCAAGACGATGATCGGCAAGGCGGTACTTGGCGTCTTGCCGTCGAGCGTGCGCATCGTCGAGGGCGATATGCGGCTCGAGGGCGAAGACCTCGGCAAGCTCAACCCGAAGGCACGGCGCACGCTGATCGGCGCGCGCACCGCACTGATCCCGCAGGATCCGCTGACCGCGCTCAACCCGTCGCGCCGCATCGGCCCGCAAACGATCGACCGGCTGGTGCGCATCCTCGGCTGGAGCGGCGAGAGGGCCGAAACCCGCATCCGGCAATTGCTGGACGAGGTGCAGATCCGTGACCCCGACCGGGTACTGAAAAGCTACCCGCACGAGCTTTCCGGCGGCATGCGCCAGCGCGTGCTGATCGCCGCAGCCTTCGCCGCCGAGCCCCGGCTGATCGTCGCCGACGAGCCGACCACGGCGCTCGACGTCACCGTGCAGAAGCAGATCCTGCGGCTCATCGCTGCGTTGCAGCGCGAGCACGGCACGGCGATCCTGTTCGTCACCCACGACCTCGGCGTCGTCTCCAAGATCAGCCAGAAGGTCTCGGTGCTCTATGCCGGCAAGGTCGTGGAAGAGGCCGCAACAGCTGCCCTCTTCGCGGCACCGCAGCACCCCTACACACGGGCACTGATGGCGGCAACGCCGCGCTACACCGATCCCCTCGCCTCGCTAAAGCCGGTCGACGAGGCAGTGCTGGCCGGGCTTGCCGCGGAGATTGCGGCCGCGGACCAGGCGTGGAGGCGACCGCATGGCTGAGCCGCTGTTTTCCGTGCGCGGCCTGAAAGTCGCGCTGCCCGACATGACCCGCAAGCCGCTGATCGGCCGCGCGCCGCTGGCGGAAATCCTAAAAGGCCTGGACTTTGACCTGCCCAAGGGATCGGTGACCGGCATCGTCGGCGAGTCCGGATCCGGCAAGTCGACGCTCGGCCGTGCCCTGGTACGACTGCTGGAGCCCAGCGCCGGCAGCATCAGCTTCGAGCGCCTCGACATCACGCATCTGCCGGAGGCGGAGTTGCGGCCGCTGCGCCGCGATCTGCAGATGATCTTCCAGGATCCTATGTCGTCGCTCAACCCGCGCCGCACCATTGCCAGCATCATTGCCGCGCCGCTGAAGCAGAACGGGCTTGGCGACAATCTCAGGGACCGCGTGGCCGAGGCCTTGCAGCGCGTCGGCCTGCCGCAGAGCTTCGCCGGCCGCTACCGCCACGAACTGTCGGGCGGCCAGCGCCAGCGCGTCGGCATAGCGCGCGCGCTGGCGCTGGCGCCGAAATTCGTGCTGGCCGACGAGATCGTCTCCGGCCTCGACGTCTCGACGCAGGCGCAGATCCTCACCCTTCTGGAGAAACTGGCGGAGGAGATGGGGCTGACGGTCGCCTTCATCAGCCACGATCTGTCGGTCATCCGGCGGCTGTGCCGGCAGGTCATCGTCATGCGCGAAGGCAGGATCGTCGAAGCGAGCGCGACGGACGCTCTCTTCGAAAATCCCCGACAGACCTACACGCGCGACCTGATCGCGGCCATCCCACTGCCCGAAATCGACGACGGCTGGCTGGATATTCCTTCCGCTGCCAAGGCTCCGACATGAATGCATACGCACGCCGAAAAGCGGGCTCGGATGTGCGACCGGCCAATGACAAAGCCCCGCCAAATGGAGGAGAAACTGACATGAAGACAACAATTCGAAATGCAGCACTCGCTGCCGCCATCCTCGGCAGCACCGGTATGGCGGCAGCAAGCTCGATCCCCGGTATGCGCGGGCACGACCACACCGGCATCACGGTTCCCGACATGAAGCAGGCGGTCGATTTCTTCACCGACGTGGTCGGCTGCAAGAAGGCGATGTCGTTCGGCCCGTTCGCCGACGACAAGGGCACCTTCATGCAGGATCTTCTCGGCGTCGATCCGAAGGCTGTCATCGAGCAGGTCACCATGGTTCGCTGCGGCACGGGGTCGAATATAGAGCTGTTCAAATACACCGCGCCGGACCAGAAGGACCTGACACCGAAGAACAACGACATTGGCGGTTTTCACATCGCCTTCTATGTCGACGACGTCGCGGCGGCGAAAGCCTATCTCGAGGCCAAGGGCGTAAAGACCAGGTTGGGGCCGCTGCCGGTCAAGGAAGGACCCGCCGCCGGCCAGACCATCCTTTACTTCCAGGCGCCTTGGGGCTTGCAACTGGAAGCGATCAGCTATCCCGACGGCATGGCTTACGAGAAGAGTGCCGAGACGGTGCTGTGGAGCCCGAAGAACCCGGAAAAGTGACCCCACGGACCGCGCGTGCGGCGATGCGCGAGCGCGCGGTCCGCTATTTCGCATAATCGTTTCGGCATAAAACTTTAAGCTTGAAATATCTTGGCCCCGGCGCGATACTGAAATCAAGCAAGCGAAGAGGAGATCGCACAGATGAAGGTTGCGGTTCTCGGCGGCGGACCAGCCGGCCTTTACTTCGCCATTTCGATGAAGCTGAGGGACGCCGCGCACGATGTGACGGTTTTCGAGCGTAATCGCGCCGACGACACGTTCGGCTGGGGCGTCGTTCTGTCAGCCGAAACGCTTGAGAATCTGGCCAGGAACGATCCGGTCAGCGCCGTCTGGATCAAGAAGCATTTTGCGTATTGGGACGACATCGCCGTGGTCCATGACGGCGTGCGCACTGTATCCTCAGGCCACGGCTTCTGCGGCATCGGCCGCAAGCGGCTCTTGATCCTGTTGCAGCGGCGCGCACGCGAGCTCGGTGTCAAGCTGGTGTTCGAGACCGACATCGCCGATCCCCGGCCCTATATGGAGACGCATGACCTGGTCGTCGCCGCAGACGGGCTGAATTCCAGGGCGCGCAACAGCTTCGTCGACATCTTCAAGCCCGACATCGACACGCGCAAATGCAAGTTCGTGTGGCTCGGCACCCACCAGAAATTCGACGACGCCTTCACCTTCATCTTCGAAAAGACCGAGCATGGCTGGGTGTGGGCGCACGCCTACCAGTTCGACAGCGACACCGCGACCTTCATCGTCGAGTGCAGCGAACAGACCTGGGCCGCCTTCGGCTTCGGCGCCATGACGCAGCAGGAATCCATCGCCGTCTGCGAGCGCATCTTCGAAAAGCATCTTGGCGGCCACAAGCTGATGACCAATGCCAACCACATCAGGGGTTCGGCCTGGATCAATTTCCCGCGCGTGCTGTGCGAGCGCTGGTCGTTTGAGAATCTGGCGCTGATGGGCGACGCGGCGGCCTCAGCCCATTTCTCGATCGGCTCCGGCACCAAGCTGGCGCTGGAAAGCGCTGTCGCGCTGGCCGAGTATGTCGAAACCGAACCGGACCTAAAGGCCGCCTTCCGCAAATATGAGGACGCGCGCCGCACCGAGGTGCTGAAGCTGCAGTCGGCGGCGCGCAACTCGCTCGAATGGTTCGAGGAGGTCGAGCGTTATCTCGGCCTCGATCCGGTGCAGTTCAACTATTCGCTGCTGACCCGCTCGCAGCGCATCAGCCACGAAAACCTGCGGCTGCGCGACGCGGAGTGGCTTGAAAGCGCGGAGGAGTGGTTCCAGCGCCAGGCGGGCGCCGGCGCCAACAGACTCCGTCGCGCCCCGATGTTCGCGCCCTTCCAGCTGCGCGACATGCGGCTCAACAACCGCGTGGTCGTGTCGCCGATGGCACAATACAAGGCTGTCGACGGCTGCCCGACGGACTGGCATTTCACGCACTATGCCGAGCGTGCCAAGGGCGGCGCCGGGCTCATCTATATCGAGATGACCTGCGTCAGTCCGGAAGGGCGGATCACGCCCGGCTGCCCGGGCTTCTATGCGCCCGAACATGAGATGGCGTGGAAACGGCTGGTCGGCTTCGTCCATGCCGAGACCGAAGCGAAGATCTGCGCGCAGATCGGCCATTCCGGCGCCAAGGGCTCGACACGGGTTGGTTGGGAAGGCACCGACGTGCCGCTGGCGGCGGGCAACTGGCCCGTCATGGCGGCATCGGCGGTGGCGTGGTCACCTGAGAATCAGGTGCCGAAGGCGATGGACCGCGCCGACATGGACAGAGTGCGCGACGGGTTCGTGGCTTCGGCTGAGATGGCCGACCGCTGCGGCTTCGACATGCTCGAGATCCACGCCGCGCACGGCTATCTCCTGTCGTCCTTCATCACGCCGGTCACCAACCGGCGCACGGATGCGTATGGCGGTTCGCTGGAAAACCGCATGCGATATCCCCTTGAAATCTTTCGCGCCGTACGCGCCGCCTGGCCGGCGCAGAAGCCGATCTCAATGCGCATTTCGGCCAATGACTGGGTCGGCATCGAAGGCGTAACACCCGCCGACGCCGTCGAGATCGCGCGGCTGTTGCATGAGGCCGGCGTCGACATTTGCGACGTCTCGGCAGGACAAACTTCGGTGCTGGCAAAGCCGGTCTATGGCCGCATGTTCCAGACGCCGTTTTCCGACCGCATCCGCAACGAGGTCGGCATGGCGACGATGGCGGTCGGCAACATCTATGAGCCGGACCATGTCAATTCGATCCTGATGGCCGGCCGCGCCGACCTGGTGGCGCTGGCACGGCCGCATCTTGCCGATCCCTACTGGACGCTGCATGCGGCGGTGGCGCTCGGCGACCGTGGCGTGAAATGGCCGGATCCTTATCTGCCGGGGCGCGACCAGATCTACCGACTGGCCGAACGCGACGCCGCAGCGGGGCTGAAAGTATGACGGCCGCCGCGATGATCGCCGGCAGCCATGCCCTTGTCACCGGCGGCGGGTCTGGTGTCGGCCGAGCGATCGCTCTGGCGCTGGCTGGTGCCGGCATCGACGTCACCATATGCGGCCGCCGCGAGGCGGAGCTGGCCAAGGTGGCTGGCGAAAGCAAAGGCGTTTTCGCCATCACTGCCGATGTCACCAATGAGGCGGCGATGGCATCGCTTTACGAGACGGCGGAGGCCGCGCGCGGGCCGTTCGACATCGTCGTCGCCAATGCCGGCATGGCGGGCAGCACGCCGGCGCACAAGACCACGCTGGCCGACTGGCAGCGGACGCTGGACGTCAACCTGACCGGCGCTTTCCTGACGGTGAAGCCGGCGCTCGCCGGCATGGCCGCGCGCAAGGCGGGCCGCATCGTCTTCATCGCGTCTACCGCCGGACTGAAAGGCTACGCCTATGTCGCGCCTTACGTGGCGGCCAAGCATGGCGTCGTCGGCCTGATGCGGGCGCTGGCTGCCGAGACGGCGAAATCCGGCGTGACCGTCAATGCGGTGTGCCCGGGGTTTGTCGAGACGGACATGTTGGACGAGTCCATCGAGCGGATCGTGGAAAAAACCGGCCGCTCGACTGAACAGGCGCGGGCGAGCCTTGCCGCGACCAATCCGCAAGGCCGCTTTATCCAGCCGCAGGAAATTGCCGCGGCCGTGCTGTGGCTGTGCGGCGATGCGGCAGCGTCGATCACCGGACAGGCAATTTCGATCTCAGGAGGCGAAACATGGTAGCCGGCCCCCTGCCCGCGCCGTCGGGACCCGGCAAGGACCGCTTGCGGCTGTGGATCAGGCTGCTGCGCGCCTCGCGCACGATCGAGGCCGAACTGCGCGAGCGCCTGAAGAAGGAATTCAACACGACGTTGCCGCGCTTCGACGTGATGGCCGCGCTCTACCGTGCGCCCGAAGGCATGCTGATGAGCGATCTGTCGCGCTTCCTGCTGGTGTCCAACGGCAATGTCACGGGCATCGTCGATCGGCTCGTATCCGAGGGGCTGGTCGCCCGCGCCCGCCGCAATGGCGACCGCCGCACCTCGATGGTGCGGCTGACGGATGAAGGCTCCAAATCCTTCGCCGTCATCGCTGCCGCTCACGAGGGCTGGGTCGGCGAATTGCTGGGCAAGGTGAGCGAGGACGACGCACGCCGGCTGACCGGCATGCTGACCTCGTTCCGCAGCAACTGGGAGGGACGCGAATGAGCAAGATGGCCGGCTTCAAGCCGAAGCATTTCCTCTGGCAGGTCGAAGGCCGGATCGCCAAGGTCCGGCTCGACCGGCCGGAGCGCAAGAACCCGCTGACCTTCGACAGCTATGCGGAACTGCGCGATACATTCCGCGACCTCGTCTATGCCGACGATGTCGATGCCGTGGTGTTCCTGTCCAATGGCGGCAATTTCTGCTCCGGCGGCGATGTCCACGACATTATCGGCCCGCTGGTCAAGATGGACATGAAGCAACTCCTGGCCTTCACCCGCATGACCGGCGATTTCGTGAAGGCGATGCTGAGTTGCGGCAAGCCGATCATCGCGGCGGTCGACGGCGTGGCGGTCGGCGCCGGCGCCATCATCGCCATGAGCTCCGACATCCGCATCGCCACGCCGGACGCCAAGACGGCATTCCTGTTCACCCGCGTCGGTCTTGCCGGCTGCGACATGGGAGCCTGCGCGATCCTGCCGCGCATCATCGGCCAGGGCCGCGCCGCCGAACTGCTCTACACCGGCCGCACCATGACGGCTGCCGAAGGCGAGCGCTGGGGGTTTTACAACAGGCTTGTAGAGGCGGCATCGCTCGAGGCCGACGCGCTCGACATGGCGGCGCGCATCGTCTCCGGCCCGACCTTCGCCCACGGCATTACCAAGACGCAGTTGAACCAGGAATGGTCGATGGGCCTTGACCAGGCGATCGAGGCGGAAGCTCAGGCGCAAGCGATCTGCATGCAGACGCGCGATTTCGAGCGGGCGTACAAGGCGTTCGTTGCCAAGGAAAAGCCGGTGTTCGAGGGGAATTGAGGATGAGCGGGTGGATGGAGACGTTGGCGGGACAGCGCCCCCCTCTGGCCTGCCGGCCATCTCCCCCTCTAGGGGGGAGATTGGCAGCTTCGGCGGCGGCAGCCATCCTGCGGCGCAGGCGATTCGCGAAAGCCGAGGTGAGGATCGATCTCCCCCTTAGAGGGGGAGATGTCCGGCAGGACAGAGGGGGGCGCCGTAGAGCACGGACTCTGGAGAATAGCGGAGGCAGAAATGCCTGACCGCTCCTTCCTCGACTGGCCCTTCTTCGAAGACCGTCATCGCGAACTGGCCGAGCACCTCGAGGCATGGTGCGCGAAGAACCTACCCGTCGATCACCATGACGTCGACGCCGCCTGCCGCGAGCTGGTGCAAAAACTCGGCCGGGACGGCTGGCTGAAGCCGACGGCGCTCGACACCGGCAATCCCGGGCCGCTTGACGTGCGGACCTTGTGCATCACGCGCGAGACGCTGGCGCGGCATGACGGGCTCGCCGATTTCGCCTTCGCTATGCAGGGGCTTGGCACCGGAGCGCTCAGCCTGTTCGGCACGCCGCAACAGCAGCAATGGCTTTTGAAGACGCGCGCCGGCAAGGTCATTTCCGCCTTTGCGCTGTCGGAGCCGCGCTCGGGATCGGATGTCGCCAATATGGAGATGACAGCGACCCGCGATGGTTACGGCTATGTCCTGTCGGGCGAAAAGACCTGGATCTCCAATGGCGGCATCGCCGATCTCTATGTCGTCTTTGCCCGCACAGGCGAGGCACCCGCCGCCAAGGGGCTATCAGCCTTCATCGTGCCCGGGGACAGCAAGGGCCTCGGCATCGCGGAGCGCCTGGAAGTCATAGCGCCGCATCCGCTGGCACGACTGTCTTTCGATCAGGTCCGCCTGCCCGCCTCGGCGCTGATCGGCAAACCGGGCGACGGCTTTCGCATCGCCATGTCGGTGCTCGACGTGTTCCGCTCGACCGTCGGCGCGGCGGCACTCGGCTTTGCGCGCCGCGCGCTCGATGAAAGCATCAAGCGGGTGGCCGAACGCAAGCTGTTCGGCGCGCCGATGACCGAGCTGCAGATGGTGCAGGGCCATATCGCCGACATGGCGCTCGACGTCGATGCCGCGGCGCTTTTGGTCTACCGTGCCGCCTGGACCAAGGACATGGGCGCGGCGCGGGTAACGCGCGAGGCGGCGATGGCCAAACTGTTCGCCACCGACAAGGCGCAGGAGGTGATCGACAAAGCGGTGCAACTGCATGGCGGCGACGGCGTCCGCAAGGGTCACATCGTCGAAAGCCTGTATCGCGAGATCCGCGCGCTGCGCATCTATGAGGGTGCTTCCGACGTGCAGAAGGTGGTGATCGCGCGACAGGTGATGGGGGCGGCCTGACTCCGGTCACGTCAAGGTTTGGACGGTTTCGAACGCGGATATTGCGGAGAGTTTGAAATGCACGAGATTCTGCAGCCGGATGGCTGGGCCAAGCCGGTCGGTTACTCCAATGGCGTAGCGGCTCGCGGGCGGCTTGTCTTCGTCGGCGGACAGGTCGGCTGGAATGGGCAGTGCCAGTTCGAGACCGACGATTTCGTCAGCCAGGTGCGGCAGACGCTTCAAAATATCGTCGCGGTGCTGGCGGAGGCCGGAGCTGAGCCGCGGCACATCACGTCAATGACGTGGTATTTCACCGATAAGAGCGAATATCTGGCCAATCTCAGGGGTATAGGCGAGGCCTATCGCAAGGTGATCGGCCGGCATTTCCCGGCGATGGCCGCGATGCAGGTGATGGCACTGGTCGAGGACCGAGCCAAGGTGGAGATCCAGGCCACCGCGGTTATTCCGGAATAATCGGCCGTCGCTTCGTCATCCTGGGTGCAGCAAGGAGCGTAGCGATACGGCGCAGACCCCAGGATGAGAAATCAGGAAGGCGTCGGCCAGACTATTTTCCGCGAAGGCCGGCCTGCTCCAGCAGCGGCAGCACGTGATCGCAGAAATAGGGGAGTTCCTGCGTGTAGTTGACGAAGGACAGCGCAATGCCCTGGTAGCCATGCCCGGCAATGGCGACCATATCGGCGGCGATCGTTTCGGGCGTTCCGACCAAGGGATAGGTGCCGGCGCCGCCGGCGAAACGCTGGCGATAGCGGTCATAGGCATACGGGTCGTGCGACCGCGAGAATTCCTTTTTGCCGGCCATATGGGCATCGACCGCCTCACGGTCGGCCAGATCGACGGCATAGCGTGTGTAATAGGCCTGCGCCTCCTCCATCGTCGGCCGGCAGACGACATGCGCCACGGTGTAGACGCCGACCTCGCGGCCAGCCTTGTCGGCCCGCTCACTGATATCGGCGACATGTTTGCCGGCATCGGCCATCTCGGAAAAGGTCGTGAACAGATAGTCACATCTGGCGGCAGCGAAATCGCGGCCCGGACCGCCGAAAGCCGCGTTCATCGTCACCGGTCGCGGAACTTGCAGGCTGGCCGGCCGGCTCACGGCTTCCTTGAGACGATAATAAGTGCCCTCATAGTCGAGAGGTTCAGCCGACGCATAAAGCCTTTCCAAAATTTCGATCCATTCGGCGGCCTGATCATACCCCTTCTCGACCAGCGGCGTGCCGAACATGCCGAATTCCTTCGGGTTCCAGCCGCAGACGATGTTGAGGCCGGCACGGCCCTGGCTGATATGATCGACCGTCGCCAGCGCCTTGGCGGCGTAGAGCGGATGCACGAGCGGCACATGCACGGTCATGAACAGCCCGATCTGCTCGGTGGCCACACTGAGCGCCGCCGCCCAGGTGAAGGTCTCGAACGACCATTCGCGCACCCTGTTGCGGCCGCCAAAGCCGCGCCAGCGCGCGATCGGCAGCAGGAATTCCAGCCCCGCCCGGTCGGCGATCTGCGCCGCCGTCAGATTATCCTGCCAGCTTGCCGTCCAGCGTTCAGGCACATCCGATATGGCAAGGCCGCCATCGGCATTGGTCGAGAAGACGCCGAGCTTCAGTCTGTTTGGGCCGTGCAGGGGATGCGCTTTGATCATGTCCGGAACTCGCGGCGGGAGATCGACACGCTAGGCTCGCGCGAAAATATTTCAAGCCTGAAATAGCTTCGCCTCGCCGCTGTTTGCGGATATGAATTCCGGCACGACAACAAGGGGATGGAACGATGAGCGGGTTTCGCCACAAATGCATCGGCAGGGAAAGCCTCGTCGGTTCCTTTGCCGCCATTCCGCATCCCGTTGCGGTTGAGGTGATGGCGCAGTCCGGTCTCGATTTTCTCTGCATCGATTGGGAACATGCCCAGATTTCGCGCGACATGATCGAGGCGATGGTGCGCGCGGCCGACATCCATCGCGTGCCGGCCATGGTGCGCGTGCCCGGCCATGCACCGGAAGCGATCGCCGCGGCATTGGACAGCGGCGCGCAAGGCGTGCTCGTCCCGCGCGTCTCGACCGCCGCCCAGGCGCAGGCGGCGGTGAAGGCCTCGCGTTATCCGCCGACCGGCGAGCGCGGCGTCGGGCCCGGGCGGGCCGCCGGCTATGGCTACCGCATCTCCGAATATCTCGCTCAGGCCAATGACAGCATCGTCGTGGCGGTTCAGGTCGAGACATCGGAAGGGCTGGCCAATATCGAGGCGATCGCCGCCGTCGAGGGCGTCGACGTGATTTTCGTCGGGCCCGGCGATCTCTCCGTATCGATCGATGCGATCGGCCCCAAAGGCGCCGACAAGCTCGCGCAAGCGATCCGCAGGATCATCGATGCGACAATCGCGCATGGCAGGACATCCGGGATCTTCTGCGCGAAGCCGCAGGATGTCGCCCGATGGGCAGCACTCGGCGCCAGTTTCTTCATCCTGGCCAGCGACACGATGCTTCTGGGGGCTGGCGCTGCTGCCGGCAAAGCCGGCGCGGATGCCGAACTGGGCAGGAGCGGCCGCAGCTAGCGCTATCGAAAGGTATGCCAGGCGCCGCCGCCGCCAACTTTTTAAGCTTAAAACTTTTGCCTTGAAAACTGCCGCGGTTTGGATAAGCATTCCTCGATCGATGGCGACTGCCGTTCCGGACGGGCTTGCCGGATATCCATCGTGGTGCATCGGGTGGGATCAAAGGGTTTCAGTCCTTGTCGTTCATGCTGCCCCCAGTCATCCTCCGACACGCGCCATGCGTGAGATGGCGTGCGCGCGCCAGATCCGCGATCCGCATACCGAGAGCATCGCCAACCTTGCCTTCCCGCCCATGTGCGTCTGCCGCGACCGGACAGCGCCCGACCGTATGGCGGCGAGCATGAATTGACGCCCCGCTGGGAGGTGGGGCGGCAAGAAACCGTGCGGGCATCAGCCCGCCCGATCAACAACCAGAGGGAACACCCCAGAGGGACCAACAATGAGCCTGACCCGTCGCAATCTCATCCTTCTCGCGGCCGCCATCGGCATCGCCGCCGGACCGGCAACCGCCTATGCCGCCGATGTGCTCAATGTCGGCGCCTACCCGACCAACCCTCCGTTCGAGTACAAGAACGAGAGCGGCACTTTCGAGGGCTTTGAAGTCGACATCGTCAACGAAGCGGCAAAGCGCGTCGGCATGACCACCGACATCGCCGATCTCGGCTTCCAGGCGCTGTTCGCCGCCACCACCTCGAAGCGCATCGATGTCGCCATCTCGTCGATCACCATCACGCCGGAGCGGCTGAAGTCGCAGTCGTTCACGCAGCCTTACTATGATTCCGACATGGGCATCGCCACCAAGACCGACAGCCCGATCAAGGCCGAGGCCGACCTCAAGGGCAAGATCGTCGGCGTGCTGTCCGGCTCGACCGGCGAGACCTGGGTCAAGGCGCATCAGGAGGCCGATGGCCTCAGCGATGTTAAGGGCTATGACACACAGCAGAACCTTTTGCTCGACCTCAGCGCCGGGCGCATCGACGCGGCTGTCAGCGACATTCCGGGCATGCAGTACTCCTTCACCAAGATGAAGGATCTCACCGTCAAGGAACGCATCAAGACCGGCGAACAGTACGGGCTGATGATGACCAAGGACCACCCGCTGCTCGGCAAGCTCAACGACGCGCTGACGGCAATGAAGAAGGACGGCACGCTGGCCGCGATCCACAAGAAGTGGTTCGGCAGCGACGCGCCCGCCGATTCCTCGACCGCCAAGGAAATGCCGGTGCCGAAGGCCTGAGCGGCGGCCGCCAAGGAGAACGTGCCGGCTCGAAAGGCCGGCACGTTCCGTTTGATACATAACCCTCCCGGAACTAGCGGCGCGGCAAAACCGCTTTCGCTGTTCCGGACCTCTGCTCCGGCGTCAAGGGACGCCAAACGGTTCGGGAAAGCCTCCCATGTCGCTGCTCGATACCTTCTTCAACGCCGACGTCATCGCGTCCAGTCTGCCGGCGCTGCTGCGCGGCTTTCTCAACACGCTGCTGCTCGGCCTGCTCAGCATCGGCATCGGCATCCCCATCGGCCTGGTGATCAGCCTGTTGCGGCTTTATGCGCCGAAGCCGCTCCGGTGGCTGGCGGTCGGCTACACCGATATCTTCCGCGCGCTGCCGGTGCTGGTGGTGCTGATCCTGATCTATTATGCGCTGCCCTTCCTCGGCATCCGCCTGTCGTCCTGGGCTTCCGCCGTGACGGCCTTCGCCATCATCATGTCGGCCTATTCGGCGGAAGTGTTCCGCTCCGGCATCGAAAGCATTCCGCGCGGCCAGTTCGAGGCGTCGCAGGCGCTCGGCCTGCCGTTCCTTTTGACCTTGCGCAAGGTGGTGCTGCCGCAGGCGGTGCGCGTCGTCATCCCGCCGATGACCAGCAACTGCGTCTCGATGTTCAAGGACACCTCGCTCGCCTCCACCGTGGCGCTGCCGGAACTCCTGAAGGAAGCGACCAATGCGCAGTCGCTCTACGCCAACCCCTCGCCGCTGATCGGCGCAGCCCTGGTCTATCTCATCTTCCTGTGGCCGATGGTTCGCCTCGTCAGCCTGCTTGAAGACCGTTTCAAGACCGAGAAGACGCGCTGACCGCGCCTACAATTTCCCCTCTACCGAGCACTTCGCAGGAGACGACCATGAACAAGCATCAAGCCGCCAATGCGACCGGCACTTCCGGCGCGTTCCCTGTTGAAAGAATCCGGGCGATGTTTCCGGCCTTGCAGCGGGCAGGCGACTTCATCTTCCTGGACAACGCCGCCGGCGCGCAGATTCCGCAGAGCGTGCTCGATGCGGTGACCAACCATCTGGTTTCGCACAATGTGCAGCGCGGCGGCCGTTATGGGCGCAGCGTCACCGTTGACCAATCGGTCGCCGATGCGCGGACAAGCGTGGCACTGCTGATCAATGCCTACAGCCCATCCGAGATCTGCTTCGGCATGAACGCCACCTCGTTCATCCGCCTAGTCAGCCTCGGCATCGGCCAGATGCTTGGAGAGCGCGACGAGATCGTCGTCACCGACATGGACCATGACGCCAACATCGCGACATGGCTGGCACTCGAATCCGCCGGCGCCAAGTTCAAGTGGTGGCGCATGCGCGAGGACGGCAACCTGCATATCGACGATCTGCGCCCGCTTGTTTCCGATCGTACCCGGCTTGTCGCCTGCACGGTGACGGCGCATTCCATCGGCTCGATCGTCGACGTCGCTTCGGTGGCAGGGATCGCGCACGCCGCCGGCGCCGAAGTGTTCCTCGACTGCGTGCATTACGGGCCGCATGGGCTGATCGACGTCCAGGCATGGGATTGCGACTATCTCGTCTGTTCCGGCTACAAGAATTTCTCGCCGCATATGGGTTTCCTGTGGGGCCGCTTCGAAACGCTGAAGCGACTGCCGACCTTCCGCGAGGACTTCATCCCCGACGAGCCGCCCTACAAGGTCGAGGCCGGCACCTTCATTTACGAGAACGTGTCGGGCATGGATGCGGCCGTGCAGTATCTCGAGCTCATCGGCCGCAATCTTGCTCCGTCCAACAACCGCTCGCGGCGCGAAAACATCGTCGCCGGCATGGGCGCCATCCGCGACTACGAGCTGGTGCTGGCGCGCGAGATGCTGGCTGTGCTGAAGAGCTGCGGGGCAACAATCTACGGCGTTTCCGAGGAGGCCCGGATCAACGAACGCGTGCCGACCTTCTGTTTCAACATCGGCAAATTGTCGCCGCAGCGGATCGTCGAGGAAATGGCCGAGATGCAGATCGGCATTCGCGACGGCCACATGTACGCCCCGCGCCTGATGAAGCGCCTCAACCTGTCGATGGACAGCGGCGCCATCCGCGCCTCGCTGGTGCACTACAATACGGTCGAGGAAGTCAGGCGTTTCGGTGAAGCGCTGCGGGCTGTCATCGCGAAGCTGTCGTAGCGCTCGACCCTTTTCGCGAGAGAAACCGGAGGCGTGACTGCCTCCGTTTCGTCATCCACGGGCGGAGCAAGGAGCGGAGCGACGCGGCGCAGACCCGAGGATTCATGCCGTGATATGCGAGCGTTACCACGGTGCACAACCTGCTCCGCAGCGCTTTTCGGCTGAGATAACGGCATGGATCCTAGGATCTCCGCACCGCGTTGCGGCGCTCCGCCCTAGGATGACGAATTGGAGTCACGCCGCTTTCTTCTTCGCCAGCCTCGCCTTGATGCTGGCGACATCGGCGCGCGGCGTGGCGGCGAACAGCGTCCTGGTGTAGCTGTGCTTGGGGTCTGAAAAGACCTCGTCGCGCGAGCCGTATTCGACCGCCTCGCCGAAATACATCACCATCACGTCGTCGGCGATGTAGCGCACCACGGAGAGATCGTGGCTGATGAAGACATAGGTCAGCTGGAATTCGTCCTGCAGGTCGGCGAGCAGGTTGAGCACCTGTGCCTGCACCGAAAGATCGAGCGCCGAGACCGGCTCGTCCAGCACCAGAAGGCTCGGGTTCAGCATCAGCGCACGGGCGATGGCGATGCGCTGGCGCTGGCCGCCCGAGAACATGTGGGGATAGCGGTTGTAGTGCTCGTGACCGAGGCCGACCTTCTTCAGCATCTTCATGGCGAGGTCGCGCCGCTCGGCGGCCGTCTTGTCGGTGTTGATCAGCAGCGGCTCGCCCAGCACGTCGCCGATCTTCTGGCGCGGGTTGAGCGATCCGTAGGGGTTCTGGAAGACGATCTGCACCTTGCGGCGCATCTCCCTGGTCAATCCGCCCCTGGCGATGTCGACCTTGTTGCCGTCGATGAACAGTTCGCCCGATGTCGCCGGATCGATGAGCGTGATGATGCGGGCGAGCGTGGACTTGCCGCAGCCGCTTTCGCCGACGATGGCGAGCGTCTTGCCCTTATCCACGGTGAACGAGACGCCCTTGACCGCGTGCACCGTGCGCGGCCCGCTGAACAGGCCGCCGCCGATATGGTAGTCGCGAACGATGTTCTTGCCTTCGAGGACGGTGGTGCTCATGCGGAGGCTCCCGCGGCCGAGGGCGCCGGCTCGAACAGCATGTCGGAAACGGTCGGCAGCCGGTCGCCGACCGCGTTCTCCGGCAGCGCCGACAGCAGCGCGCGCGTGTAGTTGCTTTTCGGGCTCTCGAACAGCGACAGCACGTCGGCCTCTTCCATCTTGCGGCCCTTGTACTGAACGATGACGCGGTCGGCTGTCTCGGCCACCACGCCCATATTGTGGGTGATCATGATCAGGCCCATGCCGTATTTGGCCTGCAGCGAAACCAGGAGATCAAGGATCTGCTTCTGGATGGTGACATCGAGCGCGGTGGTCGGCTCGTCCGCGATCAAGAGCTTCGGATTGCAGGCGATGGCGATGGCGATCATGACGCGCTGGCACTGGCCGCCCGACATCTGGTGCGGAAACGAGCTCAGCCGTTCTTCCGGATCGGCAATGCCGACGAGCTTCATCAATTCGATGGCGCGCGCGCGGCGCTGGGCGCGGTCCATGCCCATATGGAAGCGCAGCACCTCCTCGATCTGGAAGCCGACGGTGAAGCACGGGTTGAGGCTGGCGATCGGCTCCTGGAAGATCATGGAGATATCCTTGCCGACGATCTTGCGCCGCTCGGACGGGCTGAGCTTCAGCAGATCGACGCCGTCGAAGGCCATGCGGTCGGCCTTGACGGTCGCGGTGTTGGGCAGCAGCCCCATCACCGCCAGCATCGCCACCGATTTGCCGGAACCGGATTCGCCGACGATCGCCAGCACTTCGCGCGGCTCGATCGACAGGTCGATGCCCTGCACGGCCATGAACGGACCGGCGGCGGTGTCGAAGGAAACGGTGAGATTCTTGATCTCGAGCAGGGACATGCTCACGACCTCTTCAGCTTGGGGTCGAGCGCGTCGCGCAGGCCGTCGCCGATCAGGTTGATGGCAAAGACGGTGATCAGGATGGCAAGGCCCGGGAAGGTCACCACCCACCAGGCGCGCAGGATGAACTCGCGTGCTTCGGCCAGCATCGTGCCCCATTCCGGGGTCGGCGGCTGCGCGCCCATGCCGAGGAAGCCCAGCGCCGCGGCCTCGAGGATGGCGTTGGAGAAGGACAGCGTCGCCTGCACGATCAGCGGCGCGATGCAGTTGGGCAGGATGGTGACCAGCATCAGCCTGAAATGGCTGGCGCCCGCGACCTTGGCCGAGATGACATATTCGCGGTTCTTCTCCGCCATCACGGCGGCGCGGGTGAGCCGGGCGAAGTGCGGCTGCAGCACGAAGGCAATGGCGATCATGGCGTTGACCAGCCCAGGTCCGAGAACGGCGACCAGCACCAGCGCCAGCAGCAGCGACGGGAAGGCCAGGATGATGTCCATGATGCGCATGATGAGCGTATCCACCCAGCCGCGGCAGTAGCCGGCGAGCAGGCCGAGGATGACGCCGGAGATCAGCGCCGTGGTGACGACGACGAAGCCGATGGCGAGCGAGAAGCGCGAGCCGTAGATCAGGCGCGAGAGAATGTCGCGGCCGACGGCGTCGGTACCGAGCAGGAACTGGGCGTTGCCGCCCGCCTGCCAGGCCGGCGGCGTCAGGAAGAAGTCGCGGAACTGGTCGTCCGGCGAATGCGGGGCGAGCAGCGGCGCGAAGACGGCGATCAGGATCAGCAGCGCGAAGACGAAGAGGCCGATCACCGCGCCCTTGTTGATCGAGAAATAGTGCCAGAACTCGGCGAACATCTGCAGCCGGGCGTCCTGCGGCCTGACGACGGTCGCGGCTTCGATTGTGGCAGGGCCTTCGTTGGTCATGTCAATTCGCCCGGATACGCGGGTTGATGACGGCATAGAGCACGTCGACGATGAGGTTCACCGACATGACGATGAGCGCGATCAAAAGCAACCCGCCTTGCACGGTGAAATAGTCGCGCTTGGAAATAGCGTCGATCATCCATTTGCCGATGCCTGGCCACGAAAAAATGCTCTCGGTCAGGATGGCGCCGGTCAGGAGCGTGCCGACCTGCAGGCCAATGGTGGTGACGACCGGGATCAGCGCATTGCGGAAAGCGTGCAGCCCGATGACGCGGCGAGGCGCCAGGCCCTTGGCGCGCGCGGTGCGCACATAGTCCTCGCCGAGGACCTCGAGCATGGCCGACCGCGTCTGCCTGGCGATGACGGCAAGCGGAATGGTGCCGAGCACGATGGTGGGCAGGACGAGGTGCGACAGGGCCGAGCGGAATGCACCCTTCTGTCCGGAGATCAGGGAATCGATGGTCATGAAGCCGGTTACCGGCTTGAAGAAATAGAGAAGGTCGATGCGGCCGGAAACCGGTGTCCAGTGCAGCATGCCGGAGAACACGATGATCAGCAGCAGCCCCCACCAGAAGATCGGCATGGAATAGCCTGCCAGCGCCGTTCCCATGGTCAGTTGGTCGAACCAGGAGCCGCGGCGGATCGCGGCGAAGATGCCGAAGGCGACGCCGATGACGATGGCGAAGATCATGGCGAAGATGGCAAGTTCGACCGTCGCCGGGAACCGCACCAGGAAATCCTTGAGCACCGGCGTCTTGGTGGAAAACGAGGTGCCGAAATCACCGCTGAGGATATTGGCCAGATAGGTCAGGTACTGTCGCCAGATCGGCAGGTCGAAGCCGAACTGGTGCATCAGCGCAGCGTGACGTTCGGGCGACAGGCCGCGTTCGCCCGCGAGCACCAGCACCGGATCACCGGGCAGGATGCGCACGAAGCCGAAGGCGAGGATGGTTATCCCGATGAAGGTCGGGACGATGAGGGCGAGCTTGCCGAGGATATAACGCAGCATGGCGGGCGAGGTGGGACGGCGCTGTGGCGCCGCCCCGTTTCGCGAACCTTATTCGGCGATATCGACGCCGTCGAAGCGATGGATGCCGAGCGGATCCATCGCAAAGCCGGAGACGGTCTTCTGCATCGGCATGAACACCTTGGAGTGTGCGAGCGTCGCCCACGGTGCCTGTTCCTTGAAGATGACCTGCGCCTGTTCGTAGAGCTTGGTGCGCTCGGCCTGGTCGGAAACCGTCTTGGCCTTGTTGATGAGCGCATCGAAGTCCTTGTTGCACCATTCCGCGCGGTTGTTCGAACCGACGGAAGCGCAGCTCAAGAGTACACCGAGGAAGTTGTCCGGATCGCCATTGTCACCGGTCCAGCCGACGATGACGGCGCCGTCGTGATCGACCGCCGAAGCGCGCTTGAGGTATTCACCCCAATCGTAGCTGACGATGTTGACTGTGACGCCGACCTTGGCGAAGTCGGCCTGGATCAGCTCGGCGGTGCGGCGCGCGTTCGGCATGTAGGGGCGCGACACAGGCATGGCCCAGACATTCATCTTGAGGTCCTTGACGCCGGCCTCTTCGAGCATCTTCTTGGCCGCATCCGGATCGTACGGATCGTCCTTCACGTCCTTGTTGTAGGACCACATGGTCGGCGGGATCGGGTTGACGGCCACCTGGCCGGCGCCCTGGAAGACCGCGTCGATGATAGCCTTCTTGTTGATGGCCATGTTGAGCGCCTTGCGCACGCGCACGTCGTCGAACGGCTTCTGCTGGGTGTTGTACATCAGCGCACCGACATTGAGGCCTTCCTGCTCGTCGACCTTCAGGTTCGGATCGGCCTGCAGGCCGGCGATGTCGGCCGGCGCCGGGTAGGACATGATGTTGCACTCGCCGGCCTTCAGCTTCTGCGCACGGACCGCCGGATCGGTGGTGATGGCGAAGACAAGGTCGTCGATCTTCTGCTTGCCGCCCCAATAGTCGGGGTTGGCCTTGTAGCGGATGGCAGCGTCGGTCTGGTAATCGACGAAGATGAACGGGCCGGTGCCAATCGGCTTCTGGTTGAACAGTTCAGGCGTCTTGTCCGCCTGCAGCTTGTCGGCATATTCCTTGGAAACGATCGAGGCGAAGTCCATGCCCAGCGTCGGGATCAAAGTGATCGCCGGCTCCTTGAGGGTGAACTTCACCGTCAGGTCGTCGACCTTCTCGACCTTGGTGATGTTGTCGCCGAACTGGTCATTGTAATACTGGTAGGCAATGCCCGGTATGTACTGGAACCAGGGGCCGTTCTTGTCGACCTGACGCTGGAACGAGAACACCACGTCGTCGGCGTTGAAGTCGCGCGTCGGGGTGAAATAGTCGGTAGCGGCGAACTTCACACCCTTGCGAAGCTTGAACGTGTATTCCTTGCCATCGTCGGAAATGGACCAGCTTTCGGCCAGGCCCGGCGAGACCGTTGTCTTGCCATGATCGAATTCGACGAGGCGGTTGAAGACCGTACGCGAAGACGCATCGAACGTCTGTCCCGCGGTGTAGGGCGCCGGGTCAAAGCCTTCCGGCGAAGCTTCGGCGCAGTAGACCAAGGTTTTTGCGTTGGCCACGCCGCCCAGGACGCTTGCAGCCAGCAACGCGGCTGCAAAAGTCAGTTTCTTCCTCATTGAGCACTCCCTGATGTTTTTCCAAGCCCCTCTATCAGGCTCGCGAAGCGCGCATATAAGCACCGTTTCTCCGGCTTTGGAACACCCAGTTTGCCTACCCCATGGTAAGCGGGAAAAAAATCCTCCTCTCCGCAAAAAAATGGAAAAATTCAGTATTTTTTTCTATTCACAACATTATTAACGACCGCATTTTTTTATTGATCACCAATCTTACGAGATCAACGTCGCGCCCGCTTTCATATGACCGGGGATGCCGGACGATGCAGGGCCGCTGCGCCCGTGGCGGGAAAGATTTTCGGCGGCAAATCTTTCGACGGCTTGCCGCTGGGGCAAGGCTTGCACGCCCGCCGATAGAGGCCATACATAGACAAGGCACCGTCGGCAGCGGGGGACGCCTCTCTTAGCAGGAGGCGAGCGCGGCAGGGGCGAACAAAACAGGGAGGGACGGTTGGCAAAAGCATCGAACAGGACGGCTCCGCCGAAGACGGCCAAGGCGACCCTGAAGCCGGCCGCGGGCGCCGACAAGCAGCCAACGCCCTCCGCCAAGAACGCAAAGGGCGCAAAGAGCACAAAGGCAAAGGCCGCAGGGAAACCTTCCGCCGGCAAGGCGGGCGCTGTTGTCAAACCGGCCGCGAAGCCGGCGGCCAAAGCCGTCCCCGCAAAGACGTCGGCGAAGGCCGGAACTGCTAAAACCGGGACGACAAAGACCAGTTCGACCAAGGCCGGGACGACGAAGACTGGCGCGAGCAAGACCGGGGCGACCCGGACTAGCAAGACTGGGGCCGCACAAGCCGCATCCGTGGCCAAGCCGGCACCGGCGGCCTCGAGACCGGCGGCCGCCAAGCGATTGCCGAAAGCGCTCACCGCCCTTGCCGCAGGCTTGCCGGAAAAGCCCTGGCTGGAAAGCTACCCGAAGAACATGCCGGCCGAGATCGGCGCCCTGCCCTACAGCTCCATCGGCGATTTCCTCGTTGCCGCCTGCAAGCAATTTGCCGGCCAGCCGGCCTTCACCTGCATGGGCAAGTCGATCACCTATGCGGAACTCGAACGGCTTTCGGCGGCGTTCGGCGCCTACCTGCAATCGACCGGGTTGCCCAAAGGCGCACGCGTCGCCCTGATGATGCCGAACGTGCTGCAATATCCGGTGGCGATGATGGCGGTGGCGCGCGCCGGCTACACGGTGGTCAACGTCAACCCTCTCTACACGCCGCGCGAGCTGGAACACCAGCTCAAGGATTCCGGGGCACAAGCGATCATCATCCTGGAGAACTTCGCCAGCACCTTGCAAGCGGTGATCGCCAGGACGTCGGTCAAGCACGTCGTCGTCGCGGCCATGGGCGACATGCTCGGCGGGCTCAAGGGAAGCATCGTCAATCTGGTGGTGCGCCGCGTCAAGAAGATGGTGCCGGCCTGGTCATTGCCCGGCCATGTCAAGTTCAACGCGGCGCTGAAGGTGGGCAGCGGCATGGGCTTCAAGCCGGCCAAGGTGGCGGCCGACGATATCGCGTTCCTGCAATATACCGGCGGCACCACGGGAATCTCGAAGGGTGCTATCCTGCTGCACAGCAACGTGCTGGCCAATGTCGCGCAGAATTCGCTGTGGCTGCAGGACGCCTACACGGTCAAGCCAAAACCCGCCCATCTCAACCTCATCTGCGCACTGCCGCTCTATCATATCTTCGCGCTGACCGTGAATGCGCTGATGGGCATGCAAATGGGTGGACAGAACATACTGATCCCCAACCCGCGCGACATCCCCGGCTTCGTCAAGGAAATGGGCAAGTATCCGATCCATATCTTTCCAGGCCTCAACACGCTGTTCAACGCGCTGCTCAACAATGAGGATTTCCGCAAGCTCGACTTCAAGCCGCTGCTCCTGACGCTGGGCGGCGGCATGGCGGTGCAGAAGGGCGTCGCCGAGCGCTGGAAGGCGCTGACGGGCTGCCCGGTCAGTGAAGGCTACGGCCTGTCGGAGACGTCGCCCGTGGCAACGGCCAACAAGTTCAGCTCCGGCGAATTCACCGGCACGATCGGCCTGCCGCTGCCGTCTACCGAGATCGCCATCCGCGACGAGGAGGACAACAATTTGCCGCTCGGCGAGGTCGGCGAAATCTGCATCAAGGGGCCGCAGGTGATGGCGGGCTACTGGAACCGGCCTGACGAGACCGCCAAGGTGATGACCAAGGACGGCTTCTTCAAGTCGGGCGACATGGGCTTCATGGACGAGCGCGGCTACACCAAGATCGTCGACCGCAAGAAGGACATGATCCTCGTTTCCGGCTTCAACGTCTATCCGACCGAGCTCGAGGAAGTCGTGGCGCTGCATCCCGGCGTGCTCGAAGTGGCGGCAATCGGCGTGCCGGACGAGCATTCGGGCGAAGTGCCGAAACTGTTCATCGTCAAGAAGGACCAGGCGCTGACCGCCGAGGCCATCACCGCCTATTGCCGTGAGAACCTGACCGGGTACAAGCGGCCCAGATACATCGAATTCAGGACAGAACTGCCGAAGACGCCGGTCGGAAAGATCCTGCGGCGCGCATTGCGCGAATAGGAGCCGGCTTGGACCACGATCTTGCCGGCGCCGATGCCCAGGACCGGTGCCCGCGCCTCGACCCGGCCGAGTTCATCAAGGCCAACATGCGCCTTGTCCCTGCGCCTGCGCTTCCAGAAATCCGGTTTTACACGGCGCACCCCAGCAGCGGATTGAGACGGCTCGTCGAGCCCGAAGGCGATGCGGAAGATGCACCGGAGCCACAACCGCCCTACTGGGCCTACGCATGGGCCGGCGGCACCGTGCTCGCGCGCTATGTCCTCGACCATCCGATGACCGTGGGGGGACGCCGCGTGCTCGACCTTGGTGCCGGTTCCGGCATTGTCGGCATCGCTGCCGCGAAGGCCGGGGCCCGCGAAGTGATCGCCGCCGAGATCGACCGCAACGGCGTCGCCGCGCTCGGTCTCAATGCAAAAGACAACGGCGTCACGATCTCGGTGATCTGCAAAGACATTACCACCGGTCCGCCACCGGCGGTCGACCTTGTGCTGGCCGGCGACGTGTTCTACGGACCCGATGTCACCCAACGTATGATCCCCTTTCTCGACCGCTGCCTTGCCGCCGGCGTCGAGGTCCTGATCGGCGACCCGCGCCGCTCCGATCTACCATTGTCGCGGCTCAGGCTGCTCGCCGAATATCAGGTGCCGGATTTCGGCGACGCGAAGGGCGCCGCAAGCAGGCCGAGCGGCGTCTTTTCCTTCGAAGCCGAGACGCCGCTAGCGACGAGATCAGATCGTCTCCTTGACCCGCGCTGAAAGGAAATCCGGCAGGTCGACAACCGAATCCAGGATCACGTCGGCAATTCCGGCCAGAGATTCACGGGTGCCGGTGCCCGAGAGCACGCCGACCGCCAGGCCGCAGCCGCCGGCACGCGCCATTTCGAGATCGTGGCGGTTATCGCCGATCATGGCGACCTGCGTCGGCTTCAGGCCGGTGAGATCGCAGAAGGCCTGGATCGTATCCGGCGCCGGCTTGGGATTGGCCACCGCGTCATAGCCGTAGGCGGCGTCGAACAGCTGCGCGACGCCGAGCGTCACCAGCGTTTTTTCCGCGCCGCTGGTCGAATCGTTGGTGGCGACGCCGAGCCGATAGGACCTTGCGTGCAAGGTGCCGAGCGTTTCGACGATGCCCGGCAGAGCCACCGCCATCGCCGAGCCCTGCACCGAGGTGATCTGGTTGAAGCGGGCGACGGCCAGCATCTGGTCTTCGTCGGACAGGCGCGGAAACCACAATTCGACGACGTCGAGATTGGTGCCGGAGGCAAAGATGGAATCGGGCTTGAAGCGCCTGTTGGCGAAATCGAAGCCCGCGGCCGCAAGCAGCCTGTCGGCCTTCCAGCGGTCGCCTTCGGAGGCGTCCATGGCCATGAAGTCGGCAACCCCGAGCCAGGTCGCATTGAAGTCGACAAGCGTTCCGTCCTTGTCGAACAATATTCCCTTGATGTCTGCCAACTCAGTCACTCCGAACCACGCAATTGGTGGATGTGTTCCACCAGGCCGGCGGTCGAGGCATCCCGCTTTGCGGCACTTTCCTTGCCTTCCACGACTGGCAGAAGGCCGGTGGCCAGTTCCTTGCCGAGCTCGACGCCCCACTGGTCGAAGGAGTTGATGTCGAACAGCGTTCCCTCGACGAAGACGCGGTGTTCGTAGAGAGCGATCAGGCGGCCGAGCGTGCGCGGGTCGAGCTTGCGATAAAGAATGGTCACCGAGGGCCGGTTGCCGGAGAAGACGCGGTGCGGGGCAATGCGATCGACATCGGCCGGCTTCATGCCCTTGGACAGCATCTGCGCGCGCGCTTCCTCCAGCGTGCGGCCCCTCATGAAGGCTTCCGACTGCGCCAGGCAGTTGGCGAGCAGCAGGTCGTGATGGTGCTTCAGCTCCGGCTCGTGGCCGTTCGCCGCGGCGAGGAATTCGACCGGAATGAAATCGGTTCCCTGGTGCAGGAGCTGGAAGAAGGCGTGCTGGCCATTGGTGCCGGGCTCGCCCCAGACCAGCGGCCCGGTCGGCGTCGCCACGGGGCCGCCGTCCAGGGTGACGCTCTTGCCGTTCGATTCCATGTCGAGCTGCTGGAGATAGGCCGGCAGCCTGGACAGGCGCTGGTCATAGGGGATGACCGCGCGGGCCGGGTATTTGCAAACGACGCGATGCCACCAGCCGACAAGGCCAAGCAGCACCGGCAGGTTTTTGGCCAGCGGCGCGGTGCGGAAGTGTTCGTCCATTTCGTGCGCGCCATCGAGGAAGGCGCGGAAATCGCGTGGACCAATGGCGATCATCACGGGAAGGCCGATGGCGCCCCACACAGAATAGCGGCCGCCGACCCAATCCCAGAAGCCGAAGACGCGGTCCGGCTCGATGCCGAACTTCGCCACCAGGTCGAGTGCCGTCGAGACAGCGGCGAAGTGCTTGCCGATCGCTTCCTTGCCGAGCGCCTTCTGGACCCAGTCGCGCGCCGTCTGCGCATTGGTCATCGTTTCGACCGTGGTGAAGGTCTTGGAGGCGACGATAAAAAGCGTGCTCTCGGCGGAAAGGTCCTTCAGCGTGTCGTGGATATGGGCGCCGTCGATGTTGGAGACATAGTGCGCGCGCGGACCGTCATGATAGGGCGCCAGCGCCAACGTCGCCATGGCTGGGCCGAGATCGGAGCCGCCGATGCCGATATTGACGATGTCGGTGATCTTCTTGCCGGTGGCGCCTGTCGCCTCGCCGGAACGCACCGCGTCGGCGAAGGCGCCCATCGCGTCCAATACGGCGATGACCTCCGCCTTCACATCCTGCCCGTCGAGCATGATGCCCTTGCCGGTCAGGTTGCGCAGGGCGGTGTGCAGAACAGCGCGGCCCTCTGTAACGTTGATCTTCTTGCCGGCGAACATGGCGGCGCGGCGGCCTTCGAGATCGGCGGCGTCAGCCAGATTCTCCAGCAGGTCCATCGTGCGCGCATCGATGGCGCATTTCGACCAGTCGAGCAACAGGTCGCCGTCGCTGGCGGAGAACGTCTTGAACCGCTGCGGATCGGCGGCGAAGGCCTGGCGCATATCGCCGGCTGCCGCGGCGCGATGGTCGCGCAAGGCGGCAAGCTGTTTTTGGAAGGCTGACTGATCCACCGGCGGGCTCCTGGGACTTTTAGATTATCTTAGCAGACCGGATGTTTCCGGCGCGTGTCGTCGCGCCAAACTATTGAGCCGAATTCCGTCCGGTCAATACGCGGCGATGACGCACTGCGGTACACGGGATGCGAAGGCCGAAAGATCACTGGCATAAATCCCAAAGATCAGAAAAATTGATTGGCGCAACCCCTTGTGCCACCGTTACATTCGACTGGTCCAGCCAAACGAAAAAGGCTGGCCATCGAGGAACATTTCCCATGCCACAGCGCAACGACACGGCCATATGGTCCGGCCTGTTCCGGATTTCGGCCGAATCCGGCCAGACTTTGCAGGCACAGATCCGCCAGGCGATCGTGGCCGCCATTCTCGACCGCCAGATCGCCGCTTCGATGCCGCTTCCGTCATGCCGGATATTGGCCGAAAAACTCGGCGTGGCGCGCGGAACCGTGGTGCTGGCCTTCCAGCAACTGGTCGACCAGGGCTTCCTGGTGGCGCGCGAGCGGCGCGGCCATTTCGTCAATCCCGACGTTTTGGCGACGCCGGCCAAGCCGCACCAGAAGGCGCCCGACCAGGCCAACGAGATCGACTGGAAGGCACGCCGGCAGATCGCGGCCAGCGACATGCCGCCGCCGGCCAAGCACGAGAACTGGATCAAGTCGTCCTACCCCTTCGTCTATGGCCAGTTCGATCCGGCGCTGTTCCCGACCGCCGAGTGGCGCGAGTGCAACCGCATGGCGCTTGCCGTGCTGGAGATCCGCAACTGGGCCTCCGACATGGTCGATCGCGACGATCCGCTGCTGATCGAGCAGATCCAGGCGCGGCTGCTGCCCAGGCGCGGCATCTTCGCCAACCCCGACGAGATCATCGTCACGCTGGGCGCCCAGAACGCGCTCTACATGCTGGCGACGCTTTTGATGACCAAGGGCTCGAAGGTGGCGATGGAGGATCCGGGCTACCCCGACGCACGCTCGATCTTCCGGCTCGCCGGCGCCGACATCCAGCCGGTGCCGGTCGACCAGTCCGGCATCGTAACCTCTTCGATTCCCAACGATTCCGGCTTTGTCTTCGTCACGCCCAGCCATCATTGCCCGACCATGGTGCCGCTGTCGGCGGAACGCCGGCAGGACCTTCTGGCGCGCGCCAACCGCTACAACCAGATCATCATCGAGGACGGCTATGACAGCCAGCTTCTCGACGAGGCGCCGCAGCAGGCCTTGAAGAGCCTCGACCGCTCCGGCCGCGTGATCTATGTCGGCTCGATGTCGAAGACGCTGGCTCCGGGCCTGCGGCTTGGCTACATCGTGGCCTCGGCTGGACTAATCGCCGAACTCAGGGCGCTGCGCCGCTTCATGCTGCGCCATCCGCCGGCCAACAACCAGCGCGCGGTCGCGCTGTTCCTGTCGCTCGGCCACCACGAAGCGCTGGTGCGGCGGCTGTCGAGCGCCTTCGACGAGCGGCGCAAGCGCCTGGTCCATGCGATTTCCGCTTTCCTGCCCGAGTGGCGTTCGACCGACTCGGCCGGCGGCACGTCGCTGTGGCTGGAGGGACCGCGCGGCACCGATTCCCGCGGACTGGCCGAGGCCGCCGCCTCGCGCAGCGTCATCATCGAGCCGGGCGACCGCTTCTTCGACCGCACCGAAAAGCCTTCGCGTTTCATGCGCTTGGGCATCTCCTCGATCGCGCTGCAGCATATCGAGCCCGGTATCCGCGAACTTGCAACCGCCGCGGGCCGCAGGCCGGCCGCCGCCTGATCACCTGGGCCTGACCACCTCCCGGGAACCGCGCAACAGCGGCTCCTGCTTCTTTAGCACTGGCATATGCAACCGTACCGGCTGGCTCATAGGCTGTGCCAATGCCGGCGGCATAGTCGAGGCCTAAAGGGGACGAAGCAGCCGATGGTGGACCAACCGCCGCCCTGCTTCCGAGAAAAGGTGGAGTGCTTCCATGTCAGTGGCTGTCGAAAAGCAGGAAGCGGCCGACCAGCGTTCGCGCCGCTCCGGCGGACGCGAAGCGCGTCGCGCCATGCGGGCGGCGCCGCTCGCCGACGACATCAGGCCGGTTCGCGCCGGCCTTGAGGGGGGGAGCTATGGCCCCCTGCGCGGCACTGATTGCGAGCGCATCCACGAAGCGGTGCTGACCCTGCTGGAGACGGTCGGCTTCGCCAACGCAATCCCGTCCTGCATCGAGGCGCTGACCAAGGCCGGCGCCAGCCATGGCGACGACGGCCGTATCCGTTTCCCGCGCGCACTGGTGCTCGACACGATCAAGCGGGCGGCGCGGCATTTCACGCTGCACGGCCAGGACCCGAAGCACGACATGGTGATCCAGGGCAAGCGCGTGCATTACGGCACGGCGGGTGCTGCCGTGCATCTTGTCGACGTCGAGAAGCGCGAGTATCGCGAATCCTTGCTGCAGGACATCTATGATGCCGCGCGCATCGTCGACGGGCTCGACAACATCCATTTCTTCCAGCGGCCCATGGTGCCGCGCGACATTCCCGATCCGCTCGAAATGGACTTCAACACGCTCTATGCCTGCGTGATGGGCACGTCCAAGCATGTCGGCACGTCCTTCACGGTGCGGGAGAACGTGCAACCGGCGCTCGAAATGCTCTACGCGATCGCCGGTGGCGAGGAGAATTTCCGGGACCGGCCGTTCGTGTCGAACTCCAACTGTTTCGTCGTGCCGCCGATGAAATTCGCCGAGGACGCCTGCGGCGTGCTCGAGGCCTGCGTCGAAGGAGGCATCCCGATCCTGCTGCTTTCGGCGGGACAGGCCGGGGCCACCGCTCCGGCGGCGATCGCGGGTGCGGTGGTGCAAGCCGTGGCCGAAGTGCTGGCCGGCCTTGTCTATGTCAACACCATCAAGCCGGGGCATCCGGCGATCTTCGGTACCTGGCCGTTCGTGTCGGACCTGCGCACCGGCGCCATGTCGGGCGGCTCGGCCGAACAGGCGGTGCTGACCGCGGCCTGCGCGCAGATGGCGCAGTTCTACGACCTGCCAGGCGGTTCGGCCGCCGGCATGACGGATTCGAAACTGCCCGACATCCAGTCCGGCTATGAAAAAGGCATTACCAATGTGATGGCCGGCCTTTCCGGCCTCAACCTGGTCTACGAATCGGCCGGCATGCATGCGTCCCTGCTCGGCTTCTGCCTGGAAAGCCTGATCATCGACAACGACATGCTGGGCCATTGCCTGCGCTGCGTGCGCGGCATCGAGGTGACGGACGACGCGCTGTCGATCGACACCATCGCCGATGTCTGCCTGAAAGGCCCGGGCCACTATCTCGGCAACGAGCAGACGCTGAAGCTGATGCAGACCGAATATTTCTACCCCGCAGTCGGCGACCGGTTTTCGCCGAAGGAATGGAACGAGAAGGGCCGGCCCGACATATTGCAGCGGGCGATCGTCGAGAAGAAGCGCATCCTCGCCGAACGCTTCCCGCGCCATGTGCCGAAGCCGCTCGACGACAGGCTGCGCGCCCGCTTCGGCGACATGATCAAGCTGCCGCGCAACGGCATGGGCGGCTGAGAACGCCCCCTTTGAAAATAAGTTAATCCGCGCTCAGCCCATAATGGTCGACGACCTCGGTATTGACCAGCTTGGCGTGTAGCGCCATCAGCACGATCTGGGCGTCGAAACTGTCTCCGGCATCGACCGCGGCCTCTATCCGACGCTCCACGTCCTGCCGCGGCTGCGCGCCATGAGAGCGCTCGAATGCCTCAGGCCCAGCAATACAATAGCTGAACAAACACGCCACTTGCGCATAAGCCTGCGGCGGCGGCTCGTCGGGCCAGTGATCCTTCATCAGGTTGACGATGGTGAGCTTTACGCCCTCCGGCACAAGGGCGGGATGCAAGTCGGCTCCGCGCAATGCGGCATCGAGCTGCCTGAGGTCGCTTGAACGGCCGAACATGCCGAGGAAACCGAGGGAAGAGCGTCGTTTGGCCATCATGGTCCAATCTGTTTCCCAGCAAATTGAGTGGCCTGGCAACGGAATGCAAATGCCGTGCAGGTGGTTTCTGCCCATGTCAGCTGGCTATTCGTGACAGGGACGCATTATCTGCGCCCCGGTTCGAACAGTTCCACCAGATTGCCGGATGGGTCCCGCAGCAATATCTGGCTGCCGCCCATGCCATTGACGATTTCGTTCCTGAAAGCCTGGCCGGCAGTTTTCAGCTTGTAAACCACGCCTTCGAGATCCTCCACCTCGATCTGAATGCGGTTCCAGCCGCCGGGTTCGGGCACGCTGCCGTCGGGCATCGGCTGCGACGCCCCACCAGGACCGCCAGCGGCATTGAGCAGAAGCCGCAGGTTGCCCCTGGCAAGCATGGCGAACGATGGCGCCGGGTGCATGGCGACCGTGAAGCCGAGATGGTCGCGGTAGAAGGCGATCGCCTTGTCGACGTCATTGACGATATAGCGGACACTGACCGTTTCCATGGTCTCCTCCGTGTCGAAGCTACCCACTCGCCGCAAGCAATAAGACACCCGCCAAAGCCGATCCGGCAAGCGTCGGCAGCATGCCGATTTTCAGCTTGAGGATGGCGATCATGGTAGCGCAGGACAGCAGCGCGGCACGCCAGTCGATCGAGGACAGTACCGGCATCTCCGTTCCGAGCCCCGTCGCGCGCACGTCGCGGAAGATGACGTGCAAGGCGAACCACAGGGCCAGATTCATGATGACGCCGACGACCGCCGCGGTGATCGCGCCCAATGCCGCCGACAATGCCTTGTTGCCGCGCAGCGCCTCGATGTAGGGCGCGCCGAGGAATATCCAGAAGAAGCACGGCGTGAAGGTAACCCACAGCGTAAGCAGCGCTCCAAGCGATCCGGCAAACAACGGATATGGCGATCCGGAATGGCGCAAGCCTGCAAGGAAGCCGACGAACTGCAGGACCAGGATGAGCGGTCCTGGCGTGGTTTCGGCAAGGCCCAGGCCATCGACCATTTCGCCTGGCGCAAGCCAGCCAAGAGAACCGACGGCCGCTTGCGCGACATAGGCCAGAACGGCATAGGCGCCGCCGAAAGTGACGACCGCCATGAGGCTGAAGAAGCCGCCGATCTGCGTCCAGACGCTGTTTGCCGATGTGAACGCCCAGATCAGCACAACCGGTCCAAGCCAGATCGGCAGCCAGATCGCGATGGTGCGCGGCGCGTGCCATCGCGTCGGCCTGGTGTGGGCCAGTTCGCCGCGCTCGAACATCAGATCGACCGCGCCCGTGGCGTCGGGAGCTTCGTCCTTGCCATGCGCGGCGCCAGAAAACAGGGCCGGCGCGATGCCGTTTCCGACCCACCCCACCAGTCCTGCAAACAGGACGAGGAGCGGAAAGGGGACGTTGAGCACGTAGATGCCGACAAAGGCGCAAAGCGCGATCGCCGCCATCACCCGGTTCTTCAAGGCGCGCCGGCCGATGCGGATCACGGCCTCGACCACGATCGCCAGCACTGCCGCCTTCACCCCGAAAAACAGCGACTCGACCAGCGGCGCATCACCATAGAGCGCATAGAGAATGCTCAAGGTCAGCATGACGAGCGCGCCGGGCACGACGAAGAGGACGCCGGCAACAAGACCGCCGACCGTCTTGTGCAGCAGCCAGCCGATGTAGATGGCGAGTTGCTGGGCCTCGGGGCCAGGCAGCAGCATGCAGTAGTTCAGCGCATGCAGGAAACGCTGCTCGCCGATCCAGCGCTTTTCCTCGACCAATTCCCTGTGCATGAGCGCGATCTGCCCGGCCGGTCCGCCGAAACTGAGCAACCCGATCTTCGCCCAGAGTTTCGTGGCCTCGCGGAAGCTCGGGACCGCGGGCGCCTCGATGAGGTCGGCACTTTCCTCGGAAAGGAGGGAGTTCATGACGCCTTCGCTCCCGCCGGCCAATTGTGCGTCTCGTCGGTGGCGTCGCGGCACCAGCGGAAGAACGCGTCGTAAAGCAGCATGCCGGCATCCAATTGTTGCAGGTCATCGCGAAACATGCGCGACAAGCCAAGCGAGGCGGCGAGAAATCCCGCCGCCTGCGGAACCAGGTCGAGGCTGGCCGTGTCGGCTGCGCGCACGATCACGGCGAGGCGGTCGAGCGCTTCGGATTCGAGCCCGAACTCCTTGAGCATCGTGTCGAAGGTGCAGCGCTCGCCGCGATGGCTCCAGAACGCATTGTCGATGTCGAAAGGCACGGCCTGAAAACGATCGGCGACATCGGGCACTTCCGCGGCGTCGACGAACAGGAAGACCGCTTGAGGATCGACGAAACGGCGGATCAGCCAGGGGCAGGCGATGCGATCGACTTTGGGCCGGGCCCGCGTCACCCAGACGGTGCGGCCCTTGTCGTCACGAGGCGGCATCCTGTCGGCACGGACCAGAAGGCCGTGGGCGTCCCGCCAGGCTTCGAAGCCGCCTTCGAGCGATTCGGCGGCAATCCCTTCATGACGCAACCATGCGGCGACGCCTTGCGAGAGCTTTTTTCCCTGCTGGCAGACGACCGCCACGCGGCCACCGGCGAAGTCGGCTGCCCAAGTCTGGACGGTTTTGAAATCGCGCCGGTACGACGCCGGCAGCAAACGTGGATCGGCGTTGTAGTCGTCCTCGGTACGGATATCGAGGATTGCAGGCGCGCCCGGCAAACCGACCATACGGATCAGTTGCGGCACGGTGACAGCGGTTGTTGACGGCATGGCGTCCACCTCCTGAAAGAGAAGCCTGGACGCGAACGTTGGGCTGACGCCTCACGGGGTCGTCGCGATGAACCCCTTGCAGCGATGGTGGATTTGTTGGGCAGGCTTGTCAAGGACGCAATGTCCTCGGTCCATAGCGGGCCACGAAACGAAAAAACGACCGGCGGCCGATCAGGCCGCCGATCGTCGATCGCTATCCGTCAATTGTCGCTTCAAACGATCGATGAATGTCCCGGGGAATAATCAGTGATTGTCCCGGGGCACGCCCTTCGTATGAGCGACGTCCTGGTATTTCACCGCCGGTTTCAGCACCATGCCGCCCGAGAACTGGTCCACCATACCGCGCTGGATTTCCTGCCACGGCGTCTGGTGCTCGGGATAATGGTAGCCGCCATTGTTCTGCAGCTCGGCGCGGCGGCGGGTGATCTCGTCATCGGTGACGAGAATGTTGGCCGTGCCCTTTTTCAGGTCGATGCGAACGCGGTCGCCTGTCTTGAGCAACGCAAGCCCGCCGCCGATGGCGGCTTCCGGCGAGGCGTTGAGGATGGAGGGCGAGCCTGACGTGCCGGACTGGCGGCCGTCGCCGATGCAGGCCAGCGCGTGGATGCCCTTCTTGATGAGATAGGCCGGCGGCTGCATGTTGACGACCTCGGCGCCGCCGGGATAGCCGACCGGACCGGCGCCGCGCATGAACAGGATGGTGTGCTCGTCGATCCCTTGCGCCGGGTCGTCGATGCGGGCGTGGTAATCCTCCGGACCGTCGAAGACCATGGCATTGCCCTCGAAGGCCTCGGGGTCCTTCGGGTTGGAGAGATAGCGCTCGCGGAATTCGGGCGAGATGCCGCTGGTCTTCATGATTGCCGAATCGAACAGATTGCCCTTGAGATTGATGAAGCCGGCATTGGCCTTCAGCGGCTCGGCGACAGTGCGGATGACCTCGCGGTTCTCGTTGACGGCATCGCGGCAATTGTCGCCCATTGTCTTGCCGTTGGCGGTCAGAGCATCCGGATGCGGCAGCAGCCCGGCTTTCATGAGCTCCGCCACCACGGCCGGCACGCCGCCCGCGTGATGGTAGTCCTCGCCCAGATATTCGCCCGTCGGCTGGAGATTGACGATGAGCGGCACGTCGAGGCCGATCTTCTGCCAGTCGTCATTGTCGAGCGGCACGCCGAGATGGCGGGCGATGGCGTTGAGATGGATCGGCGCGTTGGTGGAGCCGCCGATCGCCGAATTGACGACGATGGCGTTCTCGAAGGCCTTGCGCGTCATGATGTCGGAGGGCTTCAAATCCTCGTGCACCATATCGACGATGCGTTTTCCCGTCTCGTAGGCGATCTGGCCGCGCTCGCGATAAGGAGCCGGAATCGCGGCCGAGCCCGGCAGCTGCATGCCGAGCGCCTCGGCCAGCGAGTTCATGGTGGTGGCGGTGCCCATGGTGTTGCAGTAGCCGGTGGACGGCGCCGAGGAGGCGACGATGTCCATGAACTCGTCGTAGCCGATCTCGCCGGCCGACAGGCGCTGGCGCGATTCCCAGACGATGGTGCCCGAACCGGTGCGCTTGCCCTTGTGCCAGCCGTTAAGCATCGGACCGACCGACAGCGCTATGGCCGGAATGTTGACGGTCGCCGCCGCCATCAACAGCGCCGGCGTCGTCTTGTCGCAGCCGATGGTGAGCACGACGCCGTCAAGCGGATAGCCATAGAGCACTTCTACCAGGCTGAGATAGGCAAGGTTGCGGTCGAGAGCTGCGGTCGGGCGCTTGCCGGTCTCCTGGATCGGGTGGCAGGGGAATTCGAAAGGAATGCCGCCCATCGAGACGATGCCTTCGCGCACCCGTTTGGCGAGCTCGATGTGGTGGCGATTGCAAGGCGACAGGTCGGAACCGGTCTGGGCAATGCCGATCAGCGGCTTGCCCGACATCAGTTCGGCGCGCGTCAGCCCGTAATTCAGGTAGCGCTCCAGATAAAGTGCCGTCATGCCCGGATTGTCGGGGTTGTCGAACCACTCCTGCGAGCGAAACTTTTTCTTTCCTGTGGGGGCGCCAGCCATCATGGTCTCCGTATTTGTATGACAAATCGATATGACAACGCGCGGATGCAGGCAAGGGGCACGCGTGATCTGAATCCGGACTTTGGTGCGATAGACATCAATCGGGCCGCACGCTACCAACAATCCGACATTGGTCGTCCGGGAGGTTCTGATGGCTTTGGTGATCGAGGGCGAGGAGCGCATCGCCGCACCCCTCCAGAAAGTTTGGGAAGCGCTGAACGATCCGGCGGTGCTGAGAGAAAGCATCCCCGGCTGCCAGAGCCTGGAAATGAAGTCGCCGACCGAGATGGCGGCGACGGTGGTGCTGAAGATCGGCCCGATCAAGGCGACCTTCAACGGCGAGGTGACGCTGAGAAATCTCAATCCCCCGCATGCCTACACGATCCAGGGCGAAGGCAAGGGCGGCATCGCCGGCTTCGCCAAGGGCGGCGCCGACGTGACGCTGACCGAGGATGGGGCGGACGCGACGGTGCTCAAATACGCCGCCAAGGCCGAAGTCGGCGGCAAGATTGCCCAGCTCGGCAGCCGGCTGATCGAATCGACCTCGAAGAAACTGGCGGGACAGTTCTTTTCGAGCTTCGGCGAGAAGGTGGGTGCTGCTTAGGCTGGTCTATCCAGCGTTAGCGCCCCTGGACGACATTACTCGAAGACGATGCTCGGCACGGCGTCCGCGGCCGCGCCGCGCTCTTCGTTGACCCTGTCCCAGACCTTCGAAGCGATATCGCGATAGATCTTCGCTTCGGCACTGTCGGGCTTCGATGCCACCACCGGCGCACCTTCATCCGAGCTTTCGCGAATGCCCATCTCCAGCGGCACCTCGCCAAGGAAGGTGACGCCGAGGCGCTCGGCCTCGCGGCGTGCGCCGCCATGGCCGAAGATGTCGTAGCGCTTGCCGGTGTCGGGGGCGAGGAAATAGCTCATGTTCTCGACGATGCCGAGCAGCGGCACGTCGACCTTCCTGAACATGTTGAGGCCCTTGCGAGCATCGATCAGGGCCAGATCCTGCGGCGTCGAGACGATGACCGCGCCGGCCAGCGGCACCTGCTGGGCCATGGTGAGCTGGGCGTCACCGGTGCCGGGGGGCATATCGACGACGAGCACGTCGAGCGGCCCCCATTCGACTTCGCGCAGCATCTGCGTCAGCGCCGACATCACCATCGGACCGCGCCAGATCATCGGCGTTTCCTCGTCGACGAGGAAGCCCATCGACATCACCTTGAGACCGTAATTCTGCATCGGTTTCAGGATCTTGCCGTCGACGGTCTGCGGCCGGCCGTGAATGTTGAGCAGCCTTGGCATGGACGGGCCATAGATGTCGGCATCGAGCACGCCCACCTTCAGCCCGTTGGCGGCGAGGCCGAGGGCCAGATTGACGGCCGTGGTCGACTTGCCGACACCGCCCTTGCCGGACGCAACCGCGATGATCGCCTCTATGCCGGGCACGCCGCGCTTGCCCTGGCTGTGCGAGGCAGGCGCATGGGGCGCCGGGCGCGGCGCGGCAACGGGCGGCGCGGGACGTGGCGCCGCGCGCGCCGCGACAGGCGCCTCCATGCCGCCGCCCTTCTTCTCCGCCGTCAAGGCGACGACGGCGCCAGCGACACCTGGAATAGCTTTCACGACACGCTCGGCCGCGGCGCGCAATGGCTCCATCTCCTGCGCCCTGGCGGCCGGAACGGTGATCGAGAAGAATACTTTCGAATCGGCGATGAAAATTTCGGAAACCATGCCGAGGTCGACGATGTTGCCGGTGAAATCGGGGCCATTGACCGTTTTCAGGCGCTCGATGACGGTTTCCTTGGTGACGGACATGGCTGTTTTTTCCCTGGCGTTCGGCTGCAGCTCACATAGTGCAGATCGCCGGCGGCTCCAAGCGCCAGGCCGCGACATCAGCCTGCCAGGCGAACCGCCAGATAGGTCAGCGCCGAAATCGCCGCCGTCGCCGGCAAGGTGACGACCCATGCGATGACGATGTTGCCGGCTATGCCCCAGCGCACCGCCGAGACACGGCGGGCGGCGCCGACGCCGATGATGGCGCCGGTGATGGTGTGCGTGGTCGAAACCGGAACACCGAGCCATGTCGCGGCGAAGAGGGTGATGGCGCCGCCGGTCTCGGCGCAGAATCCCTGCATCGGGTTGAGCCTGGTGATCTTCGAGCCCATCGTGTGGACGATGCGCCAACCGCCGAACAGCGTGCCCAGCGCCAATGCCGACTGGCAAGTCAGGACCACCCAGAGCGGCACGTAGAAATCCGTTCCGAGCATGCCTTGGGAATAGAGCAGCACGGCGATGATGCCCATGGTCTTTTGCGCATCGTTGCCGCCATGACCGAGCGAATAGAGGGAGGCGGAAAAGAACTGCATGACACGGAAGGTACTGTCGACGGCGAACGGCGTCTGGCGCACGAACAGCCAGGAAACCACCAGGATCAGGAGAAGCGCCAGGACAAAGCCCGTCGCCGGCGACAGGACGATGGCGGCGACCGTCTTGCCGAGCCCCGCCCAGACGATGGCACCCGTGCCGGCCTTTGCGACGCCTGCCCCCACCAATCCGCCGATCAACGCATGCGAACTGCTCGATGGGATGCCGGCGATCCAGGTGACGATGTTCCAGACGATGGCGCCGACCAGGGCGGCGAAGATCACCGCCGGGGTGACGATGCTTGCATCGATGATACCCTTGCCCACGGTTTCGGCGACATGGAGGCCAAAGAACATGAAGGCGATGAAATTGAAGAAGGCCGCCCAGAACACCGCGTAATGCGGTCTCAGCACCCTGGTCGAGACAATGGTGGCGATCGAGTTGGCGGCGTCGTGCAGGCCGTTGAGGAAATCGAAGAACAGCGCGACGGCGACGAGGCCGACCAGCAAGGGAAAGGCGATCGCGACTTCCATCGCTAGACGTTCTCGATGACGATGCCGCTGATCTCGTTGGCGACGTCCTCGAAGCGGTCGACCACCTTCTCCAGTTGGCCATAGATCTCCGAGCCGATCAGATAGGCCATCGCATCGCTGCGGCCGTGCCGCCTGAAGAGATCCTTCAGGCCCTGCTCATGCAGATCGTCGGCTCGGCCTTCGGCACGCATGACTTCCTCGGCGAGTTCGTTCAAGCGCGCACTGTTGGCGCCGACCTTGGCCAGCAGCGGGATCGCCTCCGCGACGAGCCTGGCGGCATCGACAATGACGGCGCCCATTTCCTGCATCAGCGGATCGAATTCCCTCTTCTCGAACAGCCGCACCGTCTTGACGGTCTTGTGCATCATGTCGATGGCGTCATCCATCGACTGGATCAGGTCCTTGATATCGCCGCGGTCGAAAGGCGTGATGAATGAGCGCCGCACGGCAAGCAGGACTTCGGCGGTGATATGGTCGGCCTCGTCCTCGAGATCGACGATCTTTTGGCACCAATGCTCGATGTCCTTGCCCAGGAGGAGCTGCTGCAGGGCCTCCGCGCCACCGACCACCGTGCGGGAATGCCGCTCGAACAGGTCGAAGAAGCGATCTTCGCGCGGCAACAGCTTGCGGAACCAGCCCAGCATGTTCGTCCCTCCCGGCGCACCAGTTCCATCCACATAGCGCCGCATGCGCCCATGGGGAACAGTAAGCCGGCTGAAAGATGTGGATGCAGCCAATTGCAGGCACCGCTCGCAATTGGCTGGCCGCCGGCAAAGCGGGGCTCGTCAGGCGACCGGAGCGACCTATTTCCAAGGAGACGCCGGGGACGACAAGCAGCGAAGGAGAAACGATCATGCTTGCAAACAGCAACGCGACGGCCAACCTCGCGGTGAAAGACCTGGCGAAGGCAAAGGCTTTCTATGAGGGGACGCTCGGCCTGAAACAGGTGCATGACGAGGGTGGCGAACTGATCGTGTACAAAAGCGGCGACACCACGATCAATGTCTATCGCTCTCAGTTCGCCGGGACCAACAAGGCGACGGCGGTGACGTGGACGGTCGGCGATGAGATCGACACAGTCGTCAGCGGGCTGAAATCGAAGGGCGTTGCCTTCGAGCACTACGAGATGCCCGGCCTGACACTGGAAGGCGACATCCATGTCGGTCACGGCATGAAGGTCGCCTGGTTCAAGGATCCGGACGGCAACATCCTCAATCTCGTCGACCGATAGGTTTCTGCGATCAAGCATCGGCTTGGGGCGATCGACATCGCAGTGGCCGGCAGCCCTCTGGCGCGGTGCGGCGGCGGCGGTTAGCTTCAGATATGATCGACAAGCTGGAATTTTTCATCGCGCTGGCCAAGGAAGAGCATTTCGGGCGGGCTGCCGAAGTGTGCGGCGTCACCCAGCCCACCTTGTCGGCCGGCATCAAGCAACTTGAGGGTCAGCTGGGCGTGATGCTGGTCCTGCGCGGCTCGCGCTTCCAGGGCCTGACCCCGGAGGGCAAGCAGGTGCTGGTGTGGGCGCGCCGCATCGTCGGCGATACCAGAACCATGCGCGAGGAGATGCGGGCGGCGCGGCACGGCTTGTCGGGACGTATCCGCATCGCCGCCATTCCCACCGCGCTCGCCATGGTGGCGCGGCTGACGACGCCATTCCGCGAAAAACACCCCGGCGTCACCTTCTCGGTACTGTCCCGGACCTCGATCGAAGTGCTGTCGCTGCTCGGCAATTTCGATATAGACGCCGGCATCACCTATCTCGACAACGAACCGCTCGGACGAGTGACCAGCGTACCACTCTACGATGAGCGCTATCAGCTGATCACCGCCATCGGAAACCCCTATTCCGACCGCGACAAGGTGACATGGGCCGAGATCAGCCACCTGCCGCTCTGCCTGCTGACCCCGGACATGCAGAACCGCCGCATCATCGACCAGCACCTGGCCGAGGCCGGTGTCGAGGTCCGGCCGACGCTGGAATCCAATTCGATGATCGTGCTGTTCTCGCATATCCGCACGGGCAAATGGTCCTCGATCATGCCGCTCAACCTCACGGAAACGTTCGGCTTTTCCGAACCTATCAGGGCTATCCCGATCGTCGAGCCGGACGCCAGCCACACGGTCGGGCTGGTGGCCGCGTTGCGCGAACCGCACACGCCGCTGGTTTCGGCGCTGCTGGACGAGGCGATGGCGCTTGCAGACGATTTCCGCGCCCCCCGCTAGGTTAGGAAATGCAGGTGCTGGAATTCGATAGAAAATTTCTATCAAGCGACGGATCCGCTTTATTGATTTCAGGGGTTTCTCCTGATTTTGTAAAGACTTAGCGATAAAGCCACCGACCAGGGAGGGCGCTGCGTGACGATGCAGCCTGCAAGTACCGAGATCGCATCGCGCACGGCCGCGATCATCCAGGATCTGAAAGACCTCGAAGGTCCGCTGCTGCCGATCCTCCATAACATTCAGGAAGAGTTCGGCCATGTGCCGCAGGCAGCACTCCCGGTCATTGCCGACGGACTGAACCTTTCCAGAGCAGAGGTGCACGGCGTCGTCACCTTCTATCACGATTTCCGCGCCCGCCCGGCAGGCCGGCATGTGCTCAAGCTCTGCCAGGCCGAAGCTTGCCAGTCGATGGGTTCCGATGCGGTGGCCGCCAGGATCAAGCAATTGCTCGGCATTGATTTCCACGAGACGGCGAAAGACGGTTCGGTGACCCTGGAGCCGGTTTATTGCCTCGGGCTGTGCGCCTGCTCGCCCTCGGCGATGCTCGATGGCGAGGTGATCGGGCGGCTCGACAACGAGAAGATCGAAGAGATCGTCGCGGAGGTGCGCTCATGATCCCGCGCATCTACATTCCCGGCGATTCCGGCGCGCTGGCGCTCGGTGCCGAAAGGGTCGCCAAGGCTGTTCGCGCTGAACTCGCCGAGCGCGGCGTTGAGGCCAAGATCGTCCGCAATGGATCGCGCGGCGCCTATTTCCTAGAGCCTATGGTCGAGGTCGCCACAGCAAACGGCCGCGTCGCCTACGGGCCGGTGAAGCCTTCCGACGTCAAGAGCTTGTTCGACAGCGGCTTTCTCACCGGCGGCCATCACAAGCGCTGGCTGGGCGCGCCGGACAAGATCCCGTTCCTGGCCAAGCAGACCCGTCTGACCTTCGCGCGCTGCGGCATCAACGACCCGCTGTCACTCGACGCCTATAAGTCGCTTGGCGGGCTGAAGGGCCTGCAGAACGCGGTGGCCATGGCGCCGGCCGAGATCGTCAGCCAGGTTACGGAGTCCGGCCTGCGCGGCCGCGGCGGCGCCGGCTTCCCGACCGGTATCAAATGGAAGACGGTGCTCGATACGACATCCGAGCGCAAATACATCGTCTGCAACGCCGACGAGGGCGACAGCGCCACCTTCGCCGACCGCATGATCATGGAGGGCGATCCCTTCGTGCTGATCGAAGGCATGGCGATCGCCGGCATCGCCACCGGCGCGACCAAGGGCTTCGTCTACATCCGCTCGGAATATCCGCATGCGGTGGCGGTCATGAACAAGGCCGTCGAGGTCGCCCGCAAGGCCGGGGTGCTCGGCGTCAACGTGCTCGGTTCGCTCAACGCCTTCGACATGGAGATCCGCGTCGGCGGCGGCGCCTATGTCTGCGGCGAGGAGACCTCGCTTCTGAACAGCCTGGAAGGCAAGCGCGGCGTGGTGCGCGCCAAGCCGCCGCTGCCGGCAATCCAAGGCCTTTTCGGCAAGCCTACGGTGATCAACAACGTCATCTCGCTGGCTTCGGTGCCTGTCATCATGGACAAGGGCGCCGCCTACTACAAGGATTTCGGCATGGGCCGCTCGCGCGGCACGATCCCGATCCAGATCGCCGGCAACGTCAAGCGCGGTGGCCTGTTCGAGGCGGCTTTCGGCATGACGCTGGGCGAAATCATCGACGATATCGGCGGCGGCACGGCCACCGGCCGGCCAGTGAAGGCGGTGCAGGTCGGCGGCCCGCTCGGCGCCTATTTTCCGCGCGCGCTGTTCGACACACCGTTCGACTATGAGGAATTCGCCAAGCGCGATGGACTGATCGGCCATGCCGGCATCACCGTATTCGACGACACCGCCGACATGCTGAAGCAGGCGCGCTTCGCCATGGAGTTCTGCGCCATCGAAAGCTGCGGCAAGTGCACGCCCTGCCGCATCGGCTCGACGCGCGGGGTGGAGACCATCGACAGGCTCGCCGCCGGCATAGAGCCGGAGAAGAACCTCGCCCTGGTTACCGATCTCTGCAACACGATGAAGTTCGGATCGCTCTGCGCGCTGGGCGGCTTCACGGCCTACCCGGTGATGAGCTCGATCACGCATTTCCCCGAGGATTTCAAGCCCGCGCCGGCGCGCGTGGCTGCTGAATAGGAGCTGGCAGATGAACATCAAGGCCGACTTCCCGACGCTTATCGAAGAGATCGATTACGGAACTCCGCAATCGAAGGCTGAGAAGCGGATCACGCTGACCGTCGACGGCCGCAGCATCAGCGTGCCGGAAGGCACGTCGATCATGCGCGCCGCGATGGAAAGCGGGGTCGAGATCCCGAAGCTATGCGCCACGGACATGCTGGACTCGTTCGGTTCCTGCCGCGTTTGCCTGGTCGAGATCGAAGGGCGCGGCGGCACGCCGGCGTCCTGCACGACGCCTGTCGGCGAAGGCATGGTGGTGCGCACGCGGTCGGAACGGCTCGACGCCATTCGCCGCGGCGTCATGGAGCTCTATGTCTCCGACCATCCGGTGGGCTGGAACGAGAAGGCCGGCACCGGCGCCAGTGAGTTCGACGCGGTGGCGAAGTCGGTTGGCCTGACCGAGAACCGCTACGGCGTCGAAGGCCGCAATCACGTCAAGGAGGATGGCGTCGCGCCCGGCCACGGCTCGCTGGCCGTCGACTACGTCGTGCGTGACGAATCCAATCCGTATTTCACCTATGATCCGGCGCAATGCATCGTCTGTTCGCGTTGCGTGCGGGCCTGCGAAGAGGTGCAGGGCACCTTCGCGCTGACGATCGAGGGCCGCGGCTTCGAATCGCGCATGGTCGCCGGCATGCACGAGGATTTCATCGCTTCCGAATGCGTGTCCTGCGGCGCCTGCGTGCAGGCCTGCCCGACCGATGCGCTGCGCGAGAAGACAGTGCTCGCCAAGGGCCTGCCGGAACGCTCGGCCGTCACCACCTGCGCCTATTGCGGCGTCGGCTGCTCGTTCAAGGCCGAAGTGAAGGACGACGAGGTCATCCGCATGATGCCCTACAAGGAGGGCAAGGCCAATCACGGCCATTCCTGCGTGAAGGGCCGCTTCGCCTATGGCTATGCCACTCACAAGGACCGCATCCTGTCGCCGATGATCCGCGAGAAGGTCAGCGATCCCTGGCGCGAAGTGAGTTGGGAGGAGGCGATCGCCCACACGGCCAAGGAGTTCCGCCGCATCCAGTACCAGTACGGACGTACGGCGATCGGCGGCATCACCTCGTCGCGTTGCACCAATGAGGAGACCTATCTGGTCCAGAAGCTGGTGCGCCAAGGCTTCCGCAACAACAATGTCGATACCTGCGCGCGCGTCTGCCATTCGCCGACCGGCTACGGGCTCGGCCAGACCTACGGCACCTCGGCCGGCACGCAGGATTTCGATTCCGTCGAATTCACCGACGTCGCCGTCATCATCGGCGCCAATCCGGCTTCCGCACACCCGGTTTTCGCCTCGCGGCTGAAGAAGCGGCTGCGCCAGGGGGCCAAGCTGATCGTGCTCGACCCGCGCCGCACCGAGATGGTCAAGTCGGCGCATATCGAAGCCGACTACCACCTGCCGCTGAAGCCCGGCACCAATGTCGCCGTGCTGACGGCGCTGGCACATGTCATCGTCACCGAAGGCCTGTTCGACGAGGCCTTCATCCGCGAGCGCTGCGACTGGACGGAATTCCAGGACTGGGCGTCCTTCGTCGCCCTGCCGGAGAACAGCCCCGAAACCGTCGGCAAGCTGTCCGGCGTCGATCCCGAACTGATCCGCGGTGCTGCGCGTCTCTACGCCAAGGGCGGCAACGGGGCGATCTACTACGGCCTCGGCGTCACCGAGCACAGCCAGGGCTCGACCACGGTGATGGCGATTGCCAATCTCGCCATGGCCACCGGCAATATCGGTCGCCCGGGCGTCGGCGTGAACCCGCTGCGCGGCCAGAACAACGTGCAGGGCTCGTGCGACATGGGCTCCTTCCCGCACGAACTGCCAGGCTATCGCCATGTCTCGGGCGACGCGGTGCGCGACATCTATGAAAGCCTGTGGGGCGTGAAGCTGGACGACGAACCCGGCCTGCGTATCCCCAACATGCTGGATGCCGCCGTCGACGGCTCCTTCAAGGGCATCTACATCCAGGGCGAGGACATCCTGCAGTCCGATCCCGACACCAAGCATGTCGCCGCCGGACTGGCCGCGATGGAATGCGTGGTCGTGCACGACCTCTTCCTCAACGAGACGGCGAACTACGCGCATGTGTTCCTGCCGGGCTCGACCTTCCTCGAGAAGGACGGCACCTTCACCAATGCCGAGCGCCGCATCAACATGGTGCGCAAGGTGCTGGAACCGAAGGCGCGTTACGCCGATTGGGAAGCGACGCAGGAGCTTGCCCGTTCCGTCGGGCTGGACTGGAACTATGCGCATCCGTCCGAGATCATGGACGAAATCGCCAAGACGACGCCGAGCTTCTCCGGCGTCTCCTTCGAGTTGCTCGACCGCCTCGGATCGGTGCAGTGGCCCTGCAATGAGAAGGCCCCTCTCGGCACCCCGGTCATGCATGTCGACGGCTTTGTGCGCGGCAAGGGCAAGTTCATCCGCACCGAATATGTGGCGACGGACGAGCGAACCGGGCCGCGCTTCCCGCTGCTTTTGACCACCGGCCGGATCCTGTCGCAGTACAATGTCGGCGCGCAAACGCGGCGCACCGACAATATCATGTGGCACTCCGAGGACCGGCTGGAGATCCATCCGCACGACGCCGAGAACCGTGGCCTGCGCGACGGCGACTGGGTGCGGCTGACCAGCCGCTCCGGCGAGACGACGCTGCGCGCGCAGATCACCGACAGGGTGTCACCGGGCGTGGTCTATACGACCTTCCACCATCCCGACACGCAGGCCAACGTCATCACCACGGACTTTTCGGACTGGGCGACCAACTGTCCGGAATATAAGGTGACGGCGGTGCAGGTCGGTGCCTCCAACGGACCATCGGAATGGCAACGCGACTATGACGAGCAAGCGCGCAACAGCCGCCGCATCGCCCCGCTGGAAGCGGCGGAGTAGACCTTGGACGAGACATTCGACAATAAGAGCTTCAATCTTGACGGTTGATCGCCCCCCACTCCGTCGAGCTTCGCTCGACACCTCTTCCCCGATCGACGGGGGAGAGGAAAGGCGCGAGGGGTGCGTCTCGTGACCCGCAAACGCCCCGCCATCACCGAAATGTCCCGTCTCGCTCGCCGCGCCAGCGGCACGGCAGCGGCCCGCCGCATGGTGCCGGAAGAAACGCCGGTGGCGTTCTCCTTTGCCGGCACGACGCACGCGGTGATGATGGCGAGCCCGGCCGATTTGAAGGATTTCGCACTCGGTTTCTCGCTGACCGAAGGCATCATCGCTTCACCCGACGAAATCGAGGCGATCGAGGTCGAGGATCTCGGCACCGGCATCGACATCCAGATTCGACTGAAGGACCAGGCCAACACGCGGTTCGAGACGCGGCGGCGCAGGCTCGCCGGACCGGTTGGCTGCGGGCTCTGCGGCATCGAATCCATCGAGGAAGCGATGCGCTCGGTCGATGCGGTTGGTGCATCTAAACTTACGCTTGATGCCGGCGACATCGTCCGTTCCGTCAAGCTTCTCTCCAGGATGCAGCCGCTGCACAGCGAGACGGGCGCGGTGCACGCCGCCGGCTTCTATATCCCCGGCAAGGGCACCGTCATTGCGCGCGAGGATGTCGGCCGTCACAACGCACTGGACAAGCTGGCCGGTGCATTGGCCAAGGCCGGCATCGACGGCGCGACCGGCGCGGTAGTGGTGACGTCGCGCGTCTCCGTCGAGATGGTGCAGAAGACGGCGACGATCGGCTCGCCCTTCATCATTGCCGTCTCTGCGCCGACCGCGCTCGCCGTCCGCACCGCCGAACAGGCCGGCATGACGCTGGTGGCCTTGGTTCGCGGCGACGATTTCGATATTTTCACCCATCCGGACCGGGTGGTTCGCGGAGTTGCCAAACATGTCGCATGACGAAGACCACATCATGAGCACCAGCGAGAAGCTGGTGCTCATGGCCAACCAGATCGCGGCCTTTTTCCACTCCAGGCCGCGCGAAGAAGGCGTGGCCGGGGTGGCCGAGCATATCAACAAATTCTGGGAGCCGAGGATGCGGCGTCAGTTCTTCGAGATGCTGGACAGCGGCGGCGACGGCTTCGATGAACTCGTCGTGGCTGCCTCGACCAGGATCAAGCGGCCGGTCTCGCCCGCCGAGGCCGATCTGAAGCTCGGGCTCAAGCTTCCCTCAGGCGACGTAGCCGTCTCGCAAAAATAGCCATTGGTTCGCGTCCGCTTATATTTCCTTCCGCTAAAGTTTAAGCTGCCGCACGCGACGCAGCTCTGCTATGGTCAGCGATCCGAAATCGCCAGGCCGGGCGGAACAACTCGTGAGGCCGATCGAGACCCGATACGCCCGTAGCGGCGACGTGCGGATCGCCTATCAGGTGGTCGGCCAAGGCGCGTTCGATCTCGTCTTCGTGCCGGGCTTCATCTCCAACCTCGACCTGCATTGGGAGGATGAAGGCTATAGCAGGCTGCTGAAACGGCTTTCCGCCTTCTCAAGGCTGATCCTGTTCGACAAGCGCGGCACCGGCCTGTCCGACCGCGTCGATGCCAACCATCTCCCCAGCCTCGAAACGCGCATGGACGACGTGCGTGCGGTGATGGACGCGGCCGGCAGCGGCCGCGCGGCCCTGCTCGGCGCCTCGGAAGGCGCTCCGATGGCCATGCTGTTCGCCGCCACCTATCCGGAGCGGACGCGCGCCCTGGCGCTCTATGGCGGCTATGCCCATTTCCACCGATGGGTGATGCCGCCGGAACGGCTGGAGGCATTCATCGCGACGACGGAAACCGCCTGGGGCACAGGCGCCACCTTGCCGCATTTTGCGCCCGGCCGCGTCGAAGACAGTCACTTTGCCGCCTGGTGGTCGCGGTTCGAGCGGCTGTCGGCAAGTCCAACGGCGGCGGCGGCGCTGGCGCGCATGAATGCCGGCATAGACGTGCGCGGCATACTCTCGGCGATCAGCGCGCCGACGCTGCTGATCCACCGCCGCAACGACGCGCGCGTCGATCCCGATGCCAGCCGCTTTCTCGCCCGGAAGATCCCGAACGCCCGGCTTGTCGAAATCCCCGGGCGCGACCACCCGGTGTGGACCGGTGATGTCGACCGGGTCGCCGACCTGATCGAGGAATTCCTGACCGGCGAGCCGGCCGTGGCCGACAGCGAGCGCGTGCTCGCCGCATTGCTGGTGACGCGTATCTACGATACGGCGCGCCTCGGCGACCGCATGTGGAGCGAGCGCAGCCAGCGATTCCAGGAGACCTGGCGATTGCTGGTGGGGCGCCATGGCGGACGTGTCGCAGGCACGCATGGCGAGCTGATGATCTCGCGCTTCGATGGTCCGGCGCGCGCCATACGCTGCGCGGCGGCATTGCGCGAAGCGGCGCAGGAGATCGGTGTGGCCAGTGCACAGGGCGTACATGTCGGCGAGATCGAGATGCGCGGACCGCCGGTCGGCTTGACTGCACGCGTGACCATACAACTTGCGGCCCATGCCAGCCGCGGCGAGATCCTGGCGTCGCGGCTGGTTTCCGACCTGGCGACCGGCTCCGGCCTACACTTCATCGAAGGCGGACGCATTGCGCTCGACGAGTTGGACGAGCCGTTGGCGTTTGTTCTTGCGACGTCCGAGCAGCATCTGGAACCCGCCTGCCGATCCAAGCCCAGGCCTGCCGAACCGGCCGCGCTGACGGCGCGCGAAAGCGAGGTGGTGAGCCTGATCGCCGACGGCAAAAGCAATGCCGCGATCGCCGCCGAGCTCAACCTCAGCGAGCATACGGTCAAGCGTCACGTCGCCAACATATTGCTCAAGCTCGACCTGCCGTCGCGGGCGGCGGCGGCCGCGTTTTCGGCACGGAACCCTGGCCCGCACGGGCCATAAAGGCCATGGCGCTTTCGGGCGAAGCGGCCGATGGCGTCGGGGATTATCAATTCTTCCCATGCAGGCCAGGCGATATCGCCGTGACGGTACTGCGAAGGGAGGATGAAATGGTGAAATCAAGTCGCAAGACCAGATTGCTCGTCATCGCGGCCGGCGTCGGCGCCTTGCTGGCCCTGGCTCCGGCGCGGGCCGAGGATGCCTCGGCGACGGCAGCATACAAGGACATAGAGGCCACGCTCGGCTCCGTACCGGACATGTTCAGGACTTTGCCTGACGTGGCGGTCGCCGGCGCCTGGGCCGAGATAAAGTCGATGCAGCTCAACCCCAAGACCGCACTCGACGGCAAGACCAAGGAACTCATGGGGCTTGCCGTCGCCTCGCAGATCCCTTGCCAGTACTGCGTCTACTTCCACACCGAGGCCGCCAAGCTCAACGGCGCGACCGACGAGGAGATCAAGGAAGCGGTGGCAATGGCGGCGATCGTTCGCCACTGGTCGACGATGCTCAACGGCAGCCAGGTCGACCTCACAGCCTTCAAGAAGCAGACCGACGACGTGTTCGCGGCCGTGAAGGCCAAGTCGCAGTGACACTATCGCTGCACGGCGATGACCGCCGGGCAGCACTTTGCTCATCAACCGCCCGATCGGGAAGACGGGCCCATGGAGGATGAAATGCTGACCAAGACACAGACCGTTGACGGCGCGGCAATCAAGAAAGCCATCGAAGGGCGCGACGGACAGATGCTGTCGAGCTTTTACGCCGACGATGCGGTGTTGCGGGTCGTCGACCGCAATAATCCGCCGAGCAAGCCGCGCGAGATCCGCGGCCGAGCGGCGATCAGCACATTCTGGGACGACATCTGCAGCCGGGCAATGACCCACAAGGTCGATACCACCATTGCCGATGGCGACAATCTCGCCTTCACCCAAGCCTGCGCCTACCCGGACGGGACCAAGGTGTTCTGTGCGGCGATGCTGGAACTCAAGGGCGGGCGGATTGCACGGCAGACCGTCGTGCAGGCCTGGGACGAGTAAGCGGCATCAGCCGCATCTTCGGAGGAGGAAAACATGTTCAGCGCCAGATGGCAGATCGACGCCAGGTTCGGACACAAGCAGACCGTGCTCGACCTCTTGCGGAAATGGGAATCCGAGATCGGTTCGCAGGTCGGCGTCGCCGACCTGAAGTTCCAGATCATGACGGGTTCGATCGGCGCGCGGGAGGCGACGGTCGAATCTCACCACCAGGTCGAAAGCCTGGCCCAGTTGGAAGAGTTCTTCGCCAGGATCGGCAAGATCGACGCGCATGCCAAATGGGGCAAGGAGATCGAGCCTTACGTCGTGTCGGGCACCAGCCTCTGGCAGATTTTCCGCATCGTCGAATAATGCATGTCGCCCAAAGGTGCCCATAGAACAACGATCTGAAGCGCGCCGCATCGGTCCCTTTCGACGCGACGCGCTTTCGCTACCATGACGGCTTCCGCCTGCCCGCTATGGCTCTCCCGGGCCATTTCCCCACTGGCCCTTTCGGGCGAAGCAGCGAGGAGCCGGATCGGTGCAATGTGCTCTCCTGCACCATCCTGCGCACCCGACGGGTGGACGGCACAAGCAAAGCAACAAGATAAATCGTCGCGTCGAAACCATATGGCGCGGGCGCGATCAGGGAGGAAACCGATGACCGACGAAACCTATGCAAAACTGCGTGAAGGCTTGCGCGGAGAGCTGATCCTGCGCGGCGAAGCCGGCTATGAGGAGGCCCGCAAGGTCTACAACGGCATGATCGACAAGAGTCCGGCGCTGATTGCACGCTGCGTCGATGTCGCCGACGTGATCGCCGCTGTAAGGTTCGCGCGCATAAACGACCTCCTCATCGCCGTGCGCAGCGGCGGCCACAACGGCGCGGGATTGGGGATTTGCGACAACGGTCTCGTCATCGACCTGTCGATGATGAAAGGCGTCCATGTCGACCCGAAAACCCGCACCGTGAGGGTCGCGCCCGGCTGCACTTCGGGCGACGTGGACCACGCCACCCATCCTTTCGCGCTCGCCGTTCCGTTCGGCATCGTTTCGACCACGGGCGTCGCCGGCCTTACCCTCGGTGGAGGAACCGGCTATCTCACGCGCAAATACGGCCTCACCATCGATAATCTGATCGAGGCCGATCTGGTGCTGGCCGATGGCAGCATGGCGAAGGCCAGCAAAAGCGAGAATCCCGACCTGTTCTGGGCGCTCCGGGGCGGCGGCGGCAATTTTGGCGTGGTAACCAGCTTCCTGTTCCAGGCTCATCCGGTGAACATGATCTTCGGCGGTCCGGTGTTCTGGGACGCCAGGCACGCGTCGGCGGTCATGCGTACCTATCGCGACTACCTGCCGGAAGCGCCGGAAGACCTCGGCGCTTTCGTCGGCCTCAAATCCGTCCCTTCGAGCGATCCTTTCCCGCGCGAGCATTGGGGCAACCGCGCCTGTGCCATCATCTCGTGCTACAACGGCACGGAGGAGGACGGGCGCAAGGCCATGGCGCCGCTGCTGGACACCTTGCCGCCGCCAATGTTCAACTGGATGGGCGTAATGCCGTTCCCGGCGATGCAGTCGCTATTCGACCCGCTCCTTCCGAAAGGCCTGCAATGGTACTGGAAGGGCGATTTCGTCAAGTCGCTTCCCGACGAAGCGATCGCGACCCATATCGCACAGGCCGCCCAGGCGCCCAGCGAATTGTCGCTCATGCATCTATACCCGATTGACGGCGCCGTCCGCCGCGTCGGCAAGGACGAGACCGCCTGGAACGCGCGTGACGCAAGCTGGTCGATGGTCATCGCCGCCATCGACCCCGATCCGGGCAAAGCCGCCGACCTGACCGCGTGGGCACGGAATTACTGGGCGAGCGTCCATCCCCATAATGGCGAGGGCGGCTACGTGAACTTCATGATGGACGATGAAGGAGACGCGCGCTTGCAGGCGAGCTATGGCGGAAATTACGAGCGGCTGAGCCAGGTTAAGCGAACCTACGACCCATCCAATGTCTTCCGGGTCAACCTGAACATCAAGCCTGCGACATCGGCGATGCCGGGCCGGACGGCCGCGTAGTGCCGGGGTCTCGCCGCTGATGCCGTTCGGCGGCCGTGCCTGTCAAATGCAGCGCAATCGCGAAGTGGAATGGCGCTGACGACCCTCTCAAGCGGGGTCGCCGGCGCCGGCCACAGCCATATAAGATCTGCCTTTGCCGGAAGGAGACAGATTACCCGTGCGCCACCATCACATGGCGCACGGCGGTATAATCCTCCAGCGCGTAGAGCGACATGTCCTTGCCGTAACCGGACTGCTTCAGCCCGCCATGCGGCATCTCGTTGGTCAGCATGAAGTGGGTGTTGATCCAGGTGCAGCCATATTGCAGGCGAGCGGCCGTCGCCATGGCGCGCGAGACGTCTCTGGTCCACACCGATGACGCCAAGCCATAATCGCTGTCGTTGGCCCAGTTCACCGCCTCGTCGACTTCCGTGAAACGGGTGACCGAGACCACCGGGCCGAAGACTTCGCGGCGCACGATCTCGTCCTCCTGCAAGGCGCCGGCGACGACGGTCGGCTGGTAGTAGAAGCCGGTGCCCTCGCCCGGCTTGCCGCCGGTGGTGATCTCGATGTGCTTCAATTCCGAGGCGCGCTCGACGAAGCTCGAGACACGATCGCGTTGGCGGCGCGAGATCAGCGGGCCGATCTCGTTCTCGGCATCGTCCGGCAGATTGTACTTGATGGTCGACACGGCCGAGGAGAGATCGGCGACGAGCTTGTCGTAGACCTTCTTGCCGGCATAGATGCGGCAGGCGGCGGTGCAGTCCTGGCCGGCATTGTAGTAGCCGAAGGCGCGCAGGCCGTTGACCACGGCGCCGAGGTCGGCATCATCGAAGACGATGACCGGGGCCTTGCCGCCGAGTTCCAGATGCGTGCGCTTGACCGACTTGGCGGCCGCCTGCAGCACCTTCTTGCCGGTGGCGACATCGCCGGTGATCGAGATCATGTTGACCTTGGGATGGTTGATCAGCGTATTGCCGACGCTGTCGCCGCGTCCGAGCACGACATTGACGACCCCTTCGGGCAGGATTTCGGCCAGGATCTTCGCCAGTTTCAGCGCCGTCAGCGGCGTCTGTTCCGACGGTTTGAAGACGACCGTATTGCCGCCGCCGATCGCCGGCGCCAGCTTCCAGGCCATCATCATCAACGGGTAATTCCACGGCGCGATGGAAGCGACGATGCCGATCGGATCGCGCCGGACCATCGAGGTGTGGCCCGGCAGGTATTCGCCGGCTACCTGGCCTGGCATGGAGCGGACGGCGCCGGCGAAGAAACGGTAGCAGTCGACGATCGCCGGGATTTCATCATTGAGCACGGCATTGATCGGCTTGCCGCAGTTCAGCGCCTCGAGCACCGCGAATTCCCTGGCTTCGGCCTCTATGCGGTCGGCGATCTTAAGGAGATAGCCCGAGCGCTGCGCGGGCGTGGTACGCGACCAAGCCGTGAACGCCTTCCCGGCAGCCGTCACCGCCGCCTCGATCTGCGCCGGGCTCGCCTCGGGGAGATTGAGAATGGTCGCCCCGGTCTTCGGATTGAGGACCGGCTCCTCGGTCTCGGTGCCTTTCTCGAACTTCGAGCCGATCAGCATCTGGGTGTCCATTGGGTTCTCCTTGAAGAGGAGCGAGTGGCGAATAGTGAGTAGCGAATAGGGTTTGGCTAACGATTTCCCTCTTCGCTACTCGCTATTTCCTATTCGCTGTTTTCATTTCCCGCTGCCGGCGATCTGGTCGCCGTCGCGGGTCAGGTAATAGGCGGCGAGGATCGGCAGCAGCGTCACCAGCACCACCACCATCGCCACGACATTGGTGACCGGGCGCTGGCGCGGGCGGATCAGTTCTTCAAGCATCCAGATCGGCAGCGTCTGCTGCTGGCCGGCGGTGAAGGTGGTGACGATGACCTCGTCGAACGACAGCGCGAAGGCCAGCATGCCGCCGGCAAGCAGCGCCGTGGCGATGTTGGGCAACACGATATGCCGGAAGGTCTGGAAACCATCCGCGCCGAGATCCATCGAGGCCTCGATCATCGAGCCCGAGGTGCGGCGGAAGCGGGCAACGGCATTGTTGTAGACGACAACCACGCAGAAGGTGGCGTGGCCGAGCACGATCGTCCAGAACGAGAACGGAATGTCGGCCAGCGCGAAAGCCGAACGCAGCGCAATGCCGGTGATGATGCCGGGCAGCGCGATCGGCAGGATGACCAGCAGCGAAATGGTTTCACGGCCGAAGAATTTCGTCCGTGACACCGCGGCGGCGCACAGCGTGCCGAGAACCAGCGCGATGGCCGTCGAGATGGCGGCGACGCGCACCGAGAGCGACAGCGCTTGCCACACGTCCGGCCGGTTCCAGGTGACGGCGAACCACTGCGTGGTGAGCCCCGGCGGCGGCCAGACGAAGCTCTTCTCTTCGGTCGTGAAGGCATAGACGAAGATCAGCAGGATCGGCAGATGCAGGAACAGCAACCCGCAAGCGGCGGCGATTTTGAGGCCAAGCGGAGCCGATTGGGCACGGTCAGAGCGCATCGAAGGCCCCCATGCGCTTGGCGCCCCAGAGATAGAAGCCCATGATGACGATCGGCACCACCGTGAAGGCGGCGGCGAGCGGGATGTTGCCGGCCGTGCCTTGCTGCGAATAGACGGCCTGGCCGATGAACAGGCGCGACGTGCCGATGATCTGCGGGATGATGTAGTCGCCCAATGTCAGCGAAAAGGTGAAGATCGAGCCGGCGACGATCCCCGGCAGCGCCAGCGGGAACAGCACATTGCGGAAGGTCTGGCCTGGCGAGGCACCGAGATCGGAAGAGGCCTCGACCAGATTGCCGGGCACGCGCTCGAGGGCAGCCTGCACCGGCAGGATCATGAAGGGCAGCCAGACATAGACGAAAACGATGAAGGTGCCGGTGAAGGACACCGACAGCGAGTTGCCGCCGACGACCGGCAGCGACAGCCACGCATCGAGCAACCACAACAGGTTCAGCTTGGCTAGCAGCCAGGTGAGAATGCCTTCCTTGGCCAGGATCAATTTCCAGGCGTAGATCTTGACCAGGTAGCTCGACCACAGCGGCAGCATGACGCCGAGATAGAACAGCGCCTTCCAGCGGCCGCGCGCATAGCGCGCCGCGTAGTAGGCGATGGGGAAAGCGACGACGGCCGAGACCAGGGTCACCAGGGCTGCCATCGTCACCGTGCGCAGGATGATGTCGAGATTGGCGGCCTGCAACAGGTCGCCATAGGTCTTCAACGTGAACTCACGATTGATGAGGCCGGAGAACTCGTCGATCGAGAAAAAGCTCTGCGCCAAAAGAGCGAACAACGAGCCGATATAGACGATGCCGAGCCACAGGACCGGCGGCAGCAGCATAAGCAGAAGGAGCAGTTGCGGCCTGCGCCAGAAGAGGTCGGAGAGCGCGCCGCGTATGCCGCCGCTGCCGGGCAGGATGGCAGGGGCTGGGCGGGGGGTGAGCGCGGCAATGGTCATGGGGCCGCCGTGTGCTGAAGAGAATTATATGAGAGGCCGCGTTCTGCGTCGCCCCCCTCTGTCCTGCCGGACATCTCCCCCTCACGGGGGGAGATTGGCAATTTCTCGGCCTCGCCAATTCTGCGACGTTGGAAATTGGCGAAACCCGAAAGGGCAGCCAATCTCCCCCCTTGCGGGGGAGATGTCCGGCAGGACAGAGGGGGGTGCTTCGCGCAAGCCTTCATCACACCGCCTCGTCCATCAAATGCAGGCTCTCCCGGTTGAAGGTGAGCACCACCGCCTCGCCTTCCCCAGGCAAGGCCGTGCCGGCAGGCACGATGGCGTGCAGCTTCAGACCGTCGGCATCGAGCGCCAGCCTGGTGGTGGCGCCGAGATAGTTGGTCGCGACCAGGCGCGCGGCCACGCCGTCGCCTTTCGCGGCGCGGCCGACGCGGATCGATTCAGGTCGCAGGCTGCCCCAGCGGCGCTGGCCGCAATAGCGCTGGACGAAATCCGGCGGCAGCACGTTGGAGGAACCGACGAAATCGGCGACGAAGCGGGTGCTCGGCCGCTGGTAGATATCTTCCGGCGTGCCGATCTGCATGATCCTACCGTCGTTGAAGACGGCGACGCGATCGGCCATCGACAGCGGCTCGCCCTGATCGTGGGTGACGAAGACGAAGGTTATGCCGAGCGCCTTTTGCAGCGACTTCAGCTCTTCCTGCATGTTCTCGCGCAATTTGAGGTCGAGCGCGCCGAGCGGCTCGTCGAGCAGCAGCACCTTGGGCTGGTTGACCAGTGCGCGGGCCAGCGCGACGCGCTGGCGCTGACCGCCGGAAAGCTGGCCAGGGCGGCGGGCGCCGTAGCCGGGCAGCCTGACCAGCGACAGCGCCTCTTCCGCTGCCTTGTGCCGCCCGGCCTTGCCGACGCCCTTGACCATCAATCCGTAGGCGACGTTGTCGAGCACGTCGAGATGCGGGAACAGCGCATAGTCCTGGAAGACAGTGTTGACGTTGCGGCGATAAGGCGGAACGCCCTCGGCGCGCTCGCCGAAGATCGAGATCGAACCCGCCGTCGGCTGCTCGAAACCGGCAATGAGGCGCAGGCAGGTCGTCTTGCCGGAACCAGACGGCCCGAGCATGGCGAAGAACTCGCCAGGCACGATTTCGAGGTCGACCGTGTCGACGGCGCGCACGCTGCCGAAATGGCGCGAGACTTTTTGAAAGGAAACGGCTGAGGTCATGGAGTGTCAGTCTCTTGCCGATTGGGTTCTGTTCGGTCGCCCGCGATCGGGCTGGACGGCGAACGCGCGCGCCACCGACCTCCCCCTCGATGGGGGAGGTCGCGGCGAAGTCGCGGGTGGCTGCACTGGTACGGGCCGCAGCGCTGACCCCCACCCCGACATTGCGCGCCGACCCTCCCCACAAGGGGAGGGTGAAGAAAATCATCGCCCGCCGATGACGCCGATATAGTCCGACACCCAGCGGTAATAGGGCACACACTGGTCGTTCTGGGTGGCGCATTTGGTCACCGGCGTCTTCCAGAACTTGATCTTGTCGAAATTTTCGTAGCCGTTGGTCTTGCAGCCTTCGTCGGTCAGCAGCTCGTTGCCCTTGCAGGCGGCGGGGACGACCGGCAGCGAGCCGAACCAGGCCGAGACGTCGCCCTGCACCTTGGGCGAAAGCGAGTGTTCGAGCCACATATAGGCGCAGTTCGGATGTGCCGCGTCGGCCTCCATCATGGTGGTGTCGGCCCAGCCGGTCACGCCTTCCTCCGGCACGGTCGAGGCGACCGGCTTCTTGGCGGCGACCAGCGTGTTGACCTGGTATGGCCACGAACCGGAGGCAACCACGCCTTCGTTCTGGAAATCGTCGACCTGGATGGCGGCGTCGTGCCAGTAGCGGCCGACCAGCGTGCGCTGGACGCGCAGCAACTCGAGCGCGGCCTTGTATTGGTCCTCGTTCAACTCGTAGGGGTCCTTGATGCCGAGCTCCGGCTTGTGGAACATCAGGTAGTTGGCGGCATCGGCGATGTGGATCGGGCCGTCATAGGCCTGGACGCGGCCCTTGTTTGATTTGCCGTCCGGCAGCTTCATCTCCTCGAAGACGATGTTCCAGCTCTTGGGCGCTTCCTTGAAGACATCGGTATTGTACATCAGGACGTTCGGCCCCCACTGGTAGGGGACCCCATAATGAACCTTGTCGACGGTGAACCAGGGGGCGTCCTTGATGCGGTCGTCGACCGTCTTCCAACTCGGGATGAGATCGGTATTGATCGGCTGCACGCGCTTGCCGGCAACGAGGCGCAGCGATGCATCGCCCGAAGCGGTGACGAGGTCGAAGCCGCCCTCGTTCATCAGCGAGACCATCTCGTCCGACGTGTTGGCGGTCTTGACGTTGACCTTGCAGCCGCTTTCCTTCTCGAAGGCGGTGACCCAGTCATAGCCCTTGTCGGTCTCGCCACGCTCGATATAGCCCGGCCAGGCGACGATATTGACCTCGCCTTCACCCTTGCCGAGTTCCGTGACCTGAGCGATGGCCTGGCCGGAGAAGGTCAGCGCGACCGTCAATGCAGTGCATGACTTCAGGAATGAATTCATCGTCGATCTCCCATTGATAGGGCCCGCGCTTCGGCGGCGGCTTTGTTCCCTGACGCGAAGGTGCTGTGAAAATCCCGGTTTCGCAAATTCATTTATCAGAAGGGGGATATCGGTTTTTCCGATAGATCAGCGGCCGTTCTTGTCGGGGCGCTGGCGAACCATGCGCTGCGACTGCGCGAGGCCGATGAAATCGCGCGCAGCCTGTGGCAGGCCGGAGCCGCGGCGCCAGACCATCCCGACCTGGACGACGGGTAGGGCACCGGAGACGTCGCGCGATTCGATGCGGTCGCCTTCCAGCGACCATGGCCGGTAGACGAGGTCGGGCAGCAGCGCCACGCCCGCGCCGGTGGCGACAAGGCTGCGCACCGCTTCGACCGAACGGGTGCGGAAGGCGACATGCGGCTTGGCGCCGATTGCCGTCAGCAGCTTGCCGGTGTTCTCCTCGATCTCGTCGACGGTCAGCATGATCAGCGGCTCCGAAGCGATGTCGCCGATGCCGATGATGTCGGCGCCGGCGAGCGGATGCCCGAGCGGCAGCCACAGGCGGTAAGCCGAGACTTCGAGGATTTCGGATTGCAGCGCGGTTCGGTCGCGCAGATTGGACGTGACCATGACCGCGATGTCCAGCTTGCCACCGATCAGCAGATGCTCGAGATAGTCGCCATTGTCCTCGATTGCCGAGACCTCGACGCCGGGATAGGCACGACGGTAGCGGGCAAGCAGGTCCGACAGCACATAGCCGGCGACCAGCGAGGTGACGCCGAGCTGCAGCCTGCCGCCCGCTGTCGCCTGCTCGCCGAGGAAGGCGCGGCGCGCATCGGACACATCGGCCAGGATCTTGGTGGCGTGACGCAGGAACTGGTGGCCCTTGTGGGTGATGTTGAGGCCGCGCGGATGGCGGTCGAACAATTCGACGCCGAGATCGCCTTCGAGCTCCTTGATCGCTTCGGTGACCGAGGATTGCGAAATGGAGAGGTTCTGCGCGGCACCCGACACCGTGCCCTGCTCGGCAACGGCGATGAAGAACTGCAACTGGCGGATGGTGAAAGCCATGGCCGGACTAAACACGGCGGGGACGATACTGGGAAGTGGAAACGGATCGGCAACTTGACGGCCCCCAGAATCGTAACTAAATGAGTTACATGAAACGCAACAGCCGGCTGTCTTCCACCTTGCACATTCTGGTCCACATGGCCGAGAAGCCCGAGCGGGCGCTGACCTCGGAGCAGCTTGCCACCTTCATCCATACCAATCCGGTCGTGGTGCGCCGCACCATCGCCGGATTGCGGGATGCCGGCATCGTCACCTCGTCACGCGGACATGGCGGCGGCTGGCTGCTCGGGCGCCCGCCCGACGAGATCTCGCTGGCCGAAATCAGCGCCGCGCTTGGCGAGACGCTGCTGCCGTTCGGCACCGAGCCGGAGAGCCCCGGCTGCCTCGTCGAGCAGGCGGTGATCGCCGTGCTCGACGATTTTCGCATCGCGGCGGAGAAGCTGCTGGCGGAGAAGCTCAGCCGCATCACGCTGGCCGATCTGACCGCCGATTTCCGCCGCCGTTACGACCTCATCGGAGTCTCCAGCCATGCAGTATGATCTTGCCGTCGTCGGCGGCAGCTTTGCCGGCCTGTCCGCCGCCATCCAGGCGGCGCGGGCCCGGCGCAACGTCCTGGTGATCGACGCCGGCCAGCCCCGAAATCGCTTTGCCGCGCATTCGCACGGTTTCCTCGGCCAGGACGGGCGCACACCCGGCGCCATCCTGGACGAGGCAAGACGGCAATTGCTGGCTTATCCGACGGCTCGCCTTGTCAACGGACGTGCGAATAAGGCGATCGCCAACAACAGCAGCGACTTCGAAATCAGCACAGAGGGCGGCGAGACCTTCGGCGCCGCGCGGCTGGTTCTGGCCACCGGCGTGCGCGACATCCTGCCGGAAGTTCCCGGGCTTGCCGAGCAGTGGGGCAAGACCGTGCTGCACTGCCCCTATTGCCACGGCTACGAGGTTTCCGGCGGGCCGCTTGGCGTGCTGGCGACCGGGCCCATGTCCCTGCATCAGGCGCAGTTGATCGCCGACTGGGGCGACGTCACGCTGTTCGGCAATCGCCTGATCGAGCCCGATGCCGAACAGATGTCTGCCCTGGAAGGCAAGAATGTGAGGTTCGAACCCGCTGCGGTCGCCGAACTGCGACAGGATGGCACGGGCGGCTTGACGGTGATCCTCGACGGCGGCCGAAAGGCCGGGGTTCGCGCGATATTCACCGCGCCGCGCAATACAATGGCGAGCCCGATGGCCGAACAGCTCGGTTGCGGCTTCACGGACGGTCCCCTCGGCCCGGTGATATCAATCGATGACAGGCAGCAGACGACGGTTCCCGGCGTCTTCGCCGCCGGGGACGCGTCACGCGCGATGCACAACATCGCCTTCGCCGTATCGGGCGGCGCCTTCGCCGGCATATGCGCCCACCAGTCGCTGGTATTCGGTTAGCTCAGGCTGCCTCGCCCGCGACGCTGAGCCGCGCGCCGGCCTGCGCCAGGCCAGCAGCGATGTCGCGCGGCGGCGGCCGGTCGGTGGCGAGCTCGGAAAAGCCATCGAAGCCGCAGACCTGGACCAGGCCTTGGCGCCCGAACTTGGAATGATCGGTGACGACGAGCGAACGCTGGCCGCGCGACAGCACCATGCGGGCGAACTCGGCCTCGTCGAGATCGTAATCCATGACACCCGTCACCGCATCGACGGCACCCGTCGAGATCACCGCATGGCTGACCGAGAAGCGGCTGACGAAGTCGATGGCCGAGGCGCCGAAGGCGGCGCCGGAATCGCTGCGCAGCTCACCGCCGGCCATGTAGACCTTGTTGCCGTTGACGGTGGCCAGCGTGCGGGCGATGTCGGATGAGTTGGTGACGACCGTCAGCCGCCGATGGCCGAGCAGTTCACGCGCCAGGAACGAGGTGGTCGTTCCCGTGTCGAGCATGATCGATTCGCCGTCGCGGATGGTGGCGGCGACCATGCGGGCGATGAGGCGCTTGGCCTCGGCGTTCTCTCGCATGCGCCGTTCGAACGGCGCTTCGCCGATCGTCGACGGCAGGCCGACGGCGCCATGCATCTTCAGGAGCGAGCCGTCGCTGGTGAGGGGCTTGACGTCGCGGCGCACGGTCTCCAGCGAAACGCCCAGCCGGTCGGCCAGGCTGGCGATGGTGACGGTGCCTTCCTCCTGCAGAAACCGCAGGATTTCGCCGTGCCGCTTGGAATGGCTCATCGGGTCATTTCCAGTCGCGCCATGATCCAGTGACCGCTTCTATGGCAAATCTGCCGCATATTACAAGGAATCTCGAAAGAATACGGGCAGGAAAGCAGAAAAAGCCACAGAATCTCGTTGACAACGTGGCTTACCCGGCGTGACACTGATGCCGTGTCAGGCTCGCACTGCCACGGAAAAGCGATAGCGGAGCCTGATCCGAATTTGTGTGCCCCAAGGTCTGGAAACTGCCTGACGCGAGGGCGACTGGAAGAATTTTCTCATCCGCGGGGGCGGATGCCGGCCTCGAAGAGCCCGGCACGTGGGGCTCGTCGGTGCGGCGCGGGATACCGATCCCGAATGCCGCGCCGGCGAGGTCTTTGCCAGAACGAGCGTCCGGACAAACGGCGGGTCGCCACGGCGGCGCCGCCCCGTCGGCGCCTTGCCGTACGAAGGGCGAATTCATGACGGCCGAGGACCGCATCCGCGCCCTGCCTTGCTGGACAGGCAGCGTCGAGATCGAGCCGCTGCCCGGCGGGCTGAGCAATGCCAATTATCGGGTTAAGGACGCGGCCGGGAGGCATGTCGTGCGTTTCGGCAGGGACTATCCCTTCCACCACGTCTTTCGCGAGCGTGAGGTGATGACCGCACGCGCCGCGCATGCCGCCGGTTTCGCGCCGGCGGTCCGCCATGCCGAACCCGGCATTCTCGTGACGGAGTATCTCGGCGCCAAGACCTGTCTGGCTGAGGACGTGCGCGCCAATCTCGGCCGTGTCGCCGCCCTGATGCGCGGCTTTCACCGCGAGATGCCCAACCACGTCTCCGGTGCCGGCTTCATGTTCTGGGTGTTCCACGTCATCCGCGACTATGCGCGCACGCTGGAGGACGCCGGCAGCCGCAAGGCGAGCGACCTGCCGCGTCTGCTGATGCTGGCCGACGAGCTCGAACGCGCCCAGAAACTGCTGCCGATCGTGTTCGGCCACAATGATCTTTTGCCGGCGAATATTCTCGACGACGGCAGCAGGCTATGGCTGATCGACTTCGAATATGCCGGCTTCAATACCGCGATGTTCGACCTTGCCGGCGTCGCCTCGAACGCCGGCATGAGCGACGAGGAATCCTTCGCCTTCCTGACCGCTTATTTCATGAAGGAGCCGGACGAGGCGATCCGCCGCTCGCATGCAGCCATGCAATGCGCCTCGCTGCTGCGCGAGGCGATGTGGAGCATGGTTTCGGAACTCTACCTCGACGTGCCCGGCATCGACTACGTCGCCTACACGGAAGAGAACCTGACGCGGCTCGATGCCGCGCTGGAAAACTACCGGACAAAATACGGGACCTGAATTCATGACCTTGCCAACCCAGGCAGCGATCGTCGTCATCGGCGGCGGCATTATCGGCTGCTCGACGGCCTACCATCTGGCCCGCGACCACAAGGCAGATGTGGTGCTGCTCGAACAGGGCAAGCTGACCTCGGGCTCGACCTGGCACGCCGCCGGCCTGGTCGGGCAGCTGCGCTCGTCGGCCTCGATCACCCGCGTGCTCAAATATTCGGTCAACCTCTACAAGGGCCTGGAGGCCGAGACCGGCCTTGCCACCGGCTGGAAGATGAGCGGGTGCCTGCGCCTTGCCACCAATGCCGACCGCTGGACCGAGTACGAGAGGCTGGCGACGACAGCCAAGAGCTTTGGCATGGACATGCAGTTGCTGTCGCCGGCGGAGGTCAAGAACATGTGGCCGCTGATGGAAACCGGCGATCTCGTCGGCGCTTCCTGGCTGCCGACCGACGGTCAGGCGAGCCCATCCGACGTCACCCAGTCGCTGGCCAAGGGCGCGCGCATGCATGGCGCAAGGCTTTACGAGGAAGTCCGCGTCACCGGCTTCGAGATCAAAGGCGGCCGCATCATTGCGGTGAAGACCAACATGGGCGACATCGCCTGCGACAAGGTGGTGAACTGCGCAGGACAATGGGCACGGCAGGTTGGCGCCATGGCCGGCATCAACGTGCCGCTGCAGCCGGTGAAGCACCAGTTTATCGTCACCGAGAAGATCGACGGGCTCGCGACCGATGTCCCGACCATCCGCGACCCGGACCGGCGCACCTATTTCAAGGAAGAGGTCGGCGGGCTGGTGATGGGCGGCTATGAGCCAAACCCGCAGGCCTGGACGACTGATCTCCCCGGAGGCGACGTGCCCAATGACTGGGAGTTCCGGCTGTTCGACGACGACTATGATCATTTCGAACAGCATATGAGCCAGGCGATCGCGCGCGTGCCGGCGCTGGAAGCCGTCGGCGTCAAGCAGATGATCAACGGGGCCGAGAGTTTCACGCCGGACGGCAATTTCATCCTCGGCGTGGCGCCCGAATGCGCCAACATGTTCGTCGGCGCCGGCTTCAACGCCTTCGGCATCGCTTCGGGCGGCGGCGCCGGCTGGGTGCTGGCGCAATGGGTGGTCGATGGCGAGGCGCCGTTCGATCTGTGGGTCGTCGACATCAGGCGCTTTTCCAGCCTGCACCGCGACCGGCATTGGGTCCGCGAGCGCACGCTGGAAGCCTATGGCAAGCACTACACGATCGGCTTTCCACATGAGGAGTATCTCTCCGGCAGGCCGCGCATCGTTTCGCCGCTGTACAACAGGCTGAAACAGCATCGCGCCGTGTTCGGTTCGAAGCTCGGCTGGGAGCGGCCGAACTGGTTCGCCCCCGAAGGTGTCGAGCCGCGTGACGTCTATTCCATGGGCCGGCAGAATTGGTTTTCAGCCGTCGGCGACGAACATCGCCATGTGCGCGAGAAGGTCGGCATCTTCGACCAGTCGTCCTTCGCCAAATACGAGCTGACCGGGCCCGACGCGCCGAAGGCGCTGGACTGGATCTGCGCCAATGACGTCAACAAGCCGGCCGGCCGGCTGACCTATACGCAGCTTCTCAACACGCGCGGCGGCATAGAGGCCGATCTCACCGTGTCGCGGTTCGGCGAGGACAGGTTCTATATCGTTACCGGCACGGGCTTCCGCACCCATGACCTGTCCTGGATCAGCGACCATGTCGAAAAGGAGCTCGACATCACGCTCACCGACGTCACCGAGGATTTCGGCACGCTGTCGCTGATGGGACCGCGCGCCCGCGAAGTGCTGGCCGGCGTGACCGATGCCGACGTTTCCAACAGCGGTTTCCCATTCGGCCATGCCCGCGAGATTGTCGTTGCCGGCCACACCGTGCGGGCGTTGCGCGTCACCTATGTCGGGGAACTCGGCTGGGAGTTGCACGTGCCGATCTCCGCAACCGGCGAGATCTTCGACGCGTTGATGTCGGCAGGCAAGCAACATGATATCCGCCCGGTCGGCTACCGGGCCCTGGAATCGCTGCGACTGGAAAAGGGCTATCGCGCCTGGGGCTCCGATATCACCCCCAACGACACGCCGCTGGAAGCCGGCCTCGGCTGGGCGGTGAAGCTTCGCAAGAACACGGATTTCGTAGGGCGGCGCGCCTTGGAGAAAATCACTGGCGGGCCATTGAAGAAGCGTTTCGCCGGCTTCACGGTCGACGATCAGGACGTCGTGCTCGTCGGGCGCGAGACGATCCTGCGCAATGGCGAGCCGGTCGGCTATCTCAGCAGCGGCGGCTATGGCTACACCGTGGAGAAGAACATCGGCTACGGCTATGTGCGCAATGCCGACGGCGTGAGCGACGATTTTCTCGCCTCGGGCCGCTATGAGCTGGTCGTGGCGATGCAGCGCACGCCGGCAAAGATCCATCTCGAGCCGATGTATGATCCGGCCGGGAACAGGATCAAAGCCTGATCAGTTCACACGCAAGGCGAGGCAGCGGCTGGGCACCGTGTCGGCCTCGCCCGGCATCGAGACGTACGGGCGCGTTTCCTCGATGCGGGTGACCAGCCCCTGCGCCTCCAGCTCCGCGACCCGCGCGTTAAAGCCCAGATCCCAGATCGTATTCTTGACCGTCAGCACGATCACGCCGCCCGGCCGGCAGATGCGGATCAGTTCGTCCAGCCCTTCGGCACCGACATGGCCCGAGGTAAAGACGCCGGCCGAGATCACCCCGGCATAGGCATTGTCGGCAAAGGGCAGCGGCCCGCCAAGCGCCAGGCAATGCAGGGCCGAATAGACGCCCTTGCGCTCTGCCTGATCCAGCATGCCTTGCGAGATGTCGAGCGCCTCGACCTCGGGATAGCCGGCAATGTCGAGCCATTCGCCGATGAGCCCGGTGCCGGCCCCGGCATCGAGCAGCGGGGCCGAGCCACGCGGCAGATGCCTTGCCAGCAAGGCCAGGCAGATGGTGGGATGACGATAGCCGGCGGCCGACATGTCGCTGTCGTAGGTCTGCGACCAACGGTCATAGAGCGCCGCCACGTCTTCCGGGCGCTTGGCCGCGTAGGCAGCGCCAAGCGCGCCCTTATGCTTGCTGTCGGTCACTTTCGTCCTGTCCGCCATGCCCTAAATTGGTCTCGCACGGATGATAGCCAAAGCACGAATTTTGTGGAACCGTCTCTGCGACAAATAACAGCGGGGGAGCGGGCATGACAATGGACGAGGCACGGACAAAACTTGCCGCCATTCCCATGCTGGCCGGCTATAACGGGACGCTGGAGCGGCTTGGCGGCCTCACCAACCTGGTTTTCAAGGCCGGGGACTTCTGCCTGCGCATTCCAGGCAAAGGCACCGAGGAATATATCAACCGCGCCAATGAGGCGGTGGCGGCGCGCGAGGCGGCTAAGGCAGGCGTCAGCCCCGAGGTGCTGCATGTCGATCCGGGCACCGGCGTGATGGTGACGCGCTTCATCGCCGGCGCCGTAACCATGTCGCCGGAAAAATTCAGGGTTCGGCCGGGCAGCCCGGCGCGTGCGGGAGAGGCCTTCCGCAAGCTGCATTCGTCCGGTGCGGTGTTTCCGTTCCGTTTCGAACTGTTCGCGATGATCGATGACTATCTGAAGGTGCTGTCGACCAAGGAGGTCGCCCTGCCCGCCGGCTATCACGACGTGGTGCGCGAGGCCGGTGGCGTGCGCGCGGCGCTGTCGGCCCACCCGCTGCCCGTCGTCGCCTGTCATTGCGACCCGCTGTGCGAGAATTTTATCGATGCGGGTGACAGGATGTGGATCGTCGACTGGGAATATTCAGGAATGAACGATCCGCTCTGGGATCTTGGCGACCTCTCCGTCGAAGGCAAGTTCGATGCCGCGCAGGACGAGGAGATGATGCGCGCCTATTTCGGCGGCGAGGCGAAACCGGCGGAGCGCGGCCGCATCGTCATCTACAAGGGGATGTGCGACCTGTTGTGGACACTGTGGGGACTGATCCAGCTCGCCAACGACAATCCCGTCGACGATTTTCGGGCCTATGCCGACGGCCGCTTCGCGCGCTGCAAGGCGCTGATGGAGACGCCGGAATTTTCACGGCACCTGGCGGCGATCCGCGAGGGCTAATTCACGCCCTTCGGCACGTTTTCAGGCGGCACCGTCGTGTCGACCACCTTCTGGCGATGGAAGATGAACAAGCCGGCCAGCACGACGATGACCGAGCCGATGAGGATGCGCGGGCCGGGAACGTCGCCGAAGAACGCCAGCCCGAAGACCACCGCCCATAGAAGCAGCGTGTAGTGCAGCGGCGCCAACGTCGAGGCCGGGGCCAGCTTGAGCGCCCGCGTGATCATCAGATGGGCACCGCAGGAGACGATGCCGAGCAGCAGCATGGCGCCGAAATCGAGCGCCGACGGCGTGTGCCAGGCGCCGATGGTCAGGGCGCCGCCGACCAGCAGCGTGCCGATGGTCTGCCATGTCACCAGATTGGTGTCGCTGGTGCCGCGCAAGCGCCGGTTGAGGATGATGGCGAAAGCGAAGGCAATGCTGCCCGCCAGCGCGAAGCCCGACGACAGCGAGAAAGCCGCCGAGGAGGGCTTGAGCATGATCAGCACGCCGCAGAAGCCGAGCAGGATCGCCATCCAGCGGCGCCAGCCGACCTTCTCGCCAAGCAGGAGATGCGAGAGTGCCGCCACATAGATCGGCCCGGCCATATAGAAGCTCATCACATCCGCAAGCGGCAGATAGACGACGGCGGCATAGAAGAGCCCGGTATCGAGCGTGGTCATGATGACGCGCAGGACCTGCAATTCGGGCCTTTCCATGCGGAACAGCTTGGCGGCGCCCTGGTGGGCGATCATCGGACCGAGCACGAAAAACGCGCCGATCGACCTGATCAGAACCACCTGGCCGACGGAAAAGCTGGCGACCAGCCATTTGCCCATGGCGTCGTTGAGCGCAAACAGGAAGTCGCCGGCCAGCATCAGCAGAATGCCGGCCAGAAGCACGTTCCTGATTGTGGTATTCTGCGCCACGGGTTGCGTCATGCCGATCCCGATTCCTTGCCTGTCTAGAGCGGTTCACCGTTTACGAAAACGGCGAACCGCTCTATCTCTTTATTTCGCGCAATTCCGGACGGAAAACCGTACACACTTTTCCTGGAATTGCTCCAGGCCGCGTCGTAGACGGAAGCGGCCGTTTTGACGAGGAGAAATCCGGGAATCGGCAAGGCCAGCGCCGGAAATCGGCTGGGTCTAGGACGATACGTGCCGCCGGTTCACCAATGCCGGCCTGCCGGGGATGGCAAGCCTGGTGTCCTGCCTGGTTCGTTCCGCCACCACTTTGCCCCTGGCGATGACGCAAATGCGTTCGGGGCGCAGGCGAATGGCCTCGACCGGATTGCCGGCGTCGAGAACGACCAGGCTGGCGCGCTTGCCGACGGCGAGGCCCAGATGATCGAGCCCCATGATGGCGGCATTGACGGTGGTGACCATGTCGAAACAGCGCGCCATGTCGGCCGGGCTCGACATCTGGGCGACGTGAAGCCCCATGAAGGCGACGTCGAGCATGTCGGCGGTGCCCAGCGAATACCAGGGATCGAGCACGCAATCCTGGCCCCAGCCGACGCGGATGCCCAGCGCCAGCATCTCCTTGACCCGGGTCATGCCGCGGCGCTTGGGAAACGTGTCGTGGCGCCCCTGCAGCATGATGTTGATCAAAGGATTGGGGATGACGGAGACGCCCGCCTCGGCGATCAGCGGCAGGAGTTTCGAGACGTAGTAATTGTCCATGGAATGCATCGAGGTAAGATGCGAGCCGGCCACCTTGCCCTGAAGGCCGAGACGCTGCGTCTCATAGGCCAGTTGCTCGATGTGACGCGACAGCGGGTCGTCGGTCTCGTCGCAATGCAGGTCGACCATCAGGCCGCGTTTTGCCGCGATCTCGCAAAGCTCGGTCACCGAGCGGGTGCCGTCGGCCATGGTGCGCTCGAAATGCGGAATGCCGCCGACGATATCGACACCCAGATCCAGCGCGCGGATGGTGTTTTCCCGTGCACCGGGCGAGCGGTAGAGCCCATCCTGTGGAAAGGCGACCAATTGCAGGTCGATATAGGGCGCCACCGTCTTCTTGACATCGAGCAGCGCCTCGACCGCCAGCAGCCTGTCGTCGCAAACGTCGACATGGGTGCGGATGGCGAGCAATCCCATCGACACCGCCCAGTCGCAATAGGCGAGCGCGCGATCGCGCACCGCCTCATGCGTCAGGAGCGGCTTCAGTTCGCCCCACAGAGCAATGCCTTCAAGCAGCGTGCCCGAGGCGTTTATCCGCGGAATGCCGTAGGAAAGCGTCGCATCCATATGGAAGTGCGGGTCGACGAACGGCGCAGAGACCAGATTGCCCCGCGCGTCAATCGTCGTGCCGGCGTTGCCATCGAGCTTCGGCTCGATCGTCGCGATCGTCTCGCCGACGATGCCGATGTCGGCAACCCTGCCGTCAGGCAGTGTGCCGCCGCGAACGATAAGGTCGAAATCCATCTGTGTCGTCCCCGAAGAATCAGCACCTGTCGGCTGCCGCCGTGATCGCGGTGGGCGAAAAATCTTGCCACGTGGCGCCGCCCCTCATCCGCCTGCCGGCACCTTCTCCCCGTATAGAGACGGGGAGAAGGGAGATGCTGCGACCTCGCCGCCATTTTTGCAACGTCTACAATTGGCGAAATCTTTGGTTATAGCCCTTTCTCCCCGTCACTTACGGGGAGAAATGTCCGGCAGGACAATGAGGGGCAGCACGAACCTGGCCGATTCGAGCGCTACTCCGGAACGTGCCTCACCGCACCCTTGTCGGCGCTGGTGGCGAAGGCGGCGTAGGCGCGCAACGCGGTCGTCACCTTGCGCTTGCGTTTTTCTTCGGGCTTCCAGGCCAGGGCGCCCTTGGCCGCCATCGCCGCCCGGCGGCTGGCGAGCTCCTCATCGCTCACGGCGAGGCGGATCGAGCGGTTGGGGATGTCGATCTCAATCGTGTCGCCTTCCCGCACCAGCCCGATCGTGCCGCCTTCGGCGGCTTCCGGCGAGACATGGCCGATCGAGAGCCCCGACGTGCCGCCGGAGAAGCGCCCGTCGGTGATCAGCGCGCAAGCTTTGCCCAAGCTTTTCGATTTCAAATAGCTGGTCGGATAGAGCATTTCCTGCATGCCGGGGCCGCCGCGCGGTCCTTCATAGCGGATGACGACGACGTCGCCGGCCTTGATCTCATTCGAGAGAATCGCCTTGACCGAGGCATCCTGGCTTTCGAACACCCGCGCCGGGCCGGTGAATTTCAGGATCGACTCGTCGACGCCGGCCGTCTTCACGATGCAGCCGTCGAGCGCCAGGTTGCCCTTGAGCACGGCAAGGCCGCCGTCTTTGGAAAAAGGCGTCTTCGCCGAGCGGATAACGCCCGTCTCGCGGTCCAGATCGAGCTCGTCCCAGCGACGATCCTGGCTGAAGGCGACCTGCGTCGGCACGCCGCCGGGCGCGGCGAGGAAGAAATCTCGCACGTTCTGGCTTGAGGTGCGCGAAATATCCCAATGATCGAGCGCCTCGCCGAGGCTTGATGTGTGCACGGTCGACAGGTCGCGGTTGATCAGTCCGGCTTGGTCGAGCTGGCCGAGGATCGCCATGATGCCGCCGGCGCGGTGGACGTCCTCCATGTGCACGTCGGACTTGGCCGGCGCCACCTTGCACAGCACGGGCACCCGCCGCGACAGCCGGTCGATATCCTCCATGGTGAAGTCGACCTCACCCTCATGCGCCGCGGCCAGGATGTGCAGCACGGTGTTGGTCGAGCCACCCATCGCGATGTCGAGCGTCATGGCGTTCTCGAACGCGCCCTTTGAAGCGATGCTGCGCGGCAGCGCCGTCTCGTCGTCCTGCTCGTAGTAGCGTTGGGCGAGATCGACGATCAAGTGTCCGGCCTCGACGAACAGCCGCTTGCGGTCGGCGTGCGTCGCCAGTGTCGAACCGTTGCCCGGCAGCGACAGGCCGAGCGCTTCGGTCAGGCAGTTCATCGAATTGGCGGTGAACATGCCCGAGCAGGAACCGCAGGTCGGGCAGGCGGAGCGCTCGATGACCTTGACGTCCTCGTCGGAGATCTTGTCGTCGGCGGCGGCGACCATGGCGTCGACCAAGTCGAGCGCCTGCGCCTTTCCGGCGAGCACCACCTTGCCCGCTTCCATCGGCCCGCCGGAGACGAAGACGGTCGGGATGTTGAGGCGCAGCGAGGCCATCAGCATGCCGGGCGTGATCTTGTCGCAATTGGAGATACAGACCATGGCGTCGGCGCAGTGGGCGTTGACCATGTACTCGACGGAATCGGCGATCAGTTCGCGCGACGGCAGCGAATAGAGCATGCCGTCATGGCCCATGGCGATGCCGTCATCGACGGCGATGGTGTTGAATTCCTTGGCGACGCCGCCGGCCTTCTCGATCTCGCGCGCGACCAGCTGGCCGAGATCCTTCAGGTGGACGTGGCCCGGCACGAACTGGGTAAAGGAGTTGACCACGGCGATGATCGGCTTGCCGAAATCGCTGTCCTTCATGCCGGTGGCGCGCCAGAGGCCGCGGGCGCCGGCCATGTTGCGGCCATGGGTGGTGGTGCGGGAGCGATAGGCAGGCATGAACTTTCCTTAGCTGGCTGGCTGCGCCCGATGCGGAGCGTCGCGGCCCTGAATATGGATCGCAGGCGTTATAGACCGGCAATTATTGTCTGGCCACATTTTTGCAATGCGCCAGATTCTCCAGAAAAATTCAGAGTTTGCGAAAAAGATCGCCTCCCGTGTCGGATCGCCTGCCGGACGCCCGTCCTTGGATCAACGGCAAGGGAGTGGGACCATTTTCTCAGACAGCCGTTCCATTGTAGCAGCAAGAAGCAACCGAGGAGCACGACATGCAAAAGATCACCACCTGCCTGTGGTTCGATGGACAGGCCGAAGAGGCGATGAACCACTATGTCTCCATCTTCAAGAATTCGAAGGTTCTGAGCGTCATGCGTTGGCCCAAGGGCCACGCCGATGAAGGCAAAGTGCTGCTGACCACGTTCGAGCTCGACGGCGTGCCGTTCCAGGCACTCAACGGCGGACCGCAATTCAAGTTCAACGAGGCGATGTCGCAGTCGATCGACTGCAAGACGCAGGAAGAGGTCGACTATTTCTGGGAGAGGCTCACCGAGGGCGGCGAGCCCGGCCCGTGCAGCTGGCTGAAGGACAAGTTCGGCGTCTCCTGGCAAGTCGTGCCGGAACAGCTGCCGCGCCTGCTACAGGATCCGGACCGGGAAAAGGCCGGCCGGGTGATGAGTGCGATGATGAAGATGGGCAAGATCGACATCGCCAAGATCGAAGAGGCGGCGAAGGGGTGAGAAGTGGTCCGCGTAAGCGGACGGAAAGCCAATTGATTGGCTTTTCCGAGCTTCGAACGCCCTGAGCCTGCGAAGGGCAGGGCTGTCCATTGATTTTTGAGGCCGGCGCTGCCCCTCATCCGCCCTTCGGGCACCTTCTCCCGTGAACGGGGAGAAGGGAAGACCGCCCCTCAAGCCGCCTTGTCGCGGACCTGATAGTCCTTGATCGTGGCGAAGCGGATCGCTTTCCAGCGCTCGGCTTCGTAGTTCAGCGAGAAGGCGTGCTGGGCGAGGAACACCGGGTCGTTGTCGAGGTCGCGGGCGATGTCGCCGCGATGGGCTTCGATGAAGCGCTGCACTTCCGTCTTGTCGTCGGCCGATATCCAGCGGCAGACCGAAAAACGCGACATCTCGAATTCGACCGGCAGTGTGTATTCGAAGTTCAGCCGCTCCTTCAGCACGTCGAGCTGCAGCGCACCGACGACGCCGACGATGGCCGGCGAGCCGTCTTCCGGCGAAAACAGCTGCACGACGCCCTCCTCCGCCATCTGGTGCAGCGCCTCCTTCAGCTTCTTGGCCTTCATCGCATCACCGAGCCGCACACGACGCAGGATTTCCGGGGCGAAGTTCGGCACGCCGCGGAACAGGATTTCCTCGCCCTCGGTCAGCGTGTCGCCGATGCGCAGCGTGCCGTGGTTGGGGATGCCGACGACGTCGCCGGCAAAGGCCTCGTCGGCGGTGACGCGGGTGCGGGCGAAGAAGAATTGCGGCGCAGACAGGCTCATCGGCTTGCCGGTGCGCACCAGCTTGGCCTTCATGCCGCGCTCGAGCTTGCCCGAGCAGACGCGCACGAAGGCGATGCGGTCGCGGTGGTTGGGATCCATGTTGGCCTGGATCTTGAAAACGAAGGAGGTCATCTTGTCCTCGGTCGCCTCCACCATCCGGGTGTCGGCATCCTGCGCGCGCGGCGGCGGCCCGAAAGCGCCGAGCGCCTCGATCAGGTCGCGCACGCCGTAATTGCGCAGCGCCGAGCCGAAATAGACCGGCGTCAGATGGCCCTCGCGAAAGGCGTCGATGTCGAGCGGACGGCAGGCTTCGCGCGCGAGTTCCAGCTCCTCGATGAAGGCCTCGCGCTCGTTTTCCGGCAACAGGCCGGCGACGCGGTTGGAATCGGGACCGTTGACCGGAGTGCGTTCCTTCTCGTCATCGCCCTTGCGCACGGCGTTCAGCGCCAGGTGGTAAGTGCCCGAAAACGTCCTGCCGCGGCCGATCGGCCAGGTGATGGGCGCGGTATCGAGCGCCAGCTTCTGCTCGATTTCGTCCAGTATCTCGAAGGGATCGCGGCTCTCGCGGTCCATCTTGTTGACGAAGGTGATGATCGGGATGTCGCGCAGCCGGCAGACCTCGAACAGCTTCAGCGTGCGCGGCTCGATGCCCTTGGCGGCGTCGATGACCATGACCGCCGAGTCGACCGCCGACAGCGTGCGGTAGGTGTCGTCGGCGAAATCCTCGTGGCCGGGCGTGTCGAGCAGATTGAAGACATTGTCCTCATACTCGAACGTCATCACCGAGGTGACGACCGAAATGCCGCGTTCGCGCTCGATCTTCATCCAGTCCGATCGGGTCTGGATGCGGTCCTTCTTGGCCTTGACCTCGCCGGCAAGCTGGATGGCGCCACCGAACAGCAGCAGCTTTTCGGTGAGCGTCGTCTTGCCGGCGTCCGGGTGGGCGATGATCGCGAAAGTACGGCGGCGCGATACCGCCTGTTCGATGTCTTCAGCCAATTTATGGAATCCTGTCTGTGGCGCGGGCTTCTAGCAGCGCTTTCCCGGCCTGTCGAACAGATTTGCCCGGATTGGTCCGCCGGCTCTTGAGATAGGGACGACGCGATGGCATCAGAAGACCTGTTCGATGGAGATCCTGCATGAGCAAGAAAGTGATCGTCATCGGCGCCGGCATCATCGGCGCCTCGATCGCCTGGCACCTGGCCAAGGCGGGCGCGCAGGTGACGGTCATTGCCGACAGCGCTGCCGGCGGCGTGGCGACGCCGAACTCGTTTGCCTGGATAAATGCCAGCTGGGGCAATCCGGAACCGTATTTCCGGCTGCGCATCCGCTCCATGGCGGAATGGTCGCGGCTGGCGCAGGACCTGCCCGGCCTTCCGCTCGCCTGGTGCGGCGGGCTGTGCTGGGACTTGCCGGCGGACAAATTGGAGGCCTATGCGGCGGAGCATTCGTCCTGGGGTTATGGCATCAGGCGGGTCGACCGCGCCGGCGCGGTCGGCATCGAGCCCAATCTCGCCGGGCTTCCCGACTTTGCCTTACATGTCGCCGAGGAGGGTGTCGCCGAGCCGGTCGCAGCGACGAACGCGCTGCTGGCCGACGCCGAACGGCGCGGTGCGCGCTTCGTCTCCAGCACGGTTACAGCGCTTGTTCAGACCGGGGGCAGGACGACGGGCGTGGACACCGCCCATGGCCTGCTCGCCGCCGACGAGGTGGTGATCGCGGCTGGCGTCGGCTCGCCAGAGATTGCCGCGACGGCCGGCATAAGGCTACCGATCGAAATGCCGCCCGGCCTGATCGTCCATTCGCGGCCTTACAAAAAATTGCTCAACGGGCTGGTGCTGACCGAGCGGCTGCACATGCGCCAGACGGCGCAAGGCCGCATCATCGCCGGATCAGATTTCGGCGGTGCCGATCCGGGGATGGATGCGGCGGCGACGGCGCGCGAGCTGTTTGCGGCGCTGCAGGCCATGCTGCGCGGCGGTGACGGCCTGGAGCTCGATTTCCATACGCTCGGTTACCGGCCGACGCCGATCGACGGCTTCCCGATCATCGGCCGCGCCGAGGGCATGGACGGCCTCTATATCGCGGTCACGCATTCCGGCATCACGCTGGCGCCGGCGGTCGGCTTGTTCGCCGCGCGCGAAATCCTCGACGGCGAGCGTGATCCATTGCTGGCGCCCTATGGGTTGGATCGATTCGCTCAATAGCTTGGTGGACGGCTCTCTACGGCAATTCGCGCCGCGAGGAGGCTACCCGGCCAACGCCAGCTTCGCGGGGGCCGGCGCAAACGGCTGAATATTCATGCCATCCCTGGTCATGGTGATGAAGCTCGATGGCGGGATCGCCTGCCAGTCGCCGCCTTCACGGTCGAAGGGTTCGGAGACGATGCAGCGGCCGCCGCCCTTGGAGGCGGTATAGAGGGTGGGCGCGTGGTCGTCCGTGGCGTAGCGGACCGCGTGGAGCGCCTGCCCGTCGGAAAGGGCGGCCGTCAGCTTCAGCGCCGGCTCGATGCCGGCACGCCGCGAAGCCTCCAGCACGCGGCTGGTGGCACGGGCGACGGCGCCTTGCGGATCGGCGGCCAACCCTTCGTCGATCATCAGGAGAAAAAACAGCTCGGAATCGGTGGTGCCCTCGCGCTGGTCGAAGACGGCGTCGGACAGCGAATTTTCCAGCGCGCGGCGGATCTTCTCGAAGCCGCCGATCTGGCCGTTGTGCATGAACGACCAAGGGCCCGAGATGAAGGGATGGCAATTCATGCGGCTGGTGGCGCCGCCGGTCGAGGCGCGCACATGGGCGAGAAACAATCCGGATTTGATCTGTCGGCACAAGCTCTTCAGATTGGGATCGGACCAGGCCGGCAGGATGTCGCGGTAGAGGCCGGGCTCGGGCCGGTCGCCATACCAGGCAAGGCCGAAACCATCGCCATTGGTCGGCGACTTGGCTTCCTCGGCGCAATGGCTCTGGGCGATCAGCGAGTGGCAGGGCGCCGTGAGGATGTTTTCGAGGAAGACCGCTTCACCGAGATAGGCCGCCCACCGGCACATCGCTTCGTCCGTTCCTAGGCGCGGTCCGGAAGGGCCTTGGGCTCCTTGACCGCGTGCGAACCTCTGTTGTGCGTCCGCTCGTAAAGTTCGCGGACGATTCGGCTGGCGGTAGTCTCGAACAGAAATGGCAAGAAAGCGTGAACGAGGGCGGCCCCGGCGGCCGTCAGCAGGCGCGAGGAAAACCAGGCGGCAAAGGCCATGTGACCGAAATAGGTTTCGCCGACCTTGGCCGGATGGGAGGTGAAAATCCTTGCGACCGACATGCTGCTTCCCCTTCAGCGCTTAAAGTTCCTGATATGGGGTATCCTGGCACGGTTCGTCGGTTCATCGGTCTCAAAATGTCCTTGTATTTTGCTTGTTCGTGGGACAAACATCCCACATGGCCATCGAAATCGACGAAATCGATCGGAAATTGCTCGCCGAATTGCAACGCGACGGCACGTTGTCGGTCGATCAGCTGTCCGAACGGGTAGCCTTGTCGCGCAACGCCTGCTGGCGGCGCGTCAAGCGGCTGGAGGAGGATGGCGTCATCACTGGCCGGGTGGCGTTGGTCGATGCCGAGAAGCTCGGGCTCGGCCTCTCCGTGTTCATCCTGGTCCGGACTTCAAATCATGATCCCGAGTGGTTGCAGAAATTCCGGGCGGCGGTGACAGGCTTTTCCGAGATCACCGGAGTCTACCGCATGTCCGGCGACCTCGACTATGTCTTGCGCGCCCGCGTCGCCGACGTGAAGGCCTATGACCGGCTCTACCAGCGGCTGATCGCCAAGGTGGCGCTGTCGGACGTTTCGGCGTCCTTCGTGATGGAGGAGATCAAGGAGACCACAGTGGTGCCGATGGAAGTGCGCTAAGGATTGGCTCCGGCCATAGTGATGCCCGAAAGAAAGCCGTTGATAGGGTCGAGGGCGAATTGACCGAATCGGCAATCGCGCCGATAGGATCGATTTTATGCGCGCAGCCATCCAAAATTCCTCCGTCATCGGTCCGACCGTCGGCTTCGTAAGGTTGCCGCATGGGGAAGGACTCCCCCTCCCTGCCTATGAAAGCCCCGGCGCCGCCGGCATGGACCTGCGCGCGGCGGTGCCCGACGATCGGCCGCTGCTGATCCTGCCGGGAAAACGTGCGCTGGTGCCGACCGGACTGATCCTGGAAATCCCCGAAGGCATGGAAGGCCAGGTGCGGCCGCGCTCCGGCCTTGCCTTCAAACACGGGCTGACCGTCCTCAACACGCCGGGCACGATCGACAGCGACTATCGCGGCGAGGTGAAGGTGCTGCTGGTCAATCTCGGCGACGAGGATTTTGCGGTGACGCGCGGCATGCGCATCGCCCAGATCGTGTTCGCCGCGGTGACGCAGGCGGGCGTCGAAGAGCGCGCCCTGGCCGGCGGCACGGCGCGCGGTTCGGGCGGGTTCGGCTCGACCGGCACGGCCTGATGAACATACCGAAACTTGTCATCTTCGACTGCGACGGGATTCTGGTCGATACCGAGAACCTGGCCAACCGGCGTCTCGCCGAATGGCTGAGCGAAGCCGGGTATCCCACCAGCTTTGAACATTGCCGCAAGAACTTCTCCGGCCGCAGCATGGTCTCAGTGCAGAAGCAGATCGAAGAAGAGACCAGCGTCAGGCTCGGCGCCGACTTCGTCGAGCGCTGGAATGCAGGGCTGCCGGACCTGTTCGCCCATGGGGTCGAGGCGATTCCCTATGTCCGGGAGTTCGTCGAGGCTGTCCGCGCGGCCGGCATCGCCTATTGCGTCGCCACCTCGGCCAGGGTGTCGAAAATGCACATCACGCTTGGCCAGACCGGCCTGCTGCCGCTGTTCGAACATGCGATGTTTTCCTCGACCATGGTCGCGCGCGGCAAGCCGTTTCCGGACCTGTTCCTGCATGCGGCCAAGACGATGGGCTTTGCGCCTGCCGACTGCATCGTCATCGAGGACAGCGTCGCCGGCACGCAGGCCGGCATCGCCGCCGGCATGCGGGTATTTTCCTATCATGGCGATCCCTACAGCGACCGTGACGGCTTGATGCGAGCCGGCGGCATCCTGTTCGACGACATGCGCACACTGGCCGGACTGGTGCCAATCCACTGATCTGGACCGTTTTTCTGGGGTTGCGAGGACGCGCCGGACGAATTGTCAGCAGAGAACGCGAAACGCTTCTGAGCCAACCGCATTCGTTTGCCCGGGCAAGGCGGGCAAGCTAAAATCCGCGCCATCGCACTCAACACGATGGGGGAACTTCCATGGACAAGGGCAAGATCTTTCGCGACCTGCATGCCTCGACCTTCGTCATGCCCAACCCTTGGGACGTCGGCACGACGAAGCTGCTTGGATCCTTCGGTTTCAAGGCGCTGGCGACGACCAGCGCCGGTTTCGCCTTCTCGCGCGGCCTGCCGGACGGCGCGGTGACCTTCGACCAGATGATCCATCATTGCCGCGAGGTGACGGCGGCAACCGAGCTGCCGGTTTCGGCCGACCTCGAACGCGGCAAGGGCGACAGCGCCGAGCAGGCCGCCGAAACCATCTTCGCGGCTGAAGCCGCCGGCCTTGCCGGCTGCTCGATCGAGGACCACACCGGCGACCCGAACAAGCCGATCTATGATTTTTCGCACGCGGTGGAGCGCGTCGCGGCGGCGGCGGAAGCGGCCCGCGCGCTGAAACGCGATTTCGTCTTCACCGCGCGGGCGGAGAACTTCCTCTGGGGCAAGTCCGACCTCGACGACACGATCAAGCGGCTGCAGGCATTCGAGAAGGCGGGCGCCGACGTGCTCTACGCGCCGGGCATCGGCGACGTCGAGATGGTGCGCACGGTCTGCTCGGCGGTGAGCAAGCCGGTCAACGTCATGGCAAGGCCCGACTTCACCATTGCCGATCTGACCGCGGCCGGGGCAAAGCGCGTTTCGCTTGGGCCGTGGCTCACCAACTTCGCCTATGGCATGCTGGAAACGGCGGCGCGCGAGATCCAGCAGGACGGCACGTTCGGCTTCGCCCGCGCCGCCATGCCCTTCGGCAAGTTGCAGGCGCTGTTTGGCAAATCGGGATAAGCGGGCCGGACACATGACGCTGACCGTCGTCGACATGCACACCGGCGGCGAGCCGCTGAGGATCGTCACCGGGGGTTATCCCGATATCCCGAAGGGCACGATCCTGGAAAAGCGCGCCTATGTGCGCGACCATCTCGATCATCTCCGGAAAATCCTGATGTTCGAGCCACGCGGACATTACGAGATGTACGGCGCGCTGCTGGTCGAGCCCGATTTGCCGGGCGCCGACCTTGCCGTGCTGTTCATGCACAATGAGGGCTATTCGACCATGTGCGGCCACGCCATCGTCGCGCTCGGCCGCTATGCCGTCGACGAAGGGCTGGTGGCCAAGCAGGAACCGGTGACGATGGTCAACATCGAGGCGCCCTGCGGCATGGTCGTCGCCTCGGTCGAAGTGCGCGACCGCAAGGCGGGTGCTGTGTCGTTCGACAGCGTGCCGGCTTTCTTGTTCGCACGCGACCGCAGGATCGAGCTGCCCGGCTACGGCGCGATCGGCTTCGGCATCGCCTATGGCGGCGCCTTCTACGCGCTGGCCGACTGCCACCAGTTCGGATTGGAATTCGGCCGCGATCGGGTGCGCGATTTCGTCGATGCGGCGACGGCGCTGACCGAAAGGCTGAAGCAGGAATTCCCCCTGTCACACCCCGACCATGTCGACCTCGCCTTTCTCTACGGCACCATTTTGACGGACGGGCGGGATACGTTTTCGGGTGAGCCGACGAAAAACGTCTGCGTCTTCGCCGAGGCGCAGGTCGACCGGTCGCCGACCGGCTCCGGCGTCACCGCCCGGCTGGCGGCGATGCATGCCAAGGGCGAGATCGCAACAGGCCAGACACGCACTTTCGAGAGCATCGCCGGCTCGCGCTTTTCCGGCGCGGTGGCGCGGACGGCGAAAGCCGGACCGCATGAAGCGATCATCGCCCGCGTCGGCGGCCGCGCCTACTATTGCGGCCGGGCGGAATTCATCGTCGAGCCCGACGACGAACTGGGGCGCGGCTTTCTGCTGCGGTAGGGACTGGCGCATCAACGGGACGGCTTGCTCCCCCGATCGGGCCGGGCCGAGATCGCCTTGTGCAGATGCACCATCATGGCTGCGGCGAAGAGCGGCGTCACCAGATTGAGCACCGGCACGGCAAGGAAGGCCGCTATCACCAGGCCGGCGAGAAAGACCGTCCCGGCATGGTGCCGGCGCAAGGCCCTGGCCTCTTCTTCCGGACGGAAGCGCATAGCGGCGAATTCGAAGAACTCGCGCCCAAGCAGGTAGCCGTTGACGATGAAAAAGGCGGCGATGTTGATGCCCGGCACCAGCAGGAGCAGCAGGGCGACGATGTTGCCCAAAACGACGACGCCGAAGAACTTTATCGCCAGCACCAGCGAGCGCAGCGCCGGCATGGCGCGGCCGGGCGGATCGCCGGGATAATCGGTACGCTCCACCACTTCGGCGACATCGTCGAGGAACAGACCGGCGATGACGGCCGTGACCGGCGCGACGAGCAGCGCCATGCCGAAGGCAAGCGCGATGGCCGCGATGATGCCGCCCAGCCAACCGGCCCAGGACGGCAGGCCGGGAAAGAGCGTGTGCAGCCATGGCAGCGCCAGCCACTCGACGAGGCTGGTCAGCCCGAACCACAGGCCGACCAGAGCAAGCACAGTCAGGCCTAGCGTCTTGAGGAAGACGGCGCGGAATTCGGGCGAGAACAACTGGCCGGCGGCGGCGCGGGCGGCGCTGGAGATCACGGTGCTTCCTCGCTTCGGCGGATTGCCCCGGGAGGATAGGCAGCAGGTTCGCCGGTCACAAGCCTCTATTACCTGTCGCGGGGTTCAGGGCGGTTTTCAGGTCTGGAATTCTCCGCATCACCCCTCTTGCGAGCGCCGGCGCCGCCCCTCACTGTCCTGCCGGACATCTCTCCCCGTAGAACGGGGAGAGATGAGCTGGCCGCAACGCCGACGCCTTCATTGCAATGTGGTGGTTTGGCGAACCCGGTGATGACAGCGCCCCTCTCCCCGTCATGTACGGGGAGTTGAGGAGCGGTCCGCGAAGCGGACGAAAAGCCAACTGCTTGGCTTTTCGAGTGACGAACGCCGGCAGGCGGATGAGGGGCAGCGCTACCTCGACAATCGGAGCCATTTGGTCTGAGGCGATTGCCCTGTCTGCCTATTGTGCGAGCGCCGGCTTGCGGGTGGGAATGGTCATGGCCGCGACGCCGGCGACGACGAAGGCCATGCCGAGCCAGGCCGTCGAACCCAGGCTTTCGCCAAGGAAAACGGCGCCGATGCCGACGCCGATCGGCACGCGCAGATAGGCCTGCGAGGTCGTGCCGACCGAGCCCAGCGTGTGGATCAGGCGGAAATAGATGACGAAGGCCAGCGCGGTCGAAAACACCGACAGGCCGAGCAAGGCCAGGATCGACGCCGTCGACGGCGCCAAGGTCCAGGGCTGGTCGACGGCGAGGCTGAGCGGCACCAGGATGACGGCGCCGCAGAGCATCGAGCCGGCGGCGGGCAGCATCGGGTCGAGGCCCTTGAAGCCTCGGCCGAAGATCGCCGCCCCCGCATAGCAGACCGTTGCAAGGACGATGGCAAGCTGCGCCCAAAGTTCATGGCCGAGACCGCCCAGCGCCTGTGTGCCCACGATGAGGCAGATGCCGGCAATGCCGGCGCCGACGCCGATCAGTTTGCGCAGCGTCACCGGTTCATGGCGGGTGATGAGCGCGGTCAACAGGAAGGTGAAGATAGGCGACGTCGCGTTGAGGATGGTGGCGAGGCCGGCATCCACCGAGCGCTCGGCGGCGGCGATCAGGGTGAACGGGATGACGCTGTTGAGGCACGCCTGGAAGGCGAAACGACGCCAGCTCGCTGCATCGCCCGGCATGGCGAGCCCGCGCCAGCGGATGATGGCCAGCAGGATCGCGCCCGCGATCAAGGTGCGGGCGGCGATGAACGTCACCGGCGGGATCGTCTCGACGCCGATCTTGATGAACGTATAGGAGGCGCCCCAAAGCACCGCCAGGAGGGCGAGCAGCGCCAGATCGGTGTTCATGTCGTTTCTTGCAGGCATGGGCTTGCCGCCTTCGGACCGGGATCGAACGGCCCTTTTTAGGCAAAGCCGCGGTAAAATGCTTCGGCCACGACCGAATTGTCGTAGCGCCTAGGCGTCAGGCGATATGAACATGGCCTAGGCAAACCGGTTGCAAATCGCTAGACCCGCGCCCGGCCGGCATGGCAAGAAGCCGGCGCGGATTTTGGCGGAGACATTGATGCCGGACTATGACGTGCTTTGCATCGGCAACGCGATTGTCGACATCATCGCCCAGTGCGAAGAGGAATTCCTGGAGACCAATGGCATCATCAAGGGCGCGATGAACCTCATCGACACGCACCGCGCCGAACTGCTCTACAGCCGCATGGGCCCGGCGATCGAGGCGTCCGGCGGCAGCGCGGGCAACACGGCGGCCGGCGTTGCCTCCTTCGGCGGCCGCGCCGCCTTCTTCGGCAAGGTCTCCAACGACGCGCTCGGTGAGATCTATGCGCATGACATCCATGCCCAGGGCGTCGCCTTCGACACCAAGCCGCTTCAGGGCGAGCCGCCGACGGCGCGCTCGATGATCTTCGTCACCCCCGACGGCGAGCGCTCGATGAACACCTATCTCGGCGCCTGCGTCGAGCTCGGGCCGGAGGATGTCGAGGCCGACAAGGCGTCGGGCGCCAAGGTTACCTATTTCGAGGGCTATCTGTGGGATCCGCCGCGCGCCAAGGAGGCGATCCGGCAGACGGCCAAGCTGGCGCACGCGGCGGGCCGCGAAGTGTCGATGACCTTGTCGGATTCGTTCTGCGTCGACCGCTACCGCGACGAGTTCCTCGAGCTGATGCGCTCGGGCACCGTGGACATCGTCTTCGCCAACAGCCACGAGATCAAGTCGCTCTACCAGACCTCGTCCTTCGACGAGGCGCTGGCCCGGATCCGCAAGGACTGCAAGGTCGCCGCCGTGACGCGCTCGGAAAAAGGATCGGTCATCGCGCGCGGCGACGAGACCGTCGTCATCCAGGCGACCGCCATCAAGGAGCTGGTCGACACGACAGGCGCCGGCGATCTCTACGCTGCCGGTTTCCTGCATGGCTACACGCAAGGCCGCGACCTCAAGACCTGCGGCGATCTCGGCTCACTGGCGGCCGGCCTGGTGATCCAGCAGATCGGGCCGAGGCCAAGGCAGAATCTGCGTCGCGAGGCCGAACTGGCGGGGCTGCTGTAGGGGGGCGGTGAAGCTGCCGATCTCCCCCCTCGTGGGGGAGATCGCCGGCAGGCCAGAGGGGGCGCTGTCCCGCTGGCATCTCCAGGGTTCTACACTGCCGCCAAGCCCGAAATGAACGGCATGAGCGTACTGTCATGTCGGGGCGCCAGTTCGAAGAGTATGGGCACGCGGAAGGGAACCACCGCAACCTAGCGATCCTTCGCGCCCCCCTCTGCCCTGCCGGGCATCTCCCCCACGAGGGGGGAGATCGGCAGCTTCACCGTCGCGCGGCTGTCACACATCGCACCTACACGCAATCGGGGCGTCCTTGACTGACATTTGGGCGCCCTCAGCCAGTTGGGGTGCCAAGATGCAAGACAGCAAGCTGTCGGGCGGCCGGATTTGTTGCCGCCGCGATTTCCGCTTTCCACATTAGAAATTCAGCAACGGGCCGCGATCGGGGAGGAGCGCTCGCGGCCAGAAGACAGACGCATGAACAGATTTCATACAACCAAACAAGACGACTTCGCGGACATGGTCGCGGAGAAGGTCGAGCGGGCGCTTGCCCACTATGACGAGGCCATCAACAAACCCACCATGGTCTCGGTCGGCAAGATCGCCGGCAGCATAGCGTCCGCCCTCACCTTGCTGTCGCCGAAGCATCAGCGCGCCATCGATGCCATCCATGCCGACCTTCCGGGGCTGGCGTCGAAATTCGTGCGTGCGCTGGCCGTGGAAGCCGCGCGCCGCAGCGAAGCCGGCACCGCGGGCGCCACAAATCCGTCGGCGGGTTTCGACGGCCCCGCCTCCCCGCTTCCGCGCACCCAGTCCGACGATCTCGAATCGATGCTGATCGAAGACTGGGCCGGGCGGGTCTCCGGTTCGACCTATCTGGAGGAACACCTGCGCATTGCCCGCTCGACCCTGCACCGCTGGCAAAGGCGGGGCGAGGTGGTCGCCTTGCGCAAGGGCGGCCGCAAGCACGTCTTCCCGCTGGCGCAGTTCGTGGACGGCAGGCCGGTGGCGGGCATTCGAGACGTGCTGTCGTTGATCGGCAATCCGAGGCTGGCATGGCTGTGGCTGACCCGCCCCTCGGCGCTGCTCGACGAGCGCATTCCCATCGACCTGCTGCGGCAAGACCAGGTCAAGGAGGTCGTCGAGGCGGCGCGGGTGTTTTCCGCGGATTAAGCGCGACCAGATCCGCCGCAGCTTTCGCATCCGACGCGCGGACCTTCCTCAGGTCCCCGCCGTGTAGGCCGCGATCGCCGCCATGTTGACGATATCGCTGTCCTTGGCGTTCAGCGAGACGATCTGCACCGGCTTGTTCAGCCCGACCAGCAGCGGGCCGATGACCGTCGAGCCGCCGAGCTCCTGCAGCATCTTGGTGGAGATCGAGGCGGAGTGGAAGGCCGGCATGATCAGCACATTGGCCGGGCCGGTCAGCCTCATGAACGGGTATTGCGCCATGGCACGGGCGTTGAGCGCGACGTCGGCGGCCATCTCGCCGTCATACTCGAAATCGACGCGGCGCTTGTCGAGGATGCGCACGGCTTCCTGGATGCGCTCGGAGCGCTCGCCGTGGGGATGGCCGAAGGTGGAATAGGCGAGCATGGCGAGCCTCGGCTCATAGCCCATGCGGCGGGCAAAGCCTGCCGCTTCCTCCGCGATATCGGCGATCTGCTCGGCGTTCGGCATGTCGTGCACGGCGGTGTCGGCGACGATCACGGTGCGGCCACGTGCCAAAACGATCGACACGCCGATGACGCGGTGGCCCGGCTTGGCGTCGATGACGCGCCTGACATCGTCGAGCGCGGTGGAATAGTTGCGGGTGACGCCGGTGACGATGCCGTCGGCATCCCCCAGCGCCACCATGCAGGCGGCGAAATGGTTGCGGTCGTTGTTGATCAGGCGCTGGCAGTCGCGGAACAGGAAACCTTTGCGCTGCATGCGCTCGTAGAGATAATCGGTATAGACCGAATTGCGGCGCGACAGGCGAGCATTGATGATCTCCAGCCCCTGCTTGTCGAGGTCGATGCCGGCGTGCCTGGCGTTCTCCTTGATGACGTCGTCGCGGCCGAGCAGGATGGCGGTGCCGAGCCGCTGGTTCACATAGGAGACGGCGGCGCGCATCACCTGCTCCTCCTCGCCCTCGGCGAAGACGATGCGCTTGGGCTGGCGGCGCACACGGTCGTAAATGCGCTGCAAGGTCGAGGCGATCGGATCACGGCGGGCCGACAGCTCCTGCGCGTAGCGGTCGAGATCGAGGATCGGCTTGCGGGCGACGCCAGAATCCATCGCCGCCCTGGCGACGGCCAGCGGAATGGCCGAGATCAGGCGCGGATCGAACGGCACCGGGATGATGTAGTTGGGGCCGAATTTCGGCCGGTTGCCCTGGTAGGCTGCGGCGACGTCGTCGGGCACGTCCTTGCGTGCCAGGTCGGCAAGCGCACGCGCGGCGGCGATCTTCATGTCGTCATTGATGGTGGTGGCCCGCACATCCAGCGCGCCGCGGAAAATATAGGGGAAGCCGAGCACGTTGTTGACCTGATTGGGATAATCCGAACGCCCGGTCGCCATGATGGCGTCGGTGCGGATCTCCGCCACTTCCTCGGGCGTGATCTCGGGATCGGGGTTGGCCATGGCGAAGATGATCGGGTTCTTGGCCATGGAACGCACCATGGCGGTGGTCAGCGCGCCCTTGGCGGAAAGGCCGAGGAAGACGTCGGCGCCGTCCAGCGCCTCGGCCAGCGACCGCGCGTCGGTCTTGACCGCATGCGCCGACTTCCACTGGTTCATGCCTTCGGTGCGGCCCTGGAAGACCACGCCCTTGGTGTCGCACAGGATGATGTTTTCGGGCGCAAAGCCCATCGCCTTCATCAGCTCGATACAGGCGATGCCGGCCGCACCGGCGCCGTTGCAGACCATCCTGGTGGTCTTCATGTCGCGGCCGGTGATCTCCAGCGCGTTGATCAGGCCGGCGGCCGAGATGATGGCGGTGCCGTGCTGGTCGTCGTGGAAGACCGGGATGTCCATCAGCTCGCGCAACCGCTGCTCGATGATGAAGCATTCCGGCGCCTTGATGTCCTCCAGGTTGATGCCGCCGAAGGAGGGCCCAAGGAAGCGCACGCAGTTGATGAACTCGTCGGCGTCCTCGGTGTCGACCTCGAGGTCGATGGAATCGACGTCGGCGAAGCGCTTGAACAGCACCGCCTTTCCCTCCATGACCGGCTTGGAGGCCAGCGCGCCGAGATTGCCCAAGCCCAGGATCGCGGTGCCGTTGGAGATGACGGCGACCATGTTGCCGCGCGACGTGTAGTCGAAGGCGCGGCTGGGATCCTCCGCGATGGCCAGTACCGGCACGGCGACGCCAGGCGAATAGGCGAGGCTCAAATCGCGCTGCGTGGCCATCGGCTTGGTGGCGACGATCTCGAGCTTGCCGGGCCGCCCCATGGCGTGGAATTCGAGCGCTTCCTGCGCGCTGACGGACGGACCGCTGTTTTCGGTTTTCCTTGCCATGATGCTTTTGATTTCCTCGCCATGCGGCACCTCCTTGAGGCGGGTGCCTTGTGTGATTCCGAATTAAGACTACGCGCCGCCGCGTGTAAACCGCCAAGCGTTACCGAACTGGCGTCGGAAGGACGCATGGCGTTCAATGGTGGTTGATCTCCGTTCTTCCCCTGCTTTTCCAATGGCCGGCATTAAACCCCGCCGCCACATCTGCTAGCGTGAGCGCATGAACATGCACATTCAAAACGAACCGGACGCTCCCGAGGCGATCACGCCGGCAGCCGCTGGCGGCGTCACGCCGATGATGGAGCAGTTCATCGAGATCAAGGCGGCGAACCCGGATTCGCTGCTGTTCTACCGGATGGGCGATTTCTACGAGCTGTTCTTCGAGGATGCGGAGAAGGCGAGCCGGGCGCTCGGCATCGTGCTGACCAAGCGCGGCAAGCATCAGGGACACGACATCCCGATGTGCGGCGTGCCGGTGCATGCGGCGGACGACTATCTGCAGAAACTGATCGCGCAGGGTTTCCGCGTCGCCGTCTGCGAGCAGATCGAGGATCCGGCCGAAGCCAAGAAGCGCGGCTCCAAATCGGTGGTGCGCCGCGATGTGGTGCGGCTGGTGACGCCTGGCACCATCACCGAGGACAAATTGCTGGCGCCGTCGGAATCGAGCTTCCTGATGGCGCTGGGACGGGTGAAGGGCAGCAGCGATGCAAGAGGCGGGGAGCGCGGCGGCGCGACCGGGAACCAGGGGAGCTTTGCCCTGGCCTGGATCGACATTTCGACCGGCGCTTTCCGGGTCACAGACACCACCGCAGACCGGCTGCTCGCCGACATCTTCCGCGTCGATCCGCGCGAGCTGATCGTCGCCGATCCGGTGTTCCACGATCCCGAATTGCGATCGGTATTCGACGTGCTCGGCCGCGTCGCCAACCCGCAGCCGCCGAGCCTGTTCGATTCGGCCTCGGCGGCCGCGCGCATCGCCCGCTTCTTCGAGGTGGCGACACCGGACAGCTTTGGTGCGTTTTCCCGTGCCGAGCTGTCGGCGATCTCGGGCGCCATCGCCTATGTCGAAAAGACGCAGAAGGCCGAGCGGCCGCCGCTGTCGCGGCCCGAGCGCGAGGAGGCCGGCTCGACTTTGTTCATCGACCCGGCGACGCGCGGCAATCTGGAGCTCCTGCGCACGCTGTCGGGCAGCCGTGAAGGCTCATTGTTCAAGGCGATCGACCGCACGGTGACCGGCGGCGGCGCCAGGCTGCTCGCCGACCGGCTGATGGCGCCGCTGACCGATCCGGCGGCAATTGCCGCGCGGCTGGATTCGGTGTCGTTCTTCCGTTCCGAGACGCGGCTTTGCCAGACCGTGCGGGCGAGCCTGAAGAGCGTCGCCGACATGCCGCGCGCGTTGTCGCGGCTGGCGCTCAACCGCGGCGGCCCGCGCGACCTCGGCGCGCTGCGCGCCGGCTTCGAGGCGGCCGGCGCGATCGCGGAGGTCTTTGCCGCGACCGCCCTGCCCCAGGAATTGGCGGCGGCGCTCGCCGCCATCCGGGCGCTGCCGCACGCGCTTGCCGGGCATCTGACGCAGGCACTTGGCGAGGAACTGCCGCTGCTGAAGCGCGACGGCGGCTTCATCCGAGGCGGCTACAACGCCGAGCTCGACGAGATGCGGGCGCTGCGCGACGAGTCGCGAAAAGTGATCGCCGGGCTGGAGCGTTCGCTGATCGAGGAGACCGGCATTCGGTCCCTGAAGATCCGGCACAACAATGTGCTCGGCTACTACATCGAGGTGACCGCCAACCATCACGCGGTGATGACCGGCAGCGATGGCGCCAAGGCGCGCTTCATCCACCGCCAGACCATGGCCAACGCCATGCGCTTCACCACGACGGAGCTGGCGGAGCTGGAAACAAAGATCGCCAATGCCGCCGACCGGGCGCTGAGCATCGAGCTTGCCGCCTTCGACGCGCTGACGGCGGAAGCGGTCGGCGAAGCGGAGAAGATCCGCGCCGGGGCCGATGCGCTCGCCGTGCTGGACGTGTCGGCGGCGCTCGCGCTTTTGTCGGAAAGCGAGGCCTGGTGCCGGCCGCTGGTCGATGCCAGCCTTGCCTTCGAGATTTCGGGTGGGCGCCATCCCGTGGTCGAACAGGCGCTGCGGCGCTCGGGCGAAGGGCCGTTCGTGGCCAATGACTGCGACCTGTCGCCGGAGGACCGCGCCAAGAACGGCGCGATCTGGCTGCTGACCGGCCCCAATATGGGCGGTAAATCGACATTCCTGCGGCAGAACGCGCTGATCGCCATCCTGGCCCAGACCGGCTCTTTCGTGCCGGCGACATCGGCTCATATCGGCGTCGTCGACCGCCTCTTTTCCCGCGTCGGCGCCTCGGACGATCTGGCGCGCGGCCGATCGACCTTCATGGTCGAGATGGTCGAGACGGCGGCGATCCTCAACCAGGCCGGCGAACGGGCGCTGGTAATCCTCGACGAGATCGGCCGCGGCACCGCCACGTTCGACGGCCTGTCGATCGCCTGGGCCGCGGTGGAATATCTGCACGAGAAGAACCGCTGCCGGGCGATCTTCGCCACGCATTTCCACGAAATGACCTCGCTTGCCGGCAAGCTGGCGCGGCTCCACAACGTCACCATGCGGGTCAAGGAATGGGAGAACGACGTCGTCTTCCTGCACGAGGTCGGCAAGGGCGCGGCCGACCGCTCCTACGGCGTCCAGGTGGCGCGGCTGGCCGGCCTGCCGGAGGCGGTGGTGGACCGTGCCAAGGAAGTGCTGCACCAGCTCGAGGAAGGCGAGGTTTCGGGCAAGACCAACCGGCTGGTCGACGACCTGCCGCTGTTTTCAGTGGCGGTGAAGCGGGAAGCGCAGAAGCCGGTCAAGAGCGACGCGCTGGGCGTCGCACTCAGTGACATCAATCCCGATGAGATGACGCCGAGGGAAGCACTGGAAGCGCTTTATCGGTTGAAGGGGTTGGCGGGGATGTAAATTGAACCTGCTGGCATGGCGGTATCGCCGAAACCGCCAATCTCCCCCCTCGAGGAGGGAGATTGGCAGCTTCACCGACAACGCTCAGATCATCTCCAGCCCGCGTTTGCGGCTCGGCGGCGGGAAGGCGCGGTCGAGGTCGGCGAGGTCTTCGCGCGTAAGCTCGATGTCGAGTGTCGCGACATTCTGGCGGACATGGTCCTGGCTGCTGGCCTTGGGAATGGCGATGACGCCATCCTGGTGCATCACCCAGGCCAGTGCGATTTGCGCCGGTGTCACGCCATGGCGGGCTGCGACCGCGTCTAAACTGGCGTTGCGCGCCAAGGCGCCCTGCTCGACCGGCGAATAGGCCATAAGAGGAATTCCGCGTTTCCGGCTCCAGGGCGCCAGATCGAACTCAAGGCCCCGCCGGACCAGATTGTAGAGCACCTGGTTCGTCTGGACGTTACCGCCGTCGGGCAGGCCGACCAGCTCTTCCATCTCCCCGGTGTCGAAATTGCTGACGCCCCAGTGGCGGATCTTGCCGGCTTTCTTCAGCGCCTCGAAGGCTTCGACGGTTTCCGCCAGTGGCACGCTGCCCGGCCAATGCAGCAGATAAAGATCGATACGGTCGGTGGCGAGACGCTTCAGGCTGTTTTCGCAGGCGCGCTGCACGCCGGCGCGCGAGGCGTTGGACGGCAGCACCTTCGAGACCAGGAAGACCTCGGCACGCTGCCCGGCAATGGCTTCGGCCACCACCTCCTCGGCGCCGCCGCTGGCGTACATTTCGGCGGTGTCGATCAGCTTGACGCCGAGATCGAGACCAAGCTTGAGGGCATTCACCTCCTCCGCGCGGCGGCGCGAATCCTCGCCCATTTTCCAGGTGCCCTGGCCGAGAACGGGGATGGCTTCGCCGCGGGGCAGCGTGGTGGTTCTGACGCTCGATGGCATGGCAGGCTCCAGTTGAGACGGGATCGCATCACAGGCCGGACGAGAAATTCAGAGGCGTTCTCGCCGAGCCGCGAAAGCTTACTTCACCGGATGGGCGGCGAGCCAGTCCTGCATCTGCTTGATCTCGGCTTCCTGCGCCGCGATGACCGCCTCGGCCAGCTTGCGGATCTCGGGGTCCTTGCCGTTGGCGAGTTCGACCCTGGCCATGTCGATGGCGCCCTGGTGGTGAGGGATCATGCCGCGGACGAAATCGACGTCGGCATTGCCGGTGTATTTGGAGGCCATCATGTCGGCGTGCATCTTGTCCATCGCCGCCTTGTAGCCTGCGGTCGACGGGCCTTCCGCCCCCGTCGCCATGCCGGCCATGTCGTGCTTCATCTCTTCGCTCTGTGCGGGAACGCTTTCGAGGAAGACGGCAACCAGCATTCCAGCCGCCATCAGCAGCAGCACGATTTTCTTGGCCAAGGTCATTGATGGTCTCCTGTTGATCGGGTTTCGTATTTGGGGGATCGGCTCAAAGTTTCAATGTCCTCAGCCGCAACGCATTGGCGATCACTGAAACCGAGGACAGGCTCATCGCCGCCGCCGCCAGCATCGGCGACAACAGCGTGCCGGTCAGCGGATAGAGCACGCCGGCCGCAACCGGCACGCCAAGCACATTGTAGAGGAAGGCGAAGAACAGGTTCTGCCTGATATTGCGGATGGTCGCCTGGGCCAGTGTGCGGGCACGCACGATGCCGTTGAGGTCGCCCTTGACCAATGTGATGCCGGCGCTTTCGACGGCGACATCGGCGCCGGTGCCCATGGCGATACCGACATCGGCGGCGGCCAAGGCCGGTGCGTCGTTGACGCCGTCGCCGGCCATGGCGACGCCGGCGCCCTTGCCGCGCAATTCCTCGACCAGCGCGCCCTTCTGTTCCGGCAACAGGCCGGCGCGGACTTCGTCGATGCCGAGACTCCTGGCGATCGCGTTTGCCGTGCGCTCATTGTCGCCGGTCGCCATGATGATCCTCAAGCCGCTGTCGTGCAGGGCCTTGATCGCCTCGGCGGTGGTCGCCTTGACCGGATCGGCGACGGCCACGATGCCGGCCAATTTCCTGTCCACGACGACGAACATCGCCGTCTTGCCATCGCCTTGTAGCGCTTCGGCCGCGGCCGAAACGGTGGACACGTCGGCACCGAGATCACGCATCATCGCGGCGTTGCCGAGCGCTACATTCCTGCCCGAAACGGCACCGGAAACACCCTTGCCGGTGACCGCCTCGAAGCCATTGGCTTCGGCGACCCTTACACCGCGGGTCGCGGCGCCTTCGACAATAGCCTCGGCCAGGGGATGCTCCGAGCCCTTCTCCAGGCTCGCGGCGAGGCCCAGCAATTCCTCCTCCGAAAACCCATCGGCCGCCACGACATCCGTCAGTTTCGGCCGGCCTTCGGTCAGTGTCCCCGTCTTGTCGACGATCAGCGTATCGACGGAAGCGAAGCGTTCGAGCGCGGCGGCCTCCTTGATCAGCACGCCGGCGTGGGCGCCACGTCCGGTGGCGGTCATGATCGACATCGGCGTGGCGAGGCCGAGTGCGCAGGGACAGGCAATGATCAACACCGAGACCGCCGAGACGATGGCGAAGATCAGGCTGGGCGTGGGCCCAAAGATCGCCCAGGCGACAAAGGCAGCGATGGCGACCAGAACGACAGCCGGGACGAAGTAGAAGGAAACGCGATCGGCCAACCCTTGTATCGGCGCGCGCGAGCGTTGCGCCTTGGCGACCAGCTCGACGATGCGCGAGAGCGTGGTCTCGGCGCCGATCCGCTCGGCGCGCATGATCAGCGAGCCATTCTTGTTGAGCGTGCCGCCGGTGAGGGCATCCCCTTCGGCCTTCTCGACCGGCAACGGTTCGCCGGTGATCATCGATTCATCGATGGAAGAGCGGCCTTCGAGCACGGTACCGTCGACCGGCACGGCATCGCCGGGCCGGATGCGCAGGCGCTCGCCGGCCTTGACGCTGTCCAGCGGCACATCGCTCTCGGAACCGTCCTCTCCTATGCGGCGGGCGGTCTTGGGCGCAAGGTCGAGCAGGGCGCGGATCGCCGAGCCGGTCTTTTCGCGGGCGCGCAGTTCCAGCACCTGGCCGAGAAAGACCAGCGCGACGATGACGGCTGCGGCCTCGAAATAGACCGGCACCGCCCCGCCATGGCCGCGGAACTGATGCGGAAAAATGTCCGGGAACAGCGTCGCGACGACGCTGTAGAGATAGGCCGCACCGACGCCGAGCGAAATCAGCGTCCACATGTTCGGGCTGCGGTTGCGGATCGAGTCCCAGCCGCGATGAAAGAACGGAAATGCGGCCCAAAGCACGACCGGGCTTGCGAGCGCCAGCTCGATCCAGACCTTTGTCCGGTCCTCGATCAGGTTCTCGAACGACAGACCGATCATCGGCGCCATGGCGACGATGAGAAGGGGCACCGAGAGCACCGCACTGACCCAGAACCGCCTGGTGAAATCGACCAGTTCGGGATTTGGCCCCTCATCGCCTGTCGGCACGCCCATCGGCTCGAGCGCCATGCCGCAGATCGGGCAGGAGCCGGGCTTGTCGCGGACGATCTCGGGATGCATCGGGCAAGTGTATTGGGTGCCTTTCGGCATCGCTTCCGGCGCCGGTCTGTCGCCGAGATAGGTTTGCGGCGCCGCCTCGAATTTCGACTTGCAGCCGGCGGAGCAGAAATAGAAGCCCTGGCCGTCATGGCGCAGAAAATGCTTTGCCGTGGCGCGGTCCACGCTCATGCCGCAGACGGGGTCGGTGGCGGTCAGGTATTGTTTCGGCTCGGCTTGGAACTTTGTCCGACAGCCTTCGCTGCAGAAATGATAGAGGCGGCCAGCATGCTCCGATACCGGCTTGCCGGCGGCTGGATCGACGATCATGCCGCAAACCGGATCGCGCGTGACGGCGCCGGCATCCACGGCCGCGCCTTTTGCCGCGCAGCAACCACCATGCGCGTGATGATCGTGATCTGAATGCGTCATTTCGAATGCCTCTATCAAACTGCTTCGAGCCGGAGGTAGTCCTTCCAGTAACTGGAAGGTCAAGGACTGGCTTGAATTTTATTGTCGCGGGTGTCCCGCACCATGGAAACGCGTCAACCCGCCCCCATACCCAGCGCCGCGGAAACGCGCTATAGACGCCGCCCAAAAGGCAAGGCCAACCGGTACCATGGCGAAAATCTCCCTGAAGCTCGATGAACTGATCGACGGCGACGCCTTGCGCCGCGAGATGACCGCGCTGACGGCGGCCACGACCGGGGACGGCTCCGGATCGGCCGCCCGCGCCGGGGTTCTCCAGCTTCTCAAGGGCCGGCTCGCCGCGGGCCGCAAAACAGCCGAGGCCATGCTGAAGCAGGATGGCGGCGGCAATGCCTGCGCCGAGCGGCTGTCGCATCTGATGGATGAGCTGATCCGGGCGCTCTACGATTTTGTCGCGACCCATGTCTACCGGGTAAAGAACCGGTCGGTGGCCGAACGCATGGCCGTCGTCGCGGTCGGCGGCTATGGGCGCGGCACGCTGGCGCCGGGATCCGACATCGACCTCCTGTTCCTGTTGCCCTACAAGCAGACGCCGTGGGGCGAACAGACAGTCGAATACATGCTCTACATGCTGTGGGACCTCGGGCTGAAGGTCGGCCACGCGACCCGCAACATCGAGGAATGCCTGCGGCTGTCGCGCACCGACATCACCATCCGCACCTCGATCCTGGAAGCGCGCTTCCTGTGGGGTGAGCAGAAGCTCTACGACGAACTGATGCTGCGCTTCGACCATGAGGTGGTGCGCACCACCGGACCGGAATATGTGCAGGCCAAGCTCGCCGAACGCGACGAGCGCCATGCCAAGGCCGGCGAAAGCCGCTATCTGGTCGAGCCCAACGTCAAGGACGGCAAGGGCGGCCTGCGCGACCTGCAGACGCTGTTCTGGATCGGCAAATATTTCTACCGGGTGCGCACCGGCGAGGAGCTGGTCGAGAAGGGCGTCTTCACGCAGGCCGAATACCGCGAGTTCCAGAAGGCCGAGGATTTCCTGTGGGCCGTGCGCTGTCACATGCATTTCCTCACCGGCAAGGCCGAGGAGCGGCTGCATTTCGACATCCAGCGCGAGATCGCGGAGCGGCTGGGCTACACCACGCATCCCGGCCTGTCGGCGGTCGAGCGCTTCATGAAGCACTATTTCCTCGTCGCCAAGGATGTCGGCGACCTGACCCGCATCTTCTGCGCCGCGCTCGAAGAGGAGCAGGCCAAGCATGTGCCGGGCTTCAACCGCATCTTCCTCACCTTCCAGCGCCGCAAGCGCAAGCTTGCCGGCACGTCGGATTTCATCGTCGACAACCACCGTATCAACATCGCCGACGACCAGGTGTTCGAGCGCGATCCGGTCAATCTGCTCAGGCTGTTCTGGTTCGCCGACAAGCACGGGCTGGAGTTTCACCCCGACGCGCTGAAGCTGCTCACCCGCTCGCTCGGCCTGGTCAACAAATCGCTCCGGCGCGACGAGGAGGCCAACCGGCTGTTCCTCGACATCCTGACCTCGGACCGCAACGCCGAGCTCAATCTGCGCCGCATGAACGAGGCGGGGCTGCTCGGCCGGCTGATCCCCGATTTCGGCAAGATCGTCGCCATGATGCAGTTCTCGATGTACCACCACTACACGGTCGACGAGCATCTGATCCGCTGCATCGGCGTGCTGGCCGAGATCGAGCGCGGCGACGGCGAGAAGGTGCATCCGCTGTCGCATTCGCTGATGCCGGGACTGAGAAAGAGCCGCGAGGCGCTCTACGTCGCCGTGCTGCTGCACGACATCGCCAAGGGCAGGCCGGAGGACCATTCGGAAGCCGGCGCCCGGATCGCCCGGCGCATCTGCCCGCATATGGGACTTTCGACCACCGACACCGAAACGGTGGCCTGGCTGGTCGAGAACCATCTGGTCATGTCGATGACGGCGCAGACGCGCGATCTCAACGATCGCAAGACGATCGAGGACTTCGCCTCGATCGTGCAGTCCGTCGAGCGGCTGAAGCTGCTTCTCATCCTCACCGTCTGCGACATCAGGGGCGTCGGACCGGGCGTCTGGAACGGTTGGAAGGGCCAGTTGCTGCGCACGCTGTACTACGAGACCGAACTGCTGCTCACCGGCGGCTTCTCGGAAGTGTCGCGCGCCCAGCGCACGGCGGCGGCGCGCGAGTGCCTGGCCGAAGCGCTCGCCGGCTGGCCCGACAAGATCCGCAAACGCTATGTCGGCCTGCACTATGAGAATTACCTGCTGACCGTCGACCTGCCGGACCAGCTTCGCCACGCCGAATTCATCCGCGAGGCGGATGCGTCCGGCAACAAGCTTGCCACCATGGTCAAGACGCACCAGTTCGAGGCGGTGACCGAGATCACCGTTTTGGCGCAGGACCATCCGCGCCTGCTGTCGGTGATCGCCGGCGCCTGTGCGGCGGCCGGCGGCAACATCGTCGACGCGCAGATCTTCACCACCTCGGATGGCCGCGCACTGGACACGATCCTGATCTCGAGGGAGTTCGACCGCGACGAGGACGAGCGCCGGCGCGCCGAGCGCGTCGGGCGGCTGATCGAGGACGTGCTGTCGGGCAAGAGCTGGCTGCCGGAGATGATCGAGAAGCGCACCAAGCCCAAGCGCGGCGCCAAGGTCTTCCGGATCGCGCCGCGCGCCGAAATCCGCAACACGCTGTCGAACCGATTTTCGGTGATCGAGGTCGAGGGGCTGGACCGGCCGGGTCTGTTGTCGGAGATCACCGGAACGCTGTCCGACCTGTCGCTCGACATCGCGTCGGCCCACATCACCACCTTCGGCGAAAAGGTGATCGATACGTTCTATGTCACCGACCTCACCGGCCAGAAGATCGACAGCCCGTCACGCACCACCACCATCCGTAACCGGCTGACGGCGACGCTCGAGGGCACGGCCTCCGAACGCGGCAGCAGGACCAGGGCCGCCGCCGAGTGAGCGCCACCATCACTTTGTCCCAATCGCGCAGGCAGTCTCCAAACGCATGAGCCTCGTCAAGAAATTCGCTACGGTCGCTTCCGGCACGCTGATGAGCCGCGCGCTCGGTTTCGGCCGCGAGATGCTGATGGCGGCAGCACTGGGCACCGGGCCGGTGGCCGACGCCTTCAACGCCGCCTTCCAGTTTCCCAACACCTTTCGCCGGCTGTTCGCCGAAGGCGCCTTCAACGCCGCCTTCGTGCCGCTGTTCGCCAAGGAGATCGAGACGCACGGCACCGACGGCGCCAAGCGCTTTTCAGAGGAAGTGTTCGGGGTGCTGTTCACGGCGCTGCTGGCGCTGACCATCGCCATGGAACTGGCGATGCCGCTGATCGTGCGCTACCTGGTGGCGCCGGGTTTCGCCGACACGCCGGGAAAGTTCGAGACGACCGTCACTCTGGCGACGATCATGTTCCCCTATCTCATCTGCATGTCGCTGGCCGCCATGATGGCGGGCATGCTGAATTCGCTACGCCGCTATTTCGCCGCGGCGATCGCGCCTGCCTTTCTCAACATCATCCTGATCAGCGTGCTTGGCTATGCCTGGTATCATGGGCTGGATGCGCATGCCGTCGGCTTCAGCCTGTCCTGGGGCGTTCTGGCGGCGGGCCTCGTGCAGCTCGCCATCGTCTGGGTGGCGGTTCGCAACGCCGGCATCTCGATCGGTTTCCGCCGGCCGAAGATGACGCCGAACGTGAAGCGGCTCCTGATCCTGGCGCTGCCGGCGGCGATCACCGGCGGCATCACCCAGATCAACCAGCTGATCGGCACCGCCATCGCCTCGGCGCAGGACAGCGCCGTCTCCTCGCTCGCCTATGCCGACCGCGTCTACCAGCTGCCACTTGGCGTGGTCGGCGTCGCCGTTGCGATCGTGCTGTTGCCGGAACTGTCGCGGGCGCTGAAGTCGGGCAATCTGATCGAGGCGGCCAATCTGCAGAACCGCTCGGTCGAATTCACCTTGTTCATGACCTTGCCGGCTGCGGTGGCGCTCTGGGTCATGTCTGAGCCGATCGTGCGGCTGGTCTATGAGCGCGGCGCGTTCGCCGCCAACCATTCGACGCCTGTCGTGGCGGCGATCCTGGCGATCTTCGGGCTCGGCCTGCCGGCCTTCGTGCTGATCAAGGCGTTCACCCCGGGCTATTTCGCCCGCGAGGACACACGCACGCCGATGATCTTCGCCGCCATCTCGGTGGCGGTGAACGTCGCCACCGCGCTGACGCTGTTTCCGAGGATGGGCGCGCCCGGCATCGCCGTGGCCTCGGCGGTGGCCGGCTGGGTCAACGCGCTGATGCTGCTCGGGGTGCTGATCCGGCGCGGCCATTGGGGCCGCGACGTGCCTCTTTTGAAGCGCATTCCGCGTCTGGTGCTCTCGGCGGCGGTGATGGGCGTCGCCCTCTATTTCGCCGAACACTGGCTGAGCGCCAGGCTCGGCTCCGGCTCGCCGCTGGTCGTCAAGGCGACGACGCTGCTGGGGCTGGTGGCCGGCGGGGCGCTGCTCTACTTCGTCACGGCCTTTGCCAGCGGCGGCGCCGATTTCGGCATGATCCGCCGCAATGTGAAGCGCGGCTCAGGCAAAGCGACACCACCAGCCGTAAACGCCGAGCTGGACGAGTAGGCCGGGCAGCCCGACTGCAATAGCAGTCTTGATCGCAGCGTCATGTTCGTCCATAAGCGCGCCGTCGCAAGACTTTCGCCGCACGCGGTTTCCAGCCGCGTGATTGGCTCCGAAAAGTCTGCAACTTTTCGGAATCACGCTTATACGGCCCTCCACAAGCCACGAGGAAACCATGTCCGCCTTCAAGCCACTCGTCTTCTCCGGCGTCCAGCCGACCGGCAATCTGCATCTTGGCAACTATCTCGGTGCCATCAAGAAATTCGTCGCCCTGCAGGAGACGTCCGACTGCATCTACTGCGTCGTCGACCTGCATTCGCTGACGGCCCAGCTGGTTTATGACGACCTCAAGGACCAGACGCGCTCCATCACCGCGGCATTCCTGGCCTCCGGCATCGATCCGAAGAAGCACATCGTGTTCAACCAGTCGCGGGTGATGCAGCACGCCGAGCTCGCCTGGATTTTCAACTGCGTGGCGCGCATCGGCTGGATGAACAAGATGACGCAGTTCAAGGACAAGGCCGGCAAGGACCGCGAGAACGCCTCGCTCGGCCTGCTTGCCTATCCCTCGCTGATGGCAGCCGACATCCTGCTCTACCGCGCCACCCATGTGCCGGTCGGCGAGGACCAGAAGCAGCATCTGGAACTGACGCGCGACATCGCCCAGAAATTCAACAACGACTTTTCGGACCGCATCGCCGGTCTTGGCGTCGGCGTCGAGATGCAGGTCGGAGAGGAAATTGTGAACGGCTACTTTCCGATCACCGAGCCGGTCATCGGCGGGCCGGCGGCGCGCATCATGAGCCTGCGCGACGGCTCCAAGAAGATGTCGAAGTCGGACCCGTCGGATCTGTCGCGCATCAATCTGACCGACGATGCCGACGCCATCTCCAAGAAGATCCGCAAGGCCAAGACCGATCCGGAAGCCTTGCCGAGCGAAGTGGACGGCCTCGCCACCCGGCCGGAAGCGGAAAACCTGGTCGGCATTTATGCCGGCCTTGCGGACATATCGAAAGAGGCGGTGCTGAAGGAGTTCGGCGGCCAGCAGTTTTCGGTGTTCAAGCCGGCACTGGCCGACCTGGCAGTCGAAAAACTGGCTCCCGTCGCCGCCGAAATGCGCCGCATTTCCGATGACCGCGCCTATGTCGACGCGGTACTGCGGGACGGCGGCGAGCGCGCCGGCGTGCTGGCCGAAGCGACGATGAAGACGGTGCGCGACATCATCGGGCTGCTGCAGGACTGATCCGCATCCTTATGCCCCGCACCATACCGGCCAAAGACCGGCGGCTTGCCGCCGGTCAGCCGCAGTGGCAGATTGCGGCCGAAATGACATCGAGTAAATAGACATGGTCTCCAAACGCCTCAGCCGCGAAGCCGGACATCGCCGGAAGTTCCTGGCGATCATCGACGATACGCCCGAATGCGAGCGCGCCGTCGCCTACGCCTCGAAGCGGGCGCTGAGCACCAGCGGCGTGCTGGTGCTGCTCTATGTCATCGAACCGGACGATTTCCAGCACTGGCTGGGCGTCGAGAAGATCATGCGCGAGGAGGCGACCGCCACCGCACGCACCGCGCTCGACAGCTATGCCAACAAGGTGCGCCAGAAGCTCGGCATCGAACCCGAGATGGTGGTGCGCGAGGGCAAGCCCACCGAAGAGATCCACAAGCTGATCGAGGAAGATCAGGATATTGCCATCCTGGTGCTGGCGGCCGGCGCCGGCAAGGAAGGGCCCGGGCCGCTGGTCGGCGCGGTGGCCGGCAAGGGCGCCGCCTTCCCTATCCCGGTGACCGTGGTGCCGCAAAACCTTTCGGACGAGGAGATCGACAGCCTCGCCTGAAGTGTATCGATATTCGGGTGATGCCGGCCTACAAATGGCGGGTTCCTGCGCTTCCGGTGCTCACGTACTTCAAGTACGCTCCGCTCCGGTTCTCGGAAACCACCATTTTCGACTCGGCCTGACCCGAATCTCGACACACTTCATAGTGCTTGGCAGGAGTCGCAAAAACATTCCGCCAGCCAGCCGTTCGGGCGACGCGTTTCGCTTGAATGTCCAGCCGATAGAGCTTATTTAGAATTATTCCAAACTATCTGCCCGAGACGGGCACGGAGACGGCCATGTTCATCCAGACCGAATCGACGCCAAACCCGGCGACGCTGAAATTCCTGCCCGGCAAGGAAGTGCTTTTGGAAGGCACCGCCGATTTCCGTGATGCCGATAGTGCGGCGACGGCCTCGCCGCTGGCCGGCCGGCTGTTCGAAATACCGGGCGTCACCGGCGTCTTCTTCGGCTACGACTTCATCACCGTGACCAAGGACGGGCCCGACTGGCAGCATCTGAAGCCGGCGATCCTGGGCGCCATCATGGAGCATTTCATGTCCGGCGCGCCTGTCATGGCCAATGCCGGCCCGGCCGCGGAGACCAGCCAGACCGGCGAGTTCTACGACAAGGCCGACGAGGAACTCGTCATCACCATCAAGGAGCTGCTCGACACACGGGTGCGCCCGGCAGTGGCCCAGGATGGCGGCGACATCACCTTCCGCGGCTTCGAGAACGGCACCGTGTTCCTGCACATGAAGGGCGCCTGCGCCGGCTGCCCGTCATCGACGGCGACGCTGAAGCACGGCATCCAGAACCTGCTCCGCCACTTCGTTCCCGAGGTCCAGCAGGTCGAACAGGTCGCCTGACCATTCGTCTTCGCCGAGCGCGGCGACGATTCTCAAAAAGCAAGCAACAAAAAACCGGGCCGAATTGCCCGGTTTTTTGTTGGGGACGTCCGTTGTTGCCTAGACGGTCCGCGTACGAACGGTTTTGACCATGAACCTCGCGGTCACGGTCAGAGAACGATGACCTTGGCGCCGACCTCGGCGCGATCGTAAAGGTCGATGATGTCCTGGTTCATCAGCCGGATGCAGCCCGACGACATCGCCTTGCCGATCGAGTTCCATTCCGGGCTGCCATGCAGGCGATAGCCCATGTCACCGCCCTTGTTGAACAGGTACAGAGCGCGCGCGCCGAGCGGGTTCTTCAGGCCCGGCTCCATGCCGCCGGCGAACTTGGCGAGTTCCGGCTGGCGCTTGATCATCTGCGACGGCGGCGTCCAGGTCGGCCATTCGCGCTTGATGGCGACATGGGCGGTGCCATGCCACTCGAAGCCCTCGCGGCCGACGCCGATGCCGTAGCGAATTGCCCGGCCGTCACCCTCGACGAAGTAGAGGAACTTGTTCTGTGTATCGACGATGATGGTGCCCGGCTTTTCCTTGGTGTCGTAGTTCACCTCCTGCCGGTGATACTTCGCGGGCACCTTTTCGATCGGGATGCGCGGCAGCTGGTAGCCGGCGTCGGTCACCGCGCCATAGTCGTTGGAGAATATCTGCCCGCCAATGGTGCTGCAACCGGCGAGTGCGGTCGACAGCGCCAGTGCGGCAATTACTGCAAGCGACTTCATGCGCATGAGGTGATCCGTGCCCCGCCAAACATCCGCGGCACGAGTCGGCCGCTTTCTTGCCATCATTCATGCTGGCATTTGCTTTGCTTGCCAAGTACGCGATGCCTATATGCAAGACCTCACCTGCCGGTAAGCCAGCAACTGCGGCATTTCGGCAACAGCCTTCACCGGATTGTGAAGGAAATTCAATGGCCATGACTCTCGGGCCAGCAGGAATCGAGGAACAACCATGAATGTCGGCGACGCCGCCCAGCGTTCCGGTCTGCCAGCCAAGACCATCCGCTACTATGAGGAAATTGGCCTGATCGCGCCTGCGCGTGCCGGCAACGGCTATCGCGACTATTCGGGCGACGACATCCATCGGCTGACCTTCCTGCGCCGTGCCCGCAACCTGGGCTTTTCCATCGACGATTGCCGCCAGTTGATGGCGCTTTACCAGGACCGCAGCCGCGCCAGCCACGACGTGCGCGAGATCGCCACCGCCCATGTCAGGGCGATCGAGGAGAAGGTGCGCGAGCTGCAGTCGATGCGATCGACCCTGCAGAAGCTCGTCCAGGCCTGCCATGGCGACGACCGGCCGGACTGCCCGATCATCGATGACATTGCGGGAACCGCGCCGCTCGGCGATAAAGCCGTCACGGTCGCATAGATCCGTGCCGGCCAGGCCCGACGCCTCTCGGCTACGGAGGGAGGATGCCGATGGCCTCGATGACTGTCGAACTGCACAATGTCGAAGGCACCGAAGCCGCCATGGGCTGGGCCGGCGGCCACACGATCGTCGTCGACCGGCCCGAGGGCAAGGCCGGCGGCATGGGCCTGGGCTTCAATGGCGGCCAGCTGCTGGCGCTGGCGATTGGCGGCTGCTTCTGCAACGACCTTCGCTATGTCGCCGACGAGATCGGCGTGAAACTCGGCAGGATCGCCGTCTCGGTGAGGCTTGACCTCGACGGCAAGCCCCTGCTGGCGACCGCGGCAAGGATGACGGTTTCCTGCGAGACCTTGGACGGGTCCGATCCCCAAAGGATCATTGACCGTGCAAGCGTGGTTTCCACGGTCAGCAACTCGTTGCGCCAGGGCGTGCCGGTTACGATCGAAACGACGGGGCCTGGTCGCTCATAAACGCCAGGACTTCTCCCGCGCCGTAGGTCGTCCCGCCACGTTCACCCATCACGGAAAGTGAAGGTGGCCATACGGTTCTCCGTGCCTGCTCATGCTATCGAGCACCCATTGATTTGGGTGGCCACCAAATGAGCGGTACGGGTTCAAATCGTGAACAAAATCTGGCATGGTCCCGTCATGCCAATCATCTCACCGATTCCCCTGAACCCGCTCATCGATGGTCGCCAGTCCGAACGCGCCATGCTGGTGCGGCGCGGGGTGCAGCGCCTGCTCCGCGAAATGGGCGCGCATGTGCTGCCTGAACTGTCGCTGGCGACCGGCCGCCGCGCCGACCTCGTCGCGCTGACCCGCCACGGCGACATATGGATCATCGAGATCAAATCCTCGGTCGAGGATTTTCGTGTCGACCGCAAATGGCCCGACTACCGGCTGCACTCGGACCGCTTCTTCTTCGCCACCCATCCCGGCGTGCCGGCGGAGATTTTTCCCGAAGAATGCGGCTTCATCCTCTCCGACGGCTATGGCGCCGAGATTTTGCGCGAGGCGCCCGAGCACCGCATGGTGGCGGCGACGCGCAAGGCGCTGATGCTGCGGATCGCGCGGGCCGGCGCCGCGCGGCTGCTGGCGGCGGAGCTCGCCGGGGTGGCCGTGCCTGCGCTGGAGGGAGAGAGCGAATAGGCTGGCAGGCAGGAGATAGAACGCAACCGACGGCGCCGCCCCTCATTGTCCTGCCGGACATTTCTCCCCGTATAGAGACGGGGAGAAAGGTGCTGTCGTCGGCGATTCGCCAACTTATGGAAGAAAGCGCCAAGGGGTCGCGTCACCCCTTCTCCCCGTCTCTATACGGGGAGAAGATGCCGGCAGGCAGATGAGGGGCAGCGCGACCTCGAAAAGAGTGCATTGAAGTCGCTGATAGGCCCCTACTCCTCGCCCTCATCCACCTCAGTCGCCGCCGGCGCCATCAGCAGGACGGCCGCGCCGAGCAGCGCTGCGACCAGGGAGCCGGAGAGAATGCCGACCTTGACCGCGTCCTGCAGCGCGACGTCGCTGGCGAAGGCGAGCAGGCCGATGAACAGGCTCATGGTGAAGCCGATGCCGCACAGCAGCGAGATGCCGATCATGTGCAGCCAGCCGGCATGGGCCGGCAGGTCGGCGAGACCGAAGCGGATGGCGAGCGCGGAGGAACCGAACACGCCGACCAGCTTGCCGACGACGAGGCCGGCGGCGACGCCGAGCGTCAGCGGCTCGAACAGCGCGCCGACACTCAAGCCGGCGAGCGAAACGCCGGCATTGGCAAAGCCGAAGATGGGGATGACCACGAAAGGCACTATTGCGTGCAGGCCGTGCTCGAGCCGGTGCAGCGGCGAATGGTCGAGATCGTGTTCGATGCCGGCGGTGCGTTCGAGCGGAATGGTCAGCGCCAGCGCCACGCCGGCAAGCGTGGCATGCACGCCCGACTTCAGCACCAGCACCCACAGGATCGCACCGAGCACGAGGTAGGGCACGAGGCTCATCACCCGCATGCGGTTGAGCACGACAAGCGCGGCGATGACCGCGAAGGCGGCGCCCAGATAGGCAAGCGACAGGCCGCTCGTGTAGAAGATCGCGATGATGATCACCGCACCGAGATCGTCGATGATGGCAAGGGCGGTGAGGAAGATCTTCAGCGAGGCCGGCACCCTATTGCCGAGCAGCGACAGCACACCGAGCGCGAAGGCGATGTCGGTGGCGGTCGGGATCGCCCAGCCGGACAGCGCGGCCGTATTGTCACGGTTGATGGCGACATAGGCCAGCGCCGGCACCACCATGCCGCCGGCCGCCGCGATGCCGGGCAGCACCCTGCGCGGCCAGGTCGAGAGCTGGCCGTCCAGCATCTCGCGCTTGATCTCCAGGCCGACGAGCAGGAAGAATACCGCCATCAGCCCATCATTGACCCAGTGCGACACGCTGAGCGGGCCGAGATAGGCGTGGAGGACGGCAAAATAGGTTCCGGAAAGCGGTGAGTTGGCGACGATCAAGGCCAATGCCGCCGCCACCATCAGCATGATGCCGCCGGCCGCCTCGCTGTCGAGAAATTCGCGCAGGACGGAAACCGGCCGCTGTTTCAAGTCCCGCATTTCACCCTCCGTTATGCCGCCCTGTCCGGCAGGCTTTATTGTCGAGGCCGGCGCCGCCCCTCATTGCCCTGCCGGGCATTTCTCCCCGTATAGTGACGGGGAGAAAGAGGCTGGCCGCAGCGTCGGCGCCTTTTTGCAACGCTGGTGGTTAGCGAAATCGGCGATGACAGCGCCCCTCTCCCCGTCACTATACGGGGAGAGGATGCCGGCAGGCAGGTGAGGGGCGGCGCCGAGTTCGACAATTGGATGCTTCCCCGTAAGCAGAAACCGGTCCGAAGGAATTGCTCAGCGCGCACACTCCTAGCGCGGCGCGCGCTTGGCCAGGATGCGCTGCAGGGTGCGGCGATGCATGTTGAGGCGGCGCGCGGTCTCGGAGACGTTGCGCTCGCACATTTCGTAGACACGCTGGATGTGCTCCCAGCGCACGCGGTCGGCCGACATCGGATTTTCCGGGGGCGCGGCGCGCTCGCCGGCCGTGCGGGTTAGCGCGGCAAAGACGTCGTCGGCGTCGGCCGGCTTCGACAGATAGTCGACGGCGCCGAGCTTCACCGCCGTCACCGCGGTGGCGATGTTGCCGTAGCCGGTCAGGATGATCGCGCGGGAATCCTCGCGCTTCTCACGGATGGCGGCCACGACGTCGAGGCCGTTGCCGTCGCCAAGCCGCATATCGACCACCGCGTAGGCGGGCGGATTGGCGCGTGCCTTGCCGACCGCCTCCTCGACGCTCTCGGCCGTTTCGACCACGAACCCCCTGGTTTCCATGGCGCGGGCCAGACGGGTCAGGAACGGTTTGTCGTCGTCGACGATCAGAAGCGAGGTGTCCTCGCCCTCAACCATTGCGCCACTGTTTTCATCGCCTGTCATCGTCTTGAAATTCCTGCTGCCTTAATTTTACGCAGATATAGTTTTGCGGGGCGATTGTCCAATTCACGCGGTGTCAAACATCGTCGCGGGCGCCGATTCCGGGTTCAGGAAAACATTTCTAGGCCATGAAATCCGCACCATGGCGCCCTCGCCCAGTCCGCTCGAATTGCGAAAGTCGAGCGTGGCGCCCGATCGCTCGAGCAATGTCTTGGCGATGAACAGGCCCAGCCCCAGCCCGCCGCCGGCCTCCGTGCCCTGGCGTGTCGACATATAGGGCTCGCCGATGCGGTCGATGATCTCGGGCGGAAAGCCGGGACCGTCATCGATGATCGAGAAGGAGACGGTGGCCTCGTCCCAGCTCCAGCGCACGGTGACGCTCTCGCGGGCGAAATCGACGGCGTTCTCCACCAAATTGCCAAGGCCGTAGATGACGCCGGGATTGCGGCGCCCGACCGGCTCGGGGCCGCTGCGCTCGCCGGGCCTGAGCTTGATCGAAATGCCGAAGTCGCGGTGCGGCGCGGTGACCTCCTCGACCAGCGAGGTCAGCGGCAGGCGGGACAAATGCGCCTCTCCCTCGGACGACAGGCTGGTCAGGCGCTTGAGGATCTCGCGGCACCGCTCGCTCTGGGAGCGCAGCAGCGTCACATCCTCCCCGTATTTCGCGTCCTTGCCGAGCGCCTTTTCCATCTCCTTGGCGACAAGCGTGATGGTGGCGAGCGGTGTGCCCAGCTCATGCGCGGCGGCGGCGGCCAGCCCGTCGAGTGCCGACAGATGCTGCTCGCGCTGGAGCACCAGTTCGGTGGCGGCGAGCGCATTGGCCAGGAGGCGGGCTTCCGCGGCCACGCGGAAGGCGTAAATGGCGGTGAAGGCGATCGAAGACAGCACCGCCATCCACATGCCGGCAACATAGATGAAGGGCATCGCCAGCGGCGCGCCTTCATGCCAGGGCAATGGCAAGTGGAAAAAGACCAGCAAGGTCGCCGTCGTCATCACCAGCCCCCCAAGCACCGCGGTCAGGCGCAAGGGCAGCGACGTCGCCGAAATGACCACGGGCACCGTCATCAGCAGCGAGAACGGATTGGTAAGGCCGCCGGTCATGTAGAGCAGGCCGGCAAGCTGGAGGCTATCAAAGATCAGGATGCCGAAGGCGGCGAACGGCGTGAGCCGGTGCGCGGCCGGGAACCGAAAGGCAAGGAGCAGGTTCATCCAGGCCGAACAGGCGATCAGGGCAAAGCACAGGCTGACCGGCAGTGGGAATTTCAGGCCGTAGGCGACGAAAAGCACCGTCACGCTCTGGCCGACAATGGCAAGCCAGCGCAGCCGGATCAGCGTGTTGAGGCGCAGTCGCTGGCTCTGCTGGAAGTCGGGAGAACGCAATACGTTGATCATGGCCATGAAATACAGCCGCGAAGCGGCCAGCGCTAGGTGGATGACGAAGCGATGGCGTTTGCGCCAATCGCCAAGCAACTACGTCCCGCGCGGCTTGGCGCGGCTGGTGGCGGCGGCGAGCAGCGGATTTTCCGGCCATACGTGTTTGGGGTAGCGGCCGCGCATGTCGGCGCGCACATCGGCCCAGGAGCCGCGCCAGAAACCGGGCAGGTCGCGCGTCGTCTGGATCGGCCGGTGCGCGGGCGACAGCAGTTCGAGCGTCAGCGGCACGGTGCCGCCTGCGATTGCAGGGTGCCGGTCGAGGCCGAACAGTTCCTGGACACGAACCGCCAAAACGGGCCATTCGCCGTCATAGCGGATCGGCACGCGACTGCCGGACGGCACGTCGAAATGGGTCGGCGCAAGCGCGTCGATCCGGCGCTGCAAATCGTGCGGCACAAGCGCCGTCAGCCCGGCCGGGACGACACCCGGATCGATGGCCGAGAAGGATGCGGCACCCGACAGGAACGGCAGCAGCCAGTCGTCGAGGCGATCGATAAGTGCCGTGTCGGACATATCGGGCCACGGCGCCCCAAGGCCGCGATGCAGCCAGGACAGGCGCTGGCGCAGCGTCTCGGCCTCCTTGCTCCAGCTCAGCAGCGAAAGTCCATGTTCGCGCAAGGCGTCAAGCATGGCGCGGTCGGCCTCATTGCCGGTTGGCGGAGGCAGCATGCGCTCGGCCAGCGTGATAGCGCCGAGGCGTACGGTTTCGCGCACGCGCACGGCGCGGCGCTCGCGATCGAAGCTCGTTTGCCTGCGGGTTTCGATCCTTTCCGCCAGTGCTGAACGAATATCGTCCTCGCTGATCGCCGCCGCCGCCGTGATGCGCGCATTCTGCGCCTTGCCCTGCAGGTCGGCGACAACCAGAAACGCCTCGCCGGCAAGCGGATCGGCAGCATCGAGCATGGCACCGGAGCCGTTGGCCAGCACGAAACGCCCGCGCTCGCCGCGCGCCTTGGCGACGCGGTCGGGCCAGGCATGGATGAGGAGAGGACCAGCGCTGCCACCCTCCCCCTTGTGGGGAGGGTCGGCGCGTAGCGCCGGGGTGGGGGTGCGGCGCCAAAGCCCCCCGCCCCGCTCCGCTTCGCGGATCGACGTTCCGGGGCGAGCCACGGGTCTCGCCCGTCCTTCGGACCCCCATAAGGGGGAGGGTGAAGAGGCCTGCCTCGCCAGGCGTTCGGCGAGTTGCCGCGCGGCGGTGGCGCGCGGCGATCTTTCCTGGCGAAAGCGCATCAGCCGGCGTTCGAGATCGGCGCCGTCACCGCCCAACCCGCGCTCGGTCAGCAGCACCGCGAGCATGGCCGCCTCGCCGGCATGGCCGCCGCGGGCCGCCTCGGCGACCATATGCGCCAGCCGCACCGGCAGAGCGAGCTTGCGCATCGCGGCGCCCGCTTCCGTCAGCCGCCCCGCCTCGTCGATGGCATCAAGCGCGCGCAGCAGCGCCCTTGCCTCGTTGAGCGCCGGGGCCGGCGGCGGATCGAGGAAGGCGAGGCTCGTCGGATCGGCGACGCCGAAGGCGGCGCAGTCAAGCAGCAGGCCGGAAAGGTCGGCCTCGAGGATTTCCGGCGGGGTGAAGGCTGGAAGCGACGCCGTCTGTTCGGCGCGCCACAGTCGGATGGCGACGCCGGCCTGCGTGCGTCCGGCACGGCCGGCGCGCTGGTCGGCGGAGGCCTTGCTGGCGCGCACCGTCTCCAGCCGCGTCAGGCCGCTGGCCGGCTCGTAGCGCGGCAGCCGCGACAGGCCGGAATCGATGACGACCCGCACGCCGTCGATGGTGATGGAGGTCTCGGCGATCGACGTAGCCAGCACCACCTTGCGGCGGCCCGCCGGCGCCGGCCTGATCGCCGCGTCCTGCGCCTTGCCATCGAGCATGCCGTAGAGCGGCACGATATCGGTGTCGGCGCCGACCTTGCCGGCAAGCCGCTCGGCGGTGCGCTCGATCTCGCGCTGGCCGGGCAGGAAGGCAAGCACGCTGCCGCTCTCGTCGGCAAGAGCGGAGCGGATCGCCTTGGCCATGGCATCTTCGATTGCGATGCCGGCCGGCCGTTCGTCGTAGCGGATGTCGACGGGAAAGGCACGGCCTTCGCTTTCGATCACCGGCGCGCCCGACAACAGCTTCGCGACACGGGCGCCGTCCAGCGTCGCCGACATCACCAAGACGCGCAGGTCCGGCCGCAGCGCGCCTTGCACGTCGAGCGCCAAAGCGAGGCCGAAATCGCCGTCGAGCGAGCGCTCGTGGAATTCGTCGAAGATCACGGCCGAGATTCCGGGCAGTTCGGGATCGTCAAGGATCATCCGCGCCAGCACACCTTCTGTGACGACCAGTATTTTTGTCCGGGCCGAAGTGCGGTTCTCCATGCGCATGGCATAGCCGACGGTGGCGCCGGGCTCCTCATCAAGCAATTCGGCCATGCGGCGGGCGGCGGCGCGGGCGGCGAGCCGGCGCGGCTCCAGCAGCACGATCTTGCCCGTGCCCAGCCATGGCGCATCGAGCAGCGCCAGCGGCACCAGCGTCGTCTTGCCGGCGCCGGGCGGCGCCACAAGCACGGCGCCGTTGCCGGAGCCGAGTGCATGGCCCAGCGCCGGCAGCACGGCGGATACCGGAAGCTCCGGCAAGACTTTTGTCGTCATCGCGCCCGCATATCAGCGCTCGTGGTTGCCATGCAACCGGCGCCAGATCAAAGCCGGGTGCGCGAAAACGGGTTCCAGCGCACCGTGCCCAACCGTACTTCCTCGCGCACCATGGTGAGCAGGCCGGACCCACCGACGACCGCGAGGCCGACCAGCGACAGCCAGTCGGGATATTCCCGGAAGAACAGCGCACCGAGGATGACCGCCCAGACCATCTGCGAGTAATGCGTCGGCGCGATCCGGTTGGCGGGCGCGTATTTGACGGCCAGCAGCTGCAGCAATTGTCCGCATGCGGTGAAGGCGCCGGCCATTATCAGCCATGCAAGCTGCCTTGCGTCGGGAAGCGTGAACGAGGTAGCGGCGATGCCGATGCCGTTGAACAACAGGCCGTAGCCGATCAGCACGCCGAGCATGGTCGTGCGCTTTTCCTGCTTTGCCAGCGAGCGCATCAGGATGACGCTGGCGGCTGCCAGAAAGGCCACGCCAAAGGCGGCGAGGTGTCCAAGATTGAGTTCGCGAAAACCCGGTCTCACCACCAGCATGACGCCAGCAAAACCGGCGACCACCGCCAGCCAGCGCCATGGACCCACCTTTTCCTTGAGGACGACCGTGGAGAGGATGGTGACGCAGAGCGGCGCCAGGAAGACGAGCGCGTAGACTTCGGCCAGCGGAATGGTGGTGAAGGCATAGACGCTGAGCACGCCCGAGGCGATACCCGCCCAGGCGCGCGCCTGCACCGCCCAGGGTCGTTTGGTGCGCCAGAAATCACGCCAACGCTCGTCCGCCGGCCGGGTGAAGAAGAGCAAACAGCCGGCGAACAATATCGAGAAGAAACCGATCTCGAACACCGTGAACTGCCCGCCCAGGCTTTTGACAACGGCATCGCTGCCCGAATAGCTTGCATAGGCGATCAGGGCGAGCAGGATTCCGTTCGTCACGTTTTTCCATTTCCGGGGAGAGAAGCGTTGAAAATACTGGCGCTCGGCGCGCATCCTGACGACATCGAGATATTCATGTTCGGTACGATGGCGGCCTATGCGGCGCAAGGCGCAGAACTGATTTTTGCCATAGCCACGGATGGTGCCAGGGGCGGCAAGAGCGATCCCACGGTTCTCGCCCGTGTCCGTCGCGAGGAGGCAACGGCCGCGGCCGCGCTGCTCGGGGCGGCGCCGCGCTTCCTCGACTTTCACGACGGCGGACTGGTGGCGGATGCCGCGCTGATCGGCGCGCTGAAGACGCTGATTGGCGAAACCGGACCGGATCTGGTGATTACCCATGCGTCCAACGACTATCACGCCGACCACCGCGCGCTGTCGGACGCCGTGCGCATCGCGGCGTCGTTCGCCGTACCGGTGCTGCATGCCGACACGATGGGCGGCACCGGATTCTCCCCGACCCACTATGTCGAGATATCAGCCCAGGCCGAGATCAAGGCCAAGGCGATCCGCCTGCACCAGTCGCAGGATCCGGAGCGCTTCGTCGACATCGCCCGGACGCAGAATTTTTTTCGCGCCGGCCAGTGCAACGGCGCGCCGGGATCACAGGCCGAAGCCTTCCGCTTCGAGCCGATGTTTCCGTTTGCAGACATTCGCGACCTGCTGCCGCCGGCGCCGCCGATCCGACCGGTGATGGTGAGCACAAAAAGGATCGACTGACCCGGAAGACGGCTGCTCGATCGCGGTGACCATGCCCGACGACGAGACCACCGGCCGACGCGCCGGTGCACACGGCCACATGGGAACGCCCGGGCCGGACCGTTGCTTTTCTTCCCGGAGGGCCACGATGTCGCACCTTTGCGACCAGGACCGGACCGGATCAGACGAATTGAGGGAAGACATCGCCGGAAAAAACAGCATAGGCTATTGCCAAGACGGCAAATCTTCCTGGGGAGGAAACGGATGGCTTCACGCTATCACGAGGTCTATGACGGCTGGAAACGCGACCCGGAAAAGTTCTGGGCGGATGCGGCGAACGCCATCGATTGGTACACGCCTTACGACAAGGTGTTCGATGCGGAAGCCGGCGTTTATGGCCGCTGGTTTACCGGCGCCACCTGCAACACCTGCTACAATGCCCTCGACCGGCATGTCGCCGGCGGGCGTGCCGACCAGATCGCGCTGATCCATGACAGCGCCATCACCGGCACCGTGAAGACATTCACCTATGCCGAGCTCAAACGCGAAGTGGTGGCGCTGACCTCGGTGCTGAAGAACCGCGGCGTCGGCAAGGGTGATCGCGTCATCATCTACATGCCGATGGTGGCGGAAGCGGCCATCGCCATGCTTGCCTGCGCCCGCATCGGCGCCGTGCATTCGGTCGTCTTCGGCGGTTTTGCCTCGCATGAGCTCGCCACCCGCATCGACGACGCCAGGCCGAAGGTGATCATTTCGGCCTCCTGCGGCCTGGAGCCCGGCCGCGTCGTCGCCTACAAGCCGCTGCTCGACAAGGCGATCGAGATATCCCGCCACAAGCCGGACGCCTGCCTGATCCTGCAGCGCGACCAATTGCGCTGCGAGCTCAGGGACAATTACGACATCGACTATGCGGACGCGGTCGCGCGCGAGCGGGCGGCCGGTGCCAATGTCGACTGCGTTCCAGTGCTTGCCACCGACCCGCTCTATATCATCTACACGTCAGGCACGACCGGCCAGCCCAAGGGCATCGTTCGCGACAATGGCGGCCACATGGTGGCGCTCGAATGGACGATGGAAAACGAGTTCGGCGTCAAGCCCGGCGAAGTGTTCTGGGCGGCGTCCGACGTCGGCTGGGTGGTCGGCCATTCCTACATCGTCTACGGGCCGCTGCTGCATGGCTGCACCAGCATCCTGTTCGAAGGCAAGCCGGTCGGCACGCCCGATGCCGGCACCTACTGGCGGATGATCGCGCAGCATGGCGTGGTCGCCCTGTTCACCGCGCCGACGGCGTTCCGCGCCATCAAGGGGCAGGATCCCAGGGGCGAATTCGTCGCCAGATACGACCTGTCGAAATTCCGAACGCTGTTCCTCGCCGGCGAGCGCGCCGATCCCGAAACCATCAAATGGGCGGAGCAAAAACTGAACGTGCCGGTCATCGACCATTGGTGGCAGACCGAGACCGGCTCGCCAATGACCATCAACCCCGCGGGGCTTGGCCTGCTGCCGGTGAAATACGGCTCACCCGGCGTGCCGATGCCCGGCTACGACATCCGCGTGCTCGACGATGCCGGCCACGAGGTGCCGCGCGGCACGCTCGGCAATGTCGTGGTCAAGCTGCCGCTGCCGGCGGGCTGCCTGCCGACGCTGTGGAACGCCGACGCCCGTTTCCGCCAAGCCTATCTCGACGAGTTCCCTGGCTTCTACAAGACCGCCGATGCCGGCATGATCGACGAGGACGGCTACCTCTACGTGATGGCCCGCACCGACGATATCATCAATGTCGCCGGCCACCGGCTGTCGACCGGCGCCATGGAAGAGGTGCTGGCAACGCATCCCGATGTCGCGGAATGCGCCGTTGTCGGCATCGCCGATGCGATGAAGGGCCAGGTCCCACTCGGCTTCGTCGTGCTCAACGCGGGTGTCTCGCGCGAGATCGGCCTCATCGAGAGCGAAGTGGTGGGGCTGGTGCGCGAGCGCATCGGCCCGGTCGCCGCCTTCAGGACGGTGGTGACGATCAAGCGGCTGCCGAAAACGCGGTCGGGAAAGATCCTGCGCGGGACCATGCAGAAGATCGCCGACAAGGAAGACTGGACCATGCCGGCGACGATCGACGACCCGGCCATCCTCGAAGAGATCACGGCTGTGCTGAAGGAGCGCGGCATCGGGGTCTAGATGATCGGGCGCAGCAGACCCGATCCTTCCGTTTGTTGAGCGGTCGGCGCCAACTGTCACATCTGGCCAATCTTTTGTTGTGCAATGCAACAACAGACTCTAGGGTTTGGCTTGGGGGGCCATTCCAAAGGCACGGCATGGCTCAGCACAAGGCGACATTCGGCGGCGTCGACATATTGCGTTTCCTGGCCGCCGTCATGGTGATGTTCTATCACTATGGCTTCTGGGTATGGGCATTCCCTGACGGGGTTTCGGCGCGCGCGACCGGCGGCATCCCGCCCCATCCCGAAATGGCCTTCGTCGGCTCCGGCTGGGTCGGCGTGCAGATATTCTTCGTCATCAGCGGTTTCGTCATCGCCTTCAGCGCCGAGAATTCGACGCCGCTGCGGTTTTTCGAGGCAAGGGTGAAAAGGCTGGCGCCGGCGGTCTGGATCTGCGCGCCGGTGACCGCGGCGGTGCTGCTGCTCACCGGTCTGAGCTGGCCAACCGATGCCGTGATCAGGCTCGTTCGCACCGGCCTTTTCGCGCCCTACGGCCCTTGGGTGGACAGCGTCTACTGGACGCTCGGCATCGAGATCGCCTTCTACGCTGTCGTCTGGATCCTGTTGCGGCTTGGCCGCTTCCACCTGATGGAGACGGTGGCAATCGCGATCGGCCTCGTCAGCACGCTGTTCTGGTGCCTCTATTATCCGCTCGGCTGGTCCGACCTCGCCGAGACACGCTGGCTGCAGCTCGTCCTGGTGCACCATGGCTCTTTTTTCGCCGTCGGCGTGCTCATCTGGCTGATGCGGTTCAAGGCGGTGACGGCCTCGCGCCTGGCCTTCTGCCTGCTGTTCCTAGGCGGGGGCGTGCTGCAAATCGCCAGCTCGGTCGACGTCCACAGCATCAAGGTCGGTGCCGCGATGCCCTATGCGCCGCCGATCCTTGTCTTCCTGGTCGCCATCGCCCTAATGGCGTGGTCGCTGCGGCTCGACCTCAGCTGGAGCGGCTGGCGCCGGATCGGCTTGATGACCTACCCGCTCTATCTGATCCACGACGTCATCGGCGCGGCGATGCTCGGCGCGATGGTCGGCGCGGGATTTCCCTATCTCCTGTCGATGGCAATGGTCGGCGCGACCATGATCGCGGCAAGCTGGCTGGTGGCGACCGAAGCCGAACCGCGCATCCGGCTGCTGCTCGACCACACGGTGTTCCGCTACCGGCTCAGGGCCGCGTAGTCGCGATCTTGTTGACCAATTGACCAACGGGCACCTCGGTGCCTTCCTCGCAGGAGCGCACTGTCCAGCCGCAGGGTTCCGAGGCCTGGATAGTGAGTCGCGGCCCTGTACAAAGCTAGGGACCAATCGATGCGGATCGTCAGGATAGCCGAACTGGCAATCGATCCTGACCAGATCGACAGCTACAAGGCCCTGATTACCGAAGAGATCGAGGCCTCCGTGCGAATCGAGCCGGGCGTGCTTTTCCTTCATGCCGTGTCGGAAAAAGGTGCGCCTGAAAAGGTGCGCGTGATCGAATGCTACGCCGATCAGACGGCGTACGAAGCCCATCTGACCACACCGCATTTTCTCAAGTACAAGACGCAAACGGCGAACATGGTGCGGTCGCTTCGGCTTATCGAAACCGACCCGATCGCGCTGTCTGCGAAACCCGGTCAGAACTCAAACTGACCAGGGCTTGGATCGACACCGCCGTCCATCCAGAGCGGACGACCGACCTGCCGTCGAAATCGCTGGCAAGCGAAATAGACTGATCTGCTCTGGGGCCGACCTGCTTCCAATCCATGTCGCCAACCTCAAAGCGCGTCGATTCCGCACAATCCGATATTGCTCCGGATGTCATTTCATAGACATCGCCAATCAGCCAAAGAAACCGGGCGTCACGGGCTAGCATGGCGTCTTTGGATCGGGCGCGGCTGCTTGAATCCGCCAAGCAGTACGGAAGCTACCTCGTTATAAATTCGACCCTTGAAGATGCCCGTACTTGTTTCGCCGGCTTGTTCGCTTTACGAACGGCAATGACCCTCATCTCTCGCATTGCCGCCCTTGCTTTGCTCGCCGTCATTGTCTTCGCGACGCTGTCGCCAATCCAGATGCGGCCCCACCTGGGTGACCCAGATTTCGAACGCGCCCTCGCCTACGTTCTGTTCGGCGTGGCGATGGGGCTCGGCTTTCCAAACCGCTTGGCTGGAACTGTCACTATAGTTGTCGTCGTAGCCACTGTGCTGGAGCTGATGCAGCTCCTCGAACCCGGACGGCATGCGCGCCTTTCGGACGGCTCGCTGAAGGCTTTGGCAGGCATCCTCGGAATAGTTGTCGTCCATCTCAGTCTTTTGGTGGCCAGCCGCTATTGGCCGCGTAAGCTGACATTGCCTGCCGGATGATGCCCGGGTTTAGACTCCCACTGTAGCCCGCCGTGGCCACATAGGCGATGACCTGCCTCGTCACTCAGGCACGGAAATCGCCACGGTTGAACTCAGACCGTTGTCTTGCTGCGCACTTCGGTCTTGTCGAGATAATAGCTCGAGTACTGGCCGAAGAATTTTTCGGACGCTCCGAACGAGCCGTATTTGGCGAGCTTCTTGAGATCGACCTTGTTCAGCACCGCGCCGACGATCTTGTTGGCGACATAGGGTTCGGATTCGAGCATCGATCTCACCATCGCGCGCGGCGTGCGGCCCCATTCGGTGACCAGCACGAAGCCGTCGACAAGCGGCGCGAAGGCCTTGGCGTCGACCACCGGCCCCAGCGGCGGCAGATCGACGACGATGTATTCGAAGGTCTCCTTGGCGTTGTCGATGAAGCGCCGCATGCCGGCCGAGGAGAGAAGCTCGCTGGTATGCGAGAAATTGCCGCGCAGCACGGCCGGAATGATCGCCAGCTTCGTCTGCCGGTCGATCTTGCCGACCGACTGCCAGGTCTGGCCGCTCACCACCGCTTCCATCAGTCCCTGCTCGGCCTCCATGCCGAGGCTGCGGCTCAAGCCCGGATTGCGCAGGTCGCCGTCGATCAGCAGCGTCCTGGCGCCGTTGGCGGCGAGCAGTCCGGCCAGATTGGCCGCGACCGTCGACTTGCCTTCGCCGGGAAGGACCGAGATGACGCCGATGACGCGGCTGCCTTGCCCTTCCATGACGACGTCGAAGGCGATCTTTGCGCTGCGCAGCGTCTCGGAGAACATCGACGCCGGAGCATCGACGCTGACGCGCATGCGCGCGCGCTTTTCGGCGGCGGCCGGCGATTTGGCGGTTTTGAGATCCGGGTCGGCCGGCTTTTCCTCCCTGGCGGTCTTGCCGCCGATGACAGGTAGATAACCGAGGAATTTGAGGCCGACGCGGTCGCGGACATCCTCGCCGGTCCTGAAGAAACGCTCGTTGAATTCGTTCAGGCCGCCGAGCCCGGCACCCATCAACGTGCCCAGCACAAGCGAGAGCGCCAGCACCACCACCGTGCGCGGGCTGGAGGCGCTGAGCGGCGTCGATGCATCCGAGATGATGCGGATCTTCCCGACCGGGAAGGATTGCTGCTGGGCGGCTTCCTCGTAGCGGCCGAGGAATGTCTGGTAGAGCGTGGAGAGCGCCGTCGCCTTCTGGTCGAGTTCACGCAGCTTGACCTGCGACTGGTTGTCGATGGCGCTCTTGCCTTGCGCCGCGGCGACATTGGCCCTGAGCGCGGTCTCGCGCGCCAGCGCCACTTCATATTCGTTGCGATAGCTTTCGGTCAGTTGCTTCAACTCGCCGAATATCTGCGCCGATATGTCGGCCTTCTCCTTGGCGAGCGCCACCGCCTGCGGATGCTGCGGCCCGAAATTGGCCTCGACATCCTGCTGCCGCTTGGCGACGGCGAGATAGCGCGTCTTGAGCGCCGCGATGACCGAGCTGCTCGGCTGGTCGCTCGATATGGCGGCATCCTTGAAGGCGTTCTCCGAGCCGCTTTCGACGATGGACTTGTACTGCTGGTAGCGGGCGCTGGCCCGGGCCGTATCGGCCTGCGCAACGATAAGCTGGGCGTTGAGGTCGGCAAGCTGCTTGGCGCTCATCAGCTGGCCGTCGCTGTTGGCGGACAGGCCGTGCTCGGCCCTGAATTTCTCGACCGCTAACGATGCCGCCTGCGAGCTTTCGCGCAGTTCCGTCAGCCGGCCCTGCAGCCAGACCGCGGCGCGCTCGGTGGCATCGAAGGAGGCGTCGAGCTGGTCGGCGAGATAGGCATCGGCATAGGCCTTGGTGATCGCGGTCGCCAGTGCCGGGTCCGTCGCCTGGTAGCCGAGCGCGATGACATAGCTTCGCCCGACGCGCTCCGCCTGCACCTCGTTCTGCAATTTGAGGATCGCGTAGTCGCGACGTGAGGTCGCGATCAGCGCATCGCGGGTGGCGGGGTCGAGCTTGGTGACGTCGCCGACGCCCGGCATGGGAGGACTGGGGCGAACATACTGGATCAGGCCACGGATCAGGCCGATGCCCTGGGCGAGCGCCGACTGGGGCGGGTTCATGAACGCGTCGTTGCGGTCGAGCTTCAGCTTGTCGACGACCACGGCGGCAAGCCGCGTCGAGGTCAGGATTTCGATCTGGCTCAGGATGGCCGAATCGGTCTGCATGGTCGTCGACGCCGCCGAAATGTCGTCGACGATCTTGTTCAGCCCCTCATCGATCAGCACGCTCGAGACCGATTGGTATTTGGGCGGCGTGGTCTGCAGATAGAGCAGGCCCAGGACAAGACCAATGACCGCGCCCAGGACAACCACCTTGGCCTGCCGCGCTGCCATGCCAAGCAGCCGCTCGACATCGATGAAGTCTTCGCCGTCTCCTGCTTCCGAATTCGGCAATGGCATCCTCTTGTCGAGAGGAAAGTTGGCATAGTTCATCTTCGGTCCAATTCCAGAGCCCGTCCATCCCAATCATCGGGATGGGCTCTATCTCACTGTTTGAACATGATCTTTTCCGAAAACCGCCTTGCGCTTTCCGGGATCATGCCTTGGCTCCCAGGCACTTCGAAGATCGGGAGCATTGCCAAAAAGCAACGCAAGTTCCATGCCGGACGCCACAGGGCGTTGCGCGCATCGCACCGTCAGCCGTTCGACAATGCTCCCGAAACATGGGCATTATGCGGCTTCTTCCTGTCGTTCATGCGACCGGACGAACTCCTGGAGCATCTCGAAAACCGGACCCTTCATGTCGTCGCGCGCCAAGGCGAAGGCGATGTTGGCCTGGATAAAGCCCTCCTTCGAGCCGCAGTCGAACATGCGGCCCTTGAAAGGCTGGGCAAAGAAGGACTGCTCCTGCGCCAGGCGGACCATGGCGTCGGTCAGCTGGATCTCATTGCCCGCGCCGCGCTGCTGGTTGCCGAGCAGGGCGAAGATCTCGGGCTGCAGGATATAGCGGCCGTTGATGTAGAAGTTCGACGGCGCATTGGCCGGCGCCGGCTTTTCGACCATCGCCGTCACCTCGAAACCGCCGCCAATGTCGGCGCCGCGGCCGACAATGCCGTATTTGTTGGTCTCGGTCGGGTCACAGCGCTCGACCGCAATGACGTTGCCGCCGGTCTCGGCATAGAGGTCGGCGACCTCGGCCAGGCAGCCGCGGCCGCCGAACGAAACCATATCAGGCAAAAGCAGGGCGAAGGGCTCGTTGCCGATGACCTCGCGCGCGCACCAGACGGCGTGGCCAAGGCCTTGCGGGGATTGCTGGCGGATGAAGCTGGTGGCGCCGGCCACCGGCAGCAGGCTTTCCAACGACTGCAATTGCGCCTTCTTGCCGCTCTGCTCCAGTGTTCCGATCAATTCCGGATGCAGGTCGAAATAATCCTCGATGACCGCCTTGTTGCGGCCGGTCACGAACACGATGTGCTCGATGCCGGCCTCGAAGGCCTCATCGACGGCGTATTGCACGACCGGCCGGTCGACGACGGGAAGCATTTCCTTCGGCATCGACTTGGTCGCCGGCAGGAACCGCGTTCCAAGCCCCGCCACCGGTATCACGGCCTTCCTGATTTTCTTCATCGCAAATTCCTTCTGAGAAGATCGACTTCAGTCCATTCGCAGGCCAGGAAAAATCCCTCCATGTGCCTGCATCTTCACCTCCCCGCCCCCACGGCAAATTGTGCCGCTACTCGTCGCAACCGCACGGCGATCGGCATGCCCATATGCCTGACCGCCGCCGGGTCGCTGAGCGCCGTCCGGATCGCCTTGAGCGGGGACCGCGCCTTGATGTGCTGGACCATCGACAGGAACGAGGCTGCCTTGCGCAGGCTGCGGCTGCGCCGGGCGAAGGCCGCTTGCGCGGCCGCGTCCATCTGATGGCTTTGAGCGAAAATTGCATCGGCCTTGCGCATCGCCTCGACATGATGAGGCTCGAGCACGCGCGAAATGGAGCCGCTGCGGATGTGATAGGCATAGCCGATGTCAGGCTCGACCACGCACCTGCCGCCCTTGGCCAGGGCGTTGGCCAGAAATATGTAATCCTCGCCGATGATCAGGTCCTCGTCGTAGCGAAGTCCGTTTTCTTCCAGGAAGCGGCGCTCGAAGATCGGCTTGAGATAGCCGAGATTGAACTTCGATTCGAAGACGACGTTGCCGGCGATATAGCTGGCCAGCGAGATCTCGCCCAATTCCTCCAGATAGCGCGTCGGGAACATCGCATCCTCGATCACGCCGTCCTCGCGGACGACCTGGAGGTTGTCGACGGCGATTTGCGCGCCCGCCCTTTCGGCCCGCGCGATCATGGCGGCGATGCGGCCGGGATAGACCGCATCGTCGGAATCGAGGACCGCGACCCAGCGGCCGCGGGCAGCCTCGAGGCCGGCGTTCCTGGCGCCGCCGGGGCCCCTGTTCTGCGCGAGCGCCACGACGCGCACGATGTCCTGCGGATAGGCCCTTGCCACGTCGAGCGTGGCGTCGCGCGACTTGTCGTCGACGACGACGACCTCGACGCTGACACCCTTCTGCGCGATGGCGCTGGCGATCGCCCGGTCGAGGGTCGCCTCGGCGTTGTAGGCTGCAATGACGAAGGAAACGTCCGGGACGAAGCTGACGTCAGGCTGCACGCTTGCCTCCTTCCTGTGGCGAGGGCTGGCCGTAGAGACGAATCTCGCGGATGCCGACAAGGCCGCTGACGACGCCGACATGCATAATGCCGCGCAGCACGCTGCGGTTCCGCCGCACGGGGCTGGCAAGGAAGGGAAACGCCGCGGCGAAGCAATAGGCTGCCTTTGCCGAGGCAATGGCGACCTGTTTGAGCAGGCCAATGCCGCTCGCATTGCGCCCCAGGAGATGGCCATGCGTCTGCCCGACGCGGAAGCGGCGGCGGCCAAGCCAGTCGAACGCGGCCCTGGTCCGTGGCACGACCTCGTCCACCCAAGCCTCCGGAGAAAACGCGATCGTGCCGCCTGTCTTGTGCATCTGGTCGAAGAATTCGGTGTCCTCGCCGCCGGTCTGGCCACGCGCCAGGCTGAAGCGGCGCCCGCGCAGGCTGTCCGACCCCATGTCGAGCAGCACGTTGCAGGTGTAGCCGGTGCGGATCTCGCCGCGCACCCAGACCGGCAAGGTCGAATGGAAGTCGCCACGCCGCATCCAGTCCGGCGCATCGGCCCCATAGCGCGCCTTGACCGGGCCCAGCACGGCGGCGGCGCGACTTGCCTGGGCTGTTGCGACGAGCTCGGCAAGCCAGCGCGGCGAAGCCGTCTCGTCGTCGTCGATGAAGGCGACGAAATCCGACGTGCTGGCGTCAAGACAGGCATTGCGGGCGATCGAGATGTTGCGCGCCGGGCAGTGGTGATAGCTGATAGGCAGCGTCAGTTCCCGCGCCAGGGCCGTCACCAGATCCCTGGCGCTCGGCGTGTCGTCATTATCGGCGACGATGACCCGGACATCGAAACCGGCCGGCCTGTCCATGGCATCGAGCGAGCGCAGCGTGTCGGCCAGTTCCGGCCGGCGGAACGTGCACACGCCGATATCGATGCTGCGGTTCTTGCCTGTAACCGCCATCACGCGACCCCGCGTCGTGCACCGAGACCGAGAAGCTGCAGCCAGAAACCGACGGACCAGCCGAAATGCATGACCATCGCCGAGACGCCGGCAAGCGCGATCTCGGCATTGCGCTGGCTTATCGCCGTCCACAGGCCATAGCCGAGGCACACCGTCGCCCAGATCAAAAACGGCACCGCCGCCAGCCAGTGCACGAAGGAAAAGGCTGCGAGCACCACCACCGGGAACACCAGCAGCGGCACCATCTGCCGGACCTTCGGGATGACGCGGTGCTTCAGGACATTCTTGGCGCGTCCGCGGCCGTAGCCGAGATACTGGAAATAGAGGCCGCTGAGCGACGCGCGCGGATAGTAAACCATCTGCGTCCTGCCGCTCATCCAGATCCTGTAGCCGGCCTGTCTCAGCCGGTAGTCGAGCTCGGCGTCCTCATTATGGCTGAACGTCTCGTCATAGCCGCCGACGGCCTGGAAGGCAGAAATCCGCATCAGCGCGTGATGGCCGTGATCGACCCATTCTCCGGCGGACAGATGCCTGTGCTTGGAACCGCCGGTGCCGAGCTTTGAATTCTGTGCCGCCGCGGCCGCCTTCTGCACGGTGCCGCTGCCGCTGGTCAGCATCGAGACCACGACAGAATCGGCGCCCGTGGCCAGCGCTTCCTCGACCAGCCGGTCGCAATAGTCGGCGGGATAGCCGCCATGGGCATCGATGCGGATCAGATATTCGGCACCATCGCCGAATCTGGCGACGGCAAGATTGATCGCCGCGCTCTGGATGCGCTTTTCATTGTGGAGCAGGATGATGCGGGGATCTTCCTTCGCACGCTCGCCGACAATGGCCGGGGTACCATCGGTGCTGCCGCCATCGGCAACGACGATCCTGGCGCCGAGCCTCGCGGCCGCGGGGCTGAGCTGGTCGAGCAGCACACCGATATGGGCTGCCTCGTTGAGGCAGGGAATCACGATCAGGCTGGAGGGGAGCGCTTGCATCATCGGGCGATCTCCATCCTAGGCCAAAGCCTCGGCCGCGAAGGGTTGGCGCATGGCGGCCAGGCTGCGAAGCTTGTCGACCAGCGCCCGGCAATCGCTGCGATCATAGCTCCATATCCTGGGGTTGCGCGACAGAACGCGCTCCTTCAACGTGCTGAAGCGGCGCTCCTCCATCTTGCCGATGGCGGCTTCGAGCGCGTCGGGTGAGGCTTCGGGCAACAGAATGCCGATGCCTTGCCGGCCGAGGAACCGCCCAGTTTCCGTGTTGGCCATCGAGATCGGCACCGCGCCGAATCGGCAGCCTTCATAGAGGCGATTGGGCAGCAGCCATTCGGAATTCTGGCCCGCCTCGAAGAAATCGATCGCCCAGGAGAAATGCACGTCCCGGTAGATCGCCGCCATGTCCTCCGGGTTGCGGTAGGGTCCGCGAAACGAAAGCCAGGGCTCCGCCTCGACGAAGGCGTGGAAATCCGGGAATTCGGTCAACGCCGGGCGGCCGCGCAGCACGATCTCGAACCGGCCGTCGGCGCGGCGCGAGAAATCGGCCAGGAGTTCGAGCGAGCGGCGGCAGCGCAATGCCCCGAACCAGCCGATGCGCCAGGGTGGCGCGACAGGCGCCTCGGCCATCTCATGCTCGGCCGGCAGGATCGCCGCTGCCTCGAAATATTTGTTTTCGACCAGTTCGACCGGCGCCGTCACCTGGCCGTACGGCTCGAAATAATTGGCGGTGAATGCGGGCGAGCTGGTCACCAGCAGCCTTACGTCCCTGGCAAGGTAACGTTCCGTGGCACGCAGCGCCTTGCCGACCGCATCGCTGCGAAGCATCAGGCGATGGATGTCGAGGCATTCATAGACGATCGGCACCGCTGCGCCGAACGCCGTGTTGGCGCGGCGGGCGAGCGCCAGCATTTCCAGGTTGCGCGCGATGATGAGATCGGGTCTCGGCATGCCGTGGAGCCTGGTGCCGATCGAAACCGCCGCCTTGGCGACTGCCGTCAGACGCTGGGCGAATCGCCCGTCACGCGTCGCGCCGAGATCCAGCGACCGCAATCCCTCGACGTCGGCAATGGGATTTGCCGTGCGACGGAAGCCTGCGAGCGTGACCTGGGCGCCACCTGCCCTGAGCATTGTAATCCGCCGGCGCACTGCCGGGTCGGAAACGTCATGCACAAGGTACAAGACATTCAGCATGAAAACTCGACCGCTGTTGGCCCACCCACGGCGAACCTAGTACAGGTCTTGCTGCATCGCAACATTTTTGGTGCAGCGTAGCAAAATCCACGTTTTTTGTTGCACTGCAAAATAAATGCCGTAATTTGGCCGCGGCGGCGGTTGCAGGGTTCCTGGTCGGAACCTGCACAAGAATCAGGAATCCTGAATTTGGAAGCCAATCCATTCGATCCGCCAGAAGGCTCGCTGCGCAAATCGGTCGGGCGTGGCGCGGTCGTGACGGCCTTGTCGCAGTCCGTGCGGGTCGCCACGCAGATCATTTCCGTCATCGTGCTGTCGCGTCTCCTGTTGCCGCAGGATTTCGGCGTCGTGGCGATGTGCGCGCCGGTGCTGGCCTTTATCGCGCTGTTCCAGGATTTCGGCCTCACCCAGGCGACCATCCAGAAATCGGGCATACGGCACGACGAGGTGAACTACCTGTTCTGGATCAACGTCGCCGTCAGCGCCATCCTGGCCTGCGTGCTTGCCGGCGCGGCACCGCTGGTCGCCGCCTTCTACGGCGAACCGCGTGTGGCTGGCCTGGTGGCGGCGCTGGGCCTGCAGATCATGGCCTACGGCCTCGGTGCGCAGCATCTGGCGCTCCTGACGCGCCGCATGCAGTTCGGCCGCCTGGCCATCATCGATGTCGCAGGCGCCGTGGCTGGTCTTGCCGTGTCGATCGCCTGGACATTCGTCGATCGCTCCTACTGGGCACTTTTCGCCGGCACCTTGACCGGAGCCGTGCTGCCGACGCTGTGCTACTGGGCCAGTTCGCGCTGGCGGCCCAGCCTGCCGCGCAAGGTCGCCGGGATCAGCGAGCTGATCAATTTCGGCGCCGGCATAACCGGCTTCAACTTCGCCAATTTCTTCGCCCGCAATCTCGACAACGTGCTGATCGGAAAATACTGGGGCGAGGCGCAGCTCGGCCTCTATGACCGTGCCTACAAGCTGCTCCTATTCCCGCTGAGCCAGATCACGAACCCGCTGTCGAAGGTGATGGTGCCGGCTCTTTCCAGGCTGAAGGACGAGCCCGACCGCTACCGCAGCGCCTATCTTCGCGTCATGCCGCTGATCCTGCTGGTGGCGCTTCCCGGCGTCGCTTTCGCCACCGCCATGTCCGACATACTCATCCCCTTCGTGCTCGGTGAGCAATGGCGCGCGAGCGCCGGCATTTTCCTGGCGCTTGGCTTCGCCGGGCTGCTGCAGCCGCTCAACAATCCGGCCGGATGGCTGTTCGTCAGCCAAGGCCGTTCCGGCGACTTCATGCGCTGGGGCATCATCACGGCGGTAACGTCGGTGCTCGCTTTCGTGCTGGGCCTGCCTTATGGCGCGCTCGGCGTGGCGATCGCCTATGCCGTCAGCGAATATCTGCGCACGCCTTTCCTGTGGCTCTATGTCGGCAGGAGCGGGCCGCTGCGGGCAAGCCACGTGCTTCGCGCGGCGACGCCGTTCGTGCTCGGCGCGCATGTGGCGCTTGCGGTGGTCTGGTTGGTCAAGCCGCTGCTGCCGCAGCAGCATGTCATTGCCTTGGCCAGCGGCGCGATCCTTGCCTATCTCATCACCATCGTCATCGCGCTGGCCTTCGCAGCCGGCCGTGAAGCCTTGCGCGAGGCTTTGAAAATGCTGCCGGCAAGGCCGCCGGCGGCAGCACCGCGCGAGGCGCAATAATTTCGGCGCTTTCGACCCTTACCGTTCACCCGAGCATCAGGCCTGATCCATGCATTACCGATCGATCTCAGACATGAACGACGCGATCGTGAGCAACCTTCACCGGTTGCCGCGCGACATCGACCTGGTGGTCGGCGTCCCCAGAAGCGGGGTGCTGGCAGCGACGCTGGTCAGTCTCGCGGCGAACATACCGATGACCGACCTGGACTCCTTCCTCGAGGGTCGCGTCTACACATCGGGCATCACCAAGCGCCGTGCGGTGCTCGACCGCAAGGTCGCGGAAATGCGCAAGGTGCTGGTGATCGACGACAGCGTCTCCGGCGGCAACGCCATGCGCGACGCCCGCGCCCGCATAGAGGGTGCCGGCATCGAGGCCGACTACACCTTTGCCGCCGTGTTCGGGCTTGAGCCGCAGCATGCCGAGACCGATGTCGTCTTCGAGGTCGTGCCGCATCCGCGCATGTTCCAGTGGAACTTCATGCATCACAAATTCCTTGCGCAATGCTGCGTCGACATAGACGGGGTGCTGTGCCTCGATCCGACCGAGGCGGAAAACGACGATGGTCCGGCCTACGAGAAATTCCTTAGCGAAGCGCGGCCGCTCCATACCGCGACCCGCAAGATCGGCTGGCTGGTGACCAGCCGGCTGGAGAAATACCGCGCGCTGACCGAGGCATGGCTGGCCAAGCACGAGATCAAGTACGATCATCTGATCATGCTCGACCTGCCGAGCAAGGCGGAGCGTCAGCGGCTTGGCGCGCATGGCAGTTTCAAGGCCGAATTCTACCGCAAATCCGATGCCATCCTGTTCATCGAGAGCGAGCACGAGCAGGCGCTAAGGATCACCGAGCTGTCGGGCAAACCGGTGCTGTGCATCGAAACGCACATGGTCAGCTTTCCCAACGCGCTGTCGCTCCCGGCGCTCGGCCAGGCGGCGCGCAACCTGCCGGCCAGGTTGCGACAGGCCAAATCACAGGAAGGCCGCAAGGGCGCCGCCAAGGCCCTTGCCCGCGCCCTGCTTGGCGCCCGCGGCTACGAGACGCTGAAAAGCCGGGTCAAGCGCCTGGCCTGATCCGCCAAGGCTGCGAATCCAGATTAACGGGTTCCTTCGGAGTGTTCGCCGGCGCGCCGGTCGAGAAGCATCAAACCCTCCTGTGCAGCGGGTTTCCGGCGCAACTCAGCACCATAACCAAAAAACTACCATAGTTGCCTTCACCCTGTCAAGAAAAAATTCCTATTACAGGGCTGCCGAGGTCGGTTCCAGCCTAAGCCTCGGCTACGCCGCCTGTCGCGAACGCTGCTGTGTGGCCTTGTCCAGCATGGAAAAGAAGGTGAGGAACTGGCGGTCAGGATCGAGCTCCGGACGCTCGGAGAAGCTGCGCGCCGTGGCCGAGAGCCGGTCATATTCCTGGCGGTCGTTCCACAGCAGCCTGACAGCCGCGACCCAGTCGGTGAGCGGAGCTTCGTAATCGAGCACCACGCCGCCCGGTCCGATCGCTTCGGGCAGGCCGCCGCGCCGCGAGCCGATGACGGGAATGCCGCTGCAATGGGCTTCCGAGGCCACACGGCCCCAGGCCTCTTCCCATTTGCTGGGCGCCAGCAGGATCCTGGTGCGGCCATAGACGGTCTTCATGTCGCCGGTGCGGTTCTCCAGCCTGATATTGGAGAACGGGGCGATGGTTTGCTCGATGCGGGCGCGATGATCGTCGGCAAGCTTCCAGCTCTCCACGAACAGGAACGGAATCTCGGGGCAGGCGCCGGCGATGCGCACGGCGAGCTCGAAGCCTTTCTCCTCGTACGGATTGATCAAGGTGACGAACTGGCCCGTGGTCGGCGTGCTGTAGAGGGCGGCATTGATGGTCGGCGGCAGCACCGCCGCATCGATGCCGAACTTCTGTTTGTAGGCGCGCGCGGTGAATTGCGAGTTGGCGATGTAGAGCGCCGAATGCAACTCGCGCAGATCGCCGCCCAGCTCATGGAACTCGACATTCCTGAGATAGACGACCAGCGGCACGCCTTCGGCCTGCAGCGCCTTGCCCACCGGAACCGACTTGTGGCATTGGACGACGGCCACGTCCGGCTTCAATCTGCGGACGGCAAAGTCGGCCGCCTTCCAGGGAAACCAGGCCCGCACCACCGGATAGCCGGGAAAACTGTCGATGACCGCCGGCTGACGCAGCAGCTTCATCTTGGCGCGCGCCTTGAAGCCGAAGACACCGTCGCCGAACAGGGCGGCCAGTACGGCCGCCTCATGGCCGTGCTCGATCAACTGCTCGGCCAGATGATGGGTGCTCGACTGGACGCCGCCGCTGAATTCGGGCGTGTATCCGTTGCCGCCTGCAAAAAGAACTTTCATGGTTCCTGGCTCCTGGTTCTTTCGCGTTTCGTTCAATGTGGCCCGAGAGCTTGCTCCGGCACCGCCTCAGGCACTCTGTTGCTCGAGATTGGCGAACGGATTGGTGCATGGCTGCCATCCGGTGAACCGGATCGGATCGCCCGGCGAACTGCGCCAGGCGTAGTCGGTCAGCATGTGGAATTCGGCGATCAGCCAGCGGTCGAAATGCAGGAGGTCCTGCTTCTTCTGCTCCGGCAGCAGAGCGCGGGCTTTGCCCAGCCTTGTCTCCTCGAGCAAGGTGACGGCGTCGCTGAGTTTCTTGCTCGGGAATATCCACGGGTTCCTGTCGCGGAACGCCAGGACGAACTGCTGCAAATGCTCGATGCGCATGTTGAGCTTGCCGAAATATTTCTCGAGCGTGACGCGCACCAGATCCTCATCCGAAAACGAGGATACTGCCGCGTAGGCAATGCCGGTCGACACCACCCCGCCCGCCATGACGGCCAGTGCGGAGCGTCGCGAGATCTCTGTCATCTGGTTTGCTCCTCTCACGCCATCCGGCTCGCCGCCCGCAGGGACAGCGCTGCCGCGGTCAGGCTCGGATTGGCGCATGAACAGCTCGGATATGTGCTGGTGCCGACCACGACCAGGTTCCTGAGCTGGTGATGAATCATGCCGCTGTCGACCACCGAATCGGCCGGGCCCGTTCCCATCCGGAGCGTACCCTGGACATGCGATTCGGTTGGCCGGATGCCGCGATCGAAAAGCTGTTCGACCGGTAGCGGGGCGAGCAGCCCGGGCAGTTTCTCCAGCGCCCGCGCCATGCCCTTGACCGCGTAGTCCGACGGCGCCTTGAAGCTGACGAAGGCGTTGTCGTCCTCGTCGAGCGTGACGAAATTCTCATGGTCGAGCAGGTTCTCGGTCACCACGACAAGCGGCAGAGCCTGGCGCAGCCGTCCCTTCTCGGCGCGCATGCCGTGTTGCCAGCGGTTCTCGAAATAGACCAGCGCCGCGGCGTGCTCGGACCGGTGCGGACCGTCATAGAGGCCGAAATTCAAGCCGGTGGTGATGGTGCTGCCGTCGAAATTGTCGACACCGTCGAGATAGACCTCGAAATTCCAGCCATAGGATTCATGCAGGCCGCGGCCGACGAATTCGCCTCCCAGGCCGGAGCGCAGCATGATCGCCGCGCTCTGGATGGCATTGGCGCCGAGAACGAACAGGTCGCCGCTGACCTGATATTCCTTGCCGGCGTGGACGAAGGTGACCGAGCGGACCGTCCCGCCGACATGGTCTAGCCTGCGCACTTCCGAACCGAGGCAGACCGACACGTCGGGATGTTCGAAGACATGCATCAGGCCGTTATTGGCGGTGAACTTGGCGTCGACCGGGCATAGCCAGCATCTGAGGTTGGCGCAGCACGAGGTGCGCTGCGCGGTCGGCACGCGGGCGCGCGCGGTCGGCATGACGAAATGCTGGCCGGGCTGCGCCGCCTTCATGATCCGGTCGGGCGTCGACATGCGGTGCGGCGGCTGCGGAAAAGGCTTCGAACGCGGCAGCATCGCCGCCATGTCGGGATCGCCCGAGATCGACATGATGTCTTCGGCGTCGCAATAGAACGGTTCGACGTCGTCATAGCTGATCGGCCAGTCATTGCCGATGCCGTAGGTGCTTTTCAGCCTGAAATCGTTGGGATGGAACCTCGGCGTCTGCGCGAACCAGCAATTGGTGCCGCCGCCCAGCCCGATCGTGTAGTTCCAGAGCTTGTCGGAATTGGTCTTGTAGGTCGACTCGTCCTCGATGTCGGTGTTGACGTTCTGCTTGAGCTGCCATTCATGCGTGTTGTGGCGGCCCCATTCCAGGAGCAGGATGCGCGCCTTACGCCGCTTCGTGAATTCGTGCAGGAAGAAGGCCGAACCGAAACCGGAACCGATCGCGACAACGTCGAAGTGGTCCTTGGTGATCTGCTCCGGCTTTACGTCCAGCACCATCAGCCGCAACTCCTTTCCGGGTCTTGTGCGTTCGTCATGGCAAGCACACCGGCCGGCCGCGGCGATCCCACATTGGATTGCCCAAACCCGGTCTCATGCCGCCATCCTGCCGATCGAGTGATATTCGATGCCGTGGCGGGCGATGACCTTGGGATCATAGAGGTTGCGGCCGTCGAAGATGATCGGCGTGGTCAGCGCGTCCTTCAGCGCGTCGAAGGAAGGCGCACGAAAACTCTTCCACTCGGTGGCGATCAGCAGCGCATCGGCGCCGCGCAGCGCCGCTTCCTTGGTGCCGCACAGAAGCAGGTCGTCGCGCAGCCCATAGATGGCTTGGCATTCCTGCATCGCCTCGGGATCATAGGCCTGCACGGTGGCGCCGACGTTCCAGAGTGCCTCCATCAGCGTGCGGGCGGGCGCCTCGCGCATGTCGTCGGTGTTGGGCTTGAAAGCCAGGCCCCAGAGCGCGAAGGTCTTGCCCTTGAGGTTGCCCTTGAAATAGCGGTTCACCTTGTCGAACAGCACGGATTTCTGCTCGTTGTTGCGCTCCTCGACGGCGCGCAGCAGCTTGGCGTCGAACTTGACGCCTTCGGCGGTCTTGATCAGGGCGCGCACGTCCTTGGGAAAGCAGGAGCCGCCATAGCCGAGGCCCGGATAAATGAAGTGGTAGCCGATGCGCGGATCGCTGCCGATGCCCTTGCGCACCTCCTCGATGTCGGCGCCGAGCTGTTCGGCCAGATTCGCCATTTCGTTCATGAAGCTGATCTTGGTGGCGAGCATGCAATTGGCCGCGTATTTGGTGAATTCGGCGCTGCGCACATCCATCACGATCATCTTCTCGTGGTTGCGGTTGAAGGGGGCGTAGAGCTCACGCATCACCGCCTCGGTGTCCTCGCTCGATGTGCCGACGATGATGCGGTCCGGCCTCATGCAATCGGCGACGGCGGACCCTTCCTTGAGGAATTCCGGATTGGAAGCGACGTCGAAGGTCAGGTCCTCGCGGCCTCTTTTCTTCAGCGTTTCGGCGATCCTGGCCTTGATCTTCTCGCAGGTGCCGACCGGCACGGTCGACTTGCCGACGACGATCTTGGGCGCATCCATTTCCCGGCCGATCGCCTCGGCGACCGCCAGCACATATTTGAGATCGGCCGAGCCATCCTCGCCGGGAGGCGTGCCGACCGCGATCATCTGGATTTCACCATGCCTGACGGCGGCGGCCGCGTCGGTGGTGAACTTGATGCGGCCGGCGGCATGGTTCTCCCTCACGATGCTTTCCAGGCCCGGCTCGAAAATCGGGACGAGACCTTGATTGAGCCGCTCGACCTTGTTCGCGTCGATGTCGACGCAGACGACCTGGTGGCCCACTTCGGCAAGCACAGCAGCCTGCACGAGACCGACATAGCCGATACCAAACACCGTCAAATTCATTCTGTTTTGTTCCTGTCCAGGGCAGCGGACCGTGGTCGGCCCGGCCGGTTCAAATCGACTTTCCCAATAGGTTCTACTTTACGCTGCATGCCAGCGATTCCGGAAACTGGCAGGGTTCGCCCTGCGCGGTGAAGGCGACGCGCTCGATCTGCAGCGAAAGCTTGCGTCCGGGATCGGCGAATGCGCCCAACCATCCGGTCATCGTATCGCTGCCCCAGAGGCTGAAGAAGATCTTCTGAGCATGGCTGGGCAGCTTTGCCGGATCGGTGATGGTGTTCACCAGTTGGCCGTTGACGTACCAGCGCAAACTGTCCTTCTGCCAGACGAAGGCGTAGTCGTTGAAGGCCTTTTCCGTGCCGCCCGGCACGTCGACCAGCTTCTCGTTCTTGCCCTTGCCGGCGATGTAGGCATTGACCTGCACCTTGGACGTGTCCTTGGTCAGGATCTCGAAGTCGATCTCGTCCCAGGGCTGCTTGTCCGACGGGCCGATATAGGAGAAGAAAGCCGCGTTGAGGCCGGGACCGGTGTCGGTCTTCATGCGCGCCTCGTAGGTGCCGTAGCCGAAGCGCTGCTTGGTCTGGATTTCGCCGCAAGCGTAGTCGCGGTCCTTCGTCTTCTGCTTCTCGAAACCCAATGACAGCACGCCGTCCGCCAGGCTGACCTGTCCCTTCGCCCAGGTGCAATTCTGATGGCCGCCATTCGTCCAGCCATCGGAGACATACCAGCGCTGGCGGTTGAAGCTGGTGAAATCATCGACGAATGAGGGCGCCGACTTCAGATCTTGCGACCAGGATGGCGCCGGCCCGGCGAACAGGCTAGCGAGAGCCAGCGCGACCAGGGCAGCCCTGCGTCCGGTGGAATCGCCTGGGCGGGCTTGCCTGGCCTGGCGCGTTGACGATATGCCGCGAACTGCGACGGTGAACGTGGTTCTCGGATCCGCATTCATACGAAACTCAACCTTTGCGCTGTGCATCCCCAACCCAAAGTAGCCATTCGAGCCGTTGCCAAACGGCGCTTTCTTTCTCTCGTCAGCCCCTCCCCAAGCTGCCTTCTCGCCTCGCGCCAAATCCACCCTTCAGCCTTCACCCTCTGCCGGCGCCTGCCGGTTTGGCGAGCCCCTCGCTGGCCGTCATATCGGACGACCCGTCCTCATCGAAAACCATATCCAGCGAATGACGAAGCTCCCGGACCATGCCGTTCTGGCGCGACAGCGCCGCGATGCGGCGCTCGCAATTCAGGATCGACGTCGTCAATTCATCGACCTCGGCGGAACGGCGCGCAGACGCCGAGCCGTTCTCCATGGCCTCGACCAGAAAGGCGGCGTTGGTGGCCGTCGCCTTGTAGCGATTCTCCAGCCCGTTTCGCTCGGCCTCGATCTCGGCCGCGATCTGCTCGAACAGCTTCGCCAGGCGGTCGAGGCGCGAGATGTCGGTCTGGCGGTCGCGGGCCGGATTCCTTGATCTGAAGCCGAATATCGAGGCCATGCGTTCAAAGTCCTGTGGTAGTCCGGCCGTCGGCCGGGCCCCTTACCGGTTCAATATCGGGCAGTCCGATCGGAGGCCGGTTCATTGGCCATCCTAATTGCTGCACCGCAACATAGACTGCCATCCTCCGGCCGGCTAGGCAACCACCCAATTCGTAAACTCATAAATCCGCCGGAAATGCTTTGCGCGACGGGCTGGCAAGAGCGCGGCCGGACGCCCGCATTCAAGGCTGCTTGCCCGTGCTGGTGCCGGCCATGAGAAAACGCATTGGCGGCACATGTTGACGACGGGAGGCGAACCCGACGCGGCGAAACAGCGCCTCGAGCTTGTCGGACGCCACGCCCTGGACGATGGGAACCAGGTTGGATTGGCTTGCGAAGGCATAGGCCGCGGCCGACGCCAGGCCCCGCTCGGCCTTGACGTCGAGGAAATTGCGCAGCCGGTATTTGTCGCGCACGTGGCGCTCGTGGCGGCGCAGCACCGCTTTGGAACCCTCAGGCAGGCTGTCGATCGCCAGCAGCGCCAGGTCGGCGTCGGCAAGACGCTTCAGGTCCTGGGTCTTGTGGCGGCCGCTCAGCGAATCGGCCCGCACGATGGCGCCGTAACCGCAGGAGCGGATGACCTTGAAGCGCGCGCCGCTGGCGACCGCGCGCGCGTAGAGTTCGTAATCCTCGCCCAGACGCAAGCTCTCGTCATAGCGCAAGCCGTGCCTGTCGAGAAAAGCGCGGCTGATCACCGGCTTGAGGAAACCGAGTTCGCCTCTGCGCACGTTGCGCCTGGAGATGTTGCCTTCGACGAAGCGCTCCAGGTCGAGGAATTCCGGCTCGGCCGCGAACTGCGGTGCGACGATCTGGGTGACATCGCTCAAGGCGTCGTCCCTGATGAGCATGATGTTGTCGGCCGCGAAATCCCAGTCCGCGCCGGCAAACAGATTGTGAAATCTGCCCGCGAGAAAGAAGTCGTCGGCGTCCAGAATGGCGATGAATGGCGATTGCGAGGCGGCGATGGCGGCGTTGCGGGCGAAGGAGGGGCCGCGATTGACGTCGAGACGGATCACCGCGAGCCGGTCGCTGCCGTCATCGGCGGCGCGGGCGACTTGGGCCGTGTCATCGGTGGAGGCGTCATCGACGACGACGACTTCGGCCACTTCCGGTTCGCGCAGCGCGGACGCGATGGCGACCGCGATTGTTCGCGCCGCGTTTCGGGCCGCGATGATCACGCAGACCTTTGATTTTGTCATCGACATGAATTTGCCTCTTGCACAGGTTCCATTCTGCCCTCGCCCTGTACGTGTTCGATGCCCGACAGGCTTCCCGTCACGGGCTGCCCTGCCGTTCGAAGATGCGGCGGCTGATGTCGGCCGATGCCGCCCAGCCGGCTTCCGCCAGATAGCGGACCGGCGCACGACCGCACAACTCCCACAACACGGTGCGCCGCTGCGGCCAGCGCAGGGATGACAGCCATGGCGCGATGACCATGTTGAGCAGGTCCTCATTGCCGATACGCGACAGCATCCGCGCGGCGCGCTGCGACAGGAGCGTGTCGGCGCCGCCGAGGAGCACGTCGGCGGCGCGCAGGCCAAGCAGCAGCGTGTCGTCCAGCCCCTGCGCCGCGGCGGCATCGAGCAGGCGCTGCTGCTCGGCTTCGTCCAGGCGGTCGGCGCTGGCGCGCACGTCGCAGACGTAACCGGCGCAGGGTTCCCGGTTGAAAAGCGCCTTGGCGACGCTGATGCAGGACAACAGCAGAGTGTCGGCCGCCGATGTGAACGGCACCTCGACGCCGGTGATCTCGACCTGCCGTTTGCGCCGCAGGAAGCCATCCGCGTCGCGCGGGCTGGGCGAGCCGGGTTGCTGGAGCCGATAATGCAGATCGACAGTGGATTGCGTCGGCCCGTCGCCGCGGATCATGTGCTGTTCGCCGAGGAAACGGACCCACCAGACGGAGCGCGACTTGCCGGCGATCTCGTATCCGATCGAGCGGAGCGCCTCGCGCGCCCTGAAAAACCCGGCCGGCGCCACCAATATGTCGACATCGCCCGAAGGCTTCATGAAATGATCGTCGTAAAGCAGATGCTGCTGGAAGGGACCTTTCAGGAAAACGAAATCGATCTGCCTGTCGCGCAGCGCCGCCTGGATCGCCATCGAATCCATGATGCAGGACGCGTTCATCGAAACGGTCTTCCGGCGGTAGGCGTCGAGCCATTGGGAGAACTGAGCCGGCGGCCCGTTCGCGGGTGCGCTCGACAGCACCTTGAGGATAAAGGTCGCGACCTTGTTCAACCTGGCTATGTCGGTGACATTGGCCACGGAGAGGCCGGAGGCATCGCCGGGCGCGGCGCCGGATCGCGCCGCGAAGAACAGCCGCAGACAGGCCTGCACATAGGCGATCTCGCTGGCGCAATCGGCGGCGCGCAGTCGCTCATATGAACGTTCGGTCAGGGCCATCGGGCGCACGGTTCTCCAGAAGCGATCGGCGCGACGCCTATGCTGCAGGTGCGAAGCAAAGCATCGCCAAAAACTTTTGCGCCGTCCAGTTTTTCCTTTTGCAGCGCAAAAATCCGGCCCCGACGTTTATCGAAACCGGCTCGGGCGAACGATGAGGAGAACTGCTGGACCCCAGGGGACGAGTGGCCTTTTCGGCGTTCCGTAGCAAACCTACCGGGAGACCCGGTGCTAGGGCATTATTGTCGCCATGCCTTGAAGTGACAGGGCTTAAAAAGTTTATATATGCAAATCAATTTCTTATGCTGACCTAGTGCATTAGGCCCATATGCAGGGATCTCGAGGCGATCAAGGCCAAAGCTTGAGATCGTTACTCACGACTGTGTCTGCGCGCGCAGTCCATAATTGATTAATGCGCGGTAAATCAGGCTTGACTCATAAATGCTGCCATGCAGCTATTGCATCGCAGCATGAAAGTGCCGCCGGCAATCGACAGGCCGTTTCCAGTCCTTGATGGAGTGTAAAATGGAACAGAATGTTGAAAAGCAGGAGTACGAAACGCCCAGCCTGACGGTTCATGGTTCGATTGAAACCATCACTCAGGGCGGTGGCGGCAACACGGCGCTCGACGCAGCATTTCCTGCGCACACGCCGATTGGCGACCTGACGTTCTCCTGAGCCTGTCCTGATTCTGGAGGGACACGTTGGGCCTCTGGAATCCAAGAACCATAAAGGGAGTCGGGGTGAAAATCCCGGCTTCTCTTCATTGCCTGACCCGGCTTTTCTTCATCGCCAGAATGGTCGGCACGCATTGCGGACAGTGTGTAGCAAACGAGGTTTTCGGATGAACTGGAACCCATCTGACCACGATCGCGTAAGTGCGACCAAGGAAGCGGTTGCCTGCGAATTCGGCAATGGCCTGGCGCTTCTCAACCTGAAATCCAACATCTACTACAGCCTCAACGGGGTAGGCACGTTCATCTGGGAGCTGATTCAGGAGCCGAAACCAATTGCCGAAATCCGCCGGGCCGTGCTCGCGCGCTATGATGTCGACGCCGAGCGCTGCAGGGCCGATGTCGACGCGCTGTTGAAAGGTCTGGCCGATAGCGGACTTGCGAGGCTGCATCATGAGGAACCTGTCTAGGCAGGTTCCGCAAAAGCGGGTCACGGTTTTGCGGCAAGAACCTGCGACGGAGAAAAGTCCCGACCAGACGAAGCACCGGCGGCGTCGGCTTCGAGCTCTCTCCCTGAGTGCCCCGGAAATGCTGTTCCTCTGCCGCTGCCTGCTGGTGGTCGCGGCCGTTCGCCTGGGGCTGACCCTGTTCTCCTACAACCGCCTTCGCGGCATCGTCACCCGGCTGGAGGCGCGTGAATGCGCCAGCACGGGAGAGCTGCGCCGTGTCGCCTGGGGCGTTGCCGCCGCGGCCCGCCTGGTGCCGCGCGCAAGCTGCCTCACCCAGGCGCTCGCCGGCCAGTACATTCTCGCCCGCCAGGGCAACGCCTCGAAGATCCGCATCGGCATCGAGCGCGACACCGGCCGGCAGCTGAAGGCGCATGCCTGGCTGATCAGCGGCAACCATGTCGTCCTTGGCGGCTCGATAGACAGGTTTGTCCCTCTCGTCGACTATGGTCAATGACTGATGAGCGGCGTGGCCGGTATCCTGCACGGGCACGAGGCGCCGGAGTCCGCAGCCGATATCCAGCGCATGCTGGCCCGCATGCGTCATCGCGCCCGCGACGGCAGTTCGTGGTGGACCGACAAGGCTGTCGCGCTCGGCCACGCCTGGCTCAACACGACCGATGAAGCCGGCCCCGGCCCGCTGACGATAGCGGGCGGCAAACTGGCCGTCACCGCGGATTGCCGCCTGGACAATCGCGACGAGCTGATGGCACGGCTCGGCGTCCGCGACGCATCGGTTGCCGACGCCGTGCTCCTGATGCGGGCCTATCTGCGCTGGGGCGAAGCCTGTCCCGTGCACCTGCAAGGCGATTTCGCCTTCGCCATCTGGGATGCCGAGCGGCAGGTGCTGTTTTGCGCGCGCGATCATTTCGGCGTCAAACCGTTCTACTATCACGCGGACGGGCAGCGCTTTGTCTTTGCCTCCGAGATCGGCCCGATCCTTGGCGTCACCGGGGCCGGCGCCCGCCTCAGCGAACATCAGATCTCGGGTTTCCTGGCCGGGCTGCCAGACGATCCGCAAGCGACGCCTTATACCGATATTTTCCGCCTGCCGGCGCGCCACAGCCTCACTGTGACGGGGCAGCGCGTGACGCTGCAGCGATACTGGCAGATCGAGCCGTCGTCGCGGCCTATGCGCCCGGACGCCGCCGAGGAATTCGCCCACCTCTTCTCGCAGTCCGTGCGCAACCGCATGCGCGGAAGCGCGGCGGTCGGGGCCATGCTGAGCGGCGGCCTGGACTCCTCTTCGATCGCCTGCGTGGCGGGCCGGCAAAACCTGTCCGAGGGAAAGCCGAGGCTGCCTACCTTTTCGCTGGTTTTCGAACGCGGTTCGGCGATGGACGAAACCCCCTTCATAGACGCGGTGCTGGAACAAGGGCGCGTCGACGGCACGCTGATCCCGGTCGGCAACTACGCGCCGTTCGCGGAATTCGAACGGGTGCTGGAAGAGCAGGAAGGAACGTTCCTGGCGCCGGGCCTTACGCTCACCCGGGAGGTCTACAGGACGGCGGGCGCCAAAGGCGTCAAGGTGCTTCTCGACGGCCATGGCGGGGACGAAGTCGTATCGCAGGGGCACGGCCATCTGCACGAGCTTGCCAATGCAGGCAAGTGGCTGGAGCTGTGGCGCGAGATCCGCAGCGCTTCCAACACCTATGGCGACGGCATGCTCGGCATGTATTTCCAGTTCCTGACCATCTACGGGCCTGCCTGGCGCGTGGCCAGGCTCAGGCACGCCGCGAACCGGCTCCTGCACAGGCTGCGAAAGCCGGCCCAGGGCGGAAGCTGGCGCGACCTGATCAATGCCGATCTTGCCGGCCGCACCGAGCTCATCGAGCGGGTTCACCGAGCCGGCTACAAGCCGCCCGACGTCAGCGCCAGCGAGGCGCTGACCCACCGCTGGATTCTTTCCAACGGCTATGTGCCGCATGCTTTCGAAGTCCTCGACAAGGCGGCCGCCAATTTCGGCGTCGAACCTCGTTATCCCTTCTGGGACAAGCCGCTGGTCGAGTTCTGCCTGGCGTTGCCGGGCAAGGAGAAGCTCAGCCGCGGTTTTGGCCGCTACGTGCTGCGCCGCGCCATGCAAGACGTGCTGCCCGCGGCGGTCCAGTGGCGGCGCGACAAGATCGATTTCACTGGCAATCTCGTCAACGGCATGCTGCGCAACCACAGCGACCTCCTGGAACAGGTGCTCGGCCCGGACGCCGGCCGCATCGAGCCCTACATAAACCTGCCGGCCGTGAAGGCTGCCTATGCCCGGCTGCTCAGTCGGCCCGACCGGCCGGCGCCGCTCGATGTCCAGTATGTCTGGCGCTCGGCGTCGCTGTCGCTGTGGCTGCGGCAGGTGCAGCGCGCCGGGAGTGCCGCATGACGCCGTTGAACGAGCCGCTGGCCCTCCGCGCGCGCGCGCAAGGCTGGCCGCGCGGACAGCGCCGTTTTTATCGAGCCTACGGCCTGACCATCGCTTCCGAGGTGACATTGCCAGAACTGGAGCCGGCCGAACCCGCAGCGGCGGATATCGTGATCAGCGTCGGCGCGATCGATATGCCGAAGCCTTCGCCCGAGGCCGCGACCATTTTCCGCTTCGAACCGGATCGGCAATATCTGGCATGGCACGCCGTCGGCGCGTTCCTGATCAGCGACGCCTGCCGCATCGAGGTCGAGCCGGCGCCCGGCATCGACGATGCGCTGATCGCGTTCCCGCTGCTGGGACCGGTGATGGCGCTCATCCTGCACCAGCGCGGCCTGCTCGTGCTGCATGCCAGCGCCGTCGCGATTGCCGGCAAAAGCGCCATCTTCATGGGCGACAAGGGCGCTGGCAAATCGACGACGGCAAGCGCCATGATTCGTGCCGGACACGAACTGCTCACCGATGACGTCGTGGCGCTCGATCTCAGCCATCCGGACGAGCCGATGATCGTGCCGGGTTTTCCCCAGATCAAGCTGGCGGCCGACGCGGCTGCCGCGATTTCGCTCGAAGGGGCACAAGTGCGGCCGCAGGTGCATCCGGCTATCAACAAGGCCCAGCACCGATTGCACGGGGCGTTTTCGCGCGACAGGGTTCCGGCGACCCGCATCTATATTCTCGAGCGCGGCCAAAAGGCTGAGATCTCGCCCATGCCCGGCATCGCCGCTTTGCCGGCCGTGATCAGATTTTCATATGTCACGCGTTTCGGCCGCGCCGCCCTGGTCGGCGATTTCGCGGCGGCGCATCTCGGGCATTGCGCACGGCTCGCCGATCGCGTCGGCGTGTGCAGGCTCGAAGTGCCGACGGGCCTCGACAGGATCGGCGAGGTCGTGAGCCTCGTCGAGCATGACCTGATGGCAGGACAGGGGTAGCAGGAGATGTCGAAATCATCGCTCCTTCGCCCGTCATTGTTTCGGGAAATCGCCGGGTTCGGCGCCGTTATCGCCCAGATAGGCGGGCGGCGGACCTGGACGGCACTGCTCTTCCTGATCATGGGCAGCCTGACCGAAGGCATCTCCATCCTGTTGCTGGTTCCGCTGTTGCAGCTAGTCGGACGCTCCGGCCAGGACTTCGCGATCAAGCTGCCCGACAATGATTTCATGCGTTGGCTGGTGCCGGACGGCACGCTGAAGCTGACCACGATGCTGTGCATGCTGGTGGCGCTGGTCGCGCTGCAGGCCGCCTTCAACCGCTTCAAGTCGGTCTACATGGCCAGTCTTCTCTTCGATTTCATCAACCGCCTGCGCATGAACCTGTTCGAAAGCATCGGCAAGGCACGATGGGGCGTCTTCACGCGCATGCGCGGCTCCGACCTCGACCATGCGCTGACCGGGGACATAGACCGCGTCCAGGGCGCGGCCTTCTCGCTGCTGATGCTGGTGCAGATCGCCGTGCTTCTGGCCGGCTATCTCGTGATCTCCATGTTCATTTCGCCGGTCATGACGCTGTTCGCCGTGGTCATCGGCATGCTGATGTTCCTCGCGCTGCGGCCATTCCGGTCGCGGGCCACCGCCTTTGGCCAGGTCCTGACCACCAACCGCCAGGATCAATACCGGACGGTCTCGGAATTCCTCGGCGGCATCAAGGTGGCCAAGAGCCTGAACATCGAGGCGACCTATTTCGCGCAGTTGCAGGCGACACTTGAAAGAATGAAGGCCGACAACATCGCCTATGTGCGCAACAGTTCGACCGGCACCGCCCTGTTCCAGGTGGCGAGCGTGATCGGTTTGAGCCTGTTCATCTATGTTGCGCTGGTTCGCTTCGACCTCTCACTGGCCGAGATCGTGGTGCTGCTACTGGTCTTCATGCGCATCGCGCCGCGCTTCATGGACATGCAGACGCAGGCGCAGCAGGTCCTGATCAACCTGCCCGCCTATGCCGCGATGCGTAGTCTGCAGATGCGTTTCGACGCCGAGCGGGAACCTGGCCATGCCGGGATCCAGGACGCTCGAAAGCTGTCGCTCGATTTCGGACTGAATGTTCGCGGCGTCTCCTTCGCCTACGAGGACGGCGCCGCCAAGACGGTGGTGAGCGACATCACCTTCGGCCTTCCGGCCGGCAAGGTCACCGCCCTTATCGGCCCTTCGGGATCAGGCAAGAGCACGATCGCCGACATGCTGCTCGGCCTGCTCGAGCCGACAGCCGGCACGATCCTCGTCGATGGCGTCGAGATCGACGCCGTCAATCGCCGGGGCTGGCGCGACCAGGTCGCCTACGTGCCGCAGGACGTGTTTCTCCTGCACGACACGATCGCGGCGAACCTACGCCTGGCCGCACAGCAAGCAAGCGACGATGAACTGTGGGCCGCATTGCGATCGGCCCATGCGGCCGAATTCGTCGAACGGCTCGACCTCAAGCTGGAAACGGTGGTCGGCGACCGCGGCGTGCGGTTGTCGGGGGGCGAACGCCAGCGGATCGCGCTGGCGCGCGCCTTGCTGCGCAACCCGTCACTGCTCATCCTCGATGAGGCGACCAGCGCGCTCGACTGGCAAAACCAGGCACTGATCGCGCAATCGATCGACGGGCTGCGCGGCTCGATGACGATCCTGACCATCGCGCACCGGCCATCGATGATCGCGTTCGCCGACTGGGTGGTCGCGATGGAAAACGGCCGTGTCGTCGAGGTCGGGCAATATCGGCGGCTGAAGGCGAAAGCAGGAAGCCGGTTGTCCCGGATGCTTTCGGGCGAACAATCTGAGTCCGAACCCGCCGACGTGGCCTGAGGCCAGCCTGGTCTGGGTCAGTGAAGGCTTCGCCCGGCGCCGCCCAGCTTTTCACCCTCGGCCACCTCGGCCGAACTCAGCTTTCTTTCGGCCTCGCGTGTCCTGTCGGCCGGCGTCGGCGCGCTTTTGATGATCATGGCATAGACGAGCACGAAGTAGCCCGCCTGGATGACCACGGCACAAATGATGACGCGCAGCAGCGTCGTGCCTATTGAAGCGCCGCCCAGCCATGACCAGCCAACGACGATCGCAAGAGCGAAAATCATCCCAACGATGAATTTTGGAAGCGACATACCCAACAGCCCACAAACCGGCCCGGGTATATTCCAATCATTGCCCCACCCGAGCGTCGTCCCTTGTCATGCGGGCTTGTTAAGTCGCCCGCTCCCGGCCGGTTGCTTCCGGCCTTTCAACCTGTCGCCACTTTGACAGGTATAATTTGCAATTCTATTAAGGCGAGCAAAAGGCCGCAAGGGCAACTGCATTTATTTTTAGGTGAGCTTTTGCGCTCGACTCACTCATGCTGCAACGCACACGGCGGGATTACGTGCAACTTCGGCACTTTGGTGTTTTTCAGTAAAATCTACAATATCGAATAGTATTTTATTAGAATACCCTTGAATATCGCGCTGCGCTAAAGCACCAACGAGCTCCGCTCAGGGGCATAAAGAACGCCTCGCCTAGAAATTGCCTCAAAAGCGCCTCTATTTTTCCGGCGATGCCCATTTATTGTCATAAATGTGCTAAATATTTCGAAATTTGTGCAGGGCGCGCTTATTATTTAGTCAATTCATGACGTGACTATTTCAAAGGTATGGGAAATTGTGTGTTGCGCTGCAACATTTTTTTGGTATCGTGCGGTAAACCATCCGGTCAACGCATGGAGTTTTGGCATGAGGGACGTTGCCAAGTCGGCCACAGCGGAGTTTTCGCAGGCTGGCGTCGATTTTCCACCGCCGATCGGCGGCCTTATCAAGCGCAGTTTCGATATTGCCGGTTCACTGGCCGCCCTGATCGCTCTCAGCCCGCTGTTCGTGATGATAGCGCTGCTCGTCAAATTCTCCGATGGCGGATCGATTTTCTACGGTCACCGGCGAATCGGGCGTGGCGGACGGGTTTTCCCTTGTCTCAAGTTCCGCACCATGGTGCCGGACGGCGAAAGGGTGCTGGCCGCCTATCTGGCGGCCAATCCGGAAGCCAAGGCGGAATGGATAGCCACCCGCAAGCTGAAGAACGATCCGCGCGTCACCCGGGTCGGCGCGGTCCTGAGGAAACTCAGTCTCGATGAGTTGCCGCAGGTCATCAACATCCTTCAGGGCGACATGAGCCTTGTCGGACCTCGCCCGGTCGTGCGCGACGAACTGGAGATCTATGGCAGCGCCGCCGTGTATTACCTGAAGTCCCGCCCCGGCCTGACCGGCCTGTGGCAGGTCAGCGGCCGCAACGACGTCTCCTATGACAGCCGCGTCGCGTTCGATCGCCACTATGTCGAGAATTGGTCACTTTTTGAGGATATTCGCATCATCATCAAGACAGTTCCGGCTGTCTGGATGTCGCGCGGCTGCTACTGAGCAGCCGCGAACCGGATCGCACCGGGGGATCTCTCCCGGCAGGCATCGGGCGCAGGCTCATCGGGCTGGTGGGGCCAAAGCGGATCGGAACGTTCAGTTGAAGATAGACATGTTCGAAGTTTTTTGCAGCGGCCCGCATTCGGGCCGCTCGCGGCGTTTGCGGCTCGTGGCCAGCTGCCTGGCCCTGTCGCTCGCCCTGCCGCGGATCGCCCTTGCCGACGAGTATCATCTGGGATCGCAAGACAAGCTCACCATCCGTATCGCGGAGTGGCAGACCGTGGAAGGCACGTTCCGCGACTGGTCGGCGGTGAATGGCGTATACACGGTCGGGCCGGCCGGAATGCTGTCGGTGCCTTTCGTCGGCGAGCTGCCGGCATCCGGCAAGACAACGGCCGAAGTCGCGGCGGCGATCGGCGAGGCGCTGCAGCACAAGCTCGCCTTGTCGGACCGGCCCGAGGCATCGGTGGAAATGGCGCAGTTCCGGCCGTTCTATATTTCGGGCGAGGTGCAGAACCCCGGGCAATTCCCCTATGTGCCCGATCTTACGGTGCTGAAGGCGGTCAGCATCGCCGGCGGCATCCGGCGAAGCGCCGACTACGGTCCGCAGCTCGGCAAGGACCTGGTCACCGCCAAAGGCAATTTCGACATATATGACGATCAGCGCGTTCGACTGATCGTCAAGCGCGCGCGCATCGATGCCGACCTTGAGGGCAAGTCGAGCTTCGACGTGCCGAAGGAGGTCGAGGGCGACCCGAGACTGCAGGCCATCGTCGCGGACGAGATGACGATCCTCACGGCTGACCAGAAGGCGCTGAAGCTGAAGCTAGAGGCGCTCAGCGACCTGAAAGGGGTTCTGCAGGCCGAGATCGAATCGCTGCAGAAGAAGATCGTCAACCAGCAGAAGCAGGTCGACCTGGCGCAGCAGCAACTCACCAGCATCGGTCCGCTGGCCCAGAAAGGCCTGGTCGCCAACGCAAGGCTGCTGGATTCACAGCAGTCCGTCACCGACCTTCAGGGCAAGATCCTGGACTACGAAACGGCCATCCTCACCGCCAAGCAAGCGATCAGCAAGGCAACGCAGGATGCCATCGACGCCCAGAACACGCTGAGCTCGAGCCTCGCCGCCGATCGGCAGCAGACCGAAGCCGACCTGAACGAGGCCGCGCTGAGGGTCAACATGCAGAAAGGATTGATGGCCCAGGCCACCGATCCCGCCACCGTGGCCGCCAGCGCAACCAACGAAGAGCCCACCCTGATCTATTCACTGCTGCGCGCTGCCGACGGCAAGACAAGCGAGATTGCGGTCAAGGAAGACACGCCGGTGCTGCCGGGCGATGTGATCAAGGTCAAGCTGGCGCCAATGCCCAGCCAGTAGGCGGTCGATAAGAGCAGTTCACCGTTCACGAAAACGGTGAGCTGCTCTATCCGTTTGTTTTTGCGCAATTCCGGACGGAAAGCGCTGCGCGCTCTTCCCGGTACACACTTTTCCTGAAATCACCCTGGAGCGGGGCGGCGTTTGAGCGAATCGCCAGCGCTCTATCGCCTTGTCTTGACGCAAGCCCAACAGGAAACCGATCCGCACTCATCGAGCCGCATCGGTGCCAGGCTCCGGCCCGCTCCAGCCTCTGGCGGCATTCGCCTCCTCGATCCTTGCCGCAGACAGGCGAGGACGGGCAACGGGCAGCCGCGCCAGCTTGAAGAAGCTGAAATACATCAGGAAGGAACCCATGATGTAGGGGTTGAGGATCTCGACCTCGACGAAGGAGCGGATCAGGAGCAGCACCATGACGCCGGCCAGAACGACCGAATCCGCCCGCCATGTCCCGAACGCCACCGCCGAGACATGGCCGTAGAGCGTGCGCAGGATGACCAGCGAAACCAGCGTCGCCCCGACGAAGCCGAGTTCGACAAGGGCTTCGATGTAGGTGTTGTGGAAGTGGAAGCCGGTGCGGGTGGTGATGTAGAACTCGTTCCACAGGCGCTCGGCCTCGGCAAAGCCCTGGACCCAGTATGCGGCATAACCGACGCCGAGCATGGGCGCCCTCTGCGCGGCGTTCCAGCCCTGCTCCCACAGATAGGTGCGCCCGGTGAGCGTCGAATCCTTGCCGAACAGGCCGAGGACGAAGTCCATGAGGCCGAGATTCAGCGCCACAAGGATAGCGACGACCAGCATGCCTGTGCCGACCAGGAAGATCACCCGGCGGTAGCGTCGCGACAGCACCTTGCTCATGGCAAGCAGCATCACCAGCGCCAGCACCGCCGGTGTCGAGGCCATCGAGGTGGCCGAATGCGAGATGACCAGCAGATAGGCCGACAAAAGCACCACCGGCACGGTCAGGAACAGGCTCAGCCGGCCGTGCCTGAGGAAGGCGATGAAGACGACGCTGAAATAGATACCGAGGGAGGCGACGAAGCCGATCTGGTTCTTGGAGGCGAAGGCGCCGACGAAATTATAAGTGCCGTCGAGGACGTCCTCGGAATAGGCCCCGACCTTGAGAGAGTAGAGCAGGACGACGAATATGCCGACCAGGGCGCCGATCGTCAGGGTCCGCACACTGACGGCTCGCGCCGCGACATAGGCGCAGGCGATGTGGGAGAAGTACTGGACGGCCGTTCTCGCGGTGATGCCGGGAGCGTCCGACCAGAAGACGGAGAAGCATACATAGGCCGCGAACGACAATGGCAGCCAGGCGCTAGACAGATGCCGCAGGAACCGCCTGTAGTCGACCATGATGAGGGGCAGCCACACCGCATAATAGGCCAGGATCAGCACCTGGCCGAATATGACGGAGTAGGAGAATGCCCAGACCGAGACGGCAACGGCAAAACTGCCGTAGACCGAGTTCCTCTCGGGATCGACCAGCAAGGACTTTGGAATCTTCATCTCAGGTTCTCGCCGAGCCTACCCCGGACCGCCGCGTAGCCGGCAGGCATCTCCGTAAGAAGGGTGCAATCGACGGCATCTCCATTGTGCAGTGCAATATAACCTATCGCGCCGCGCGCTCAATGGCAAATGCGGTCACCTTGTCTTACAGCCAGGCGAGCGCCGAGAGATCAGGTCCGGGACACGCCCGGACGGGATCGGACTTCTCTTTCCATTGCCGGCCTCTCCATCGAGGCCGCAACCAGCCGTGCGCGCTACCAAAGTGCTCCGCCGGTGACCTGTATGTTTTCCATGGTGATGCCCTTGGCCATATCCGAGCAGAGGAACACGGCCAGCGCCGCGATCTCCTGCGGCTGGAGGATGCGCTGCTGCGGGTTGCCCCTGGCGATCTCGGCCATCGCGTCCTCGGCCGTGCGGCCCTTGCCCTCGCGCTCGACGACCTGCGCCACGTTGCGGCGCATCAGTTCGGTCTCGACCCAGGTCGGGCTGATCATGACGCAGGTGACGCCATGCGCCGCCCCTTCGAGCGCCACGCAACGGGTGAGGCCGAGGAGACCGGCCTTGGAGGCGCAGTAAGCGGGATTGTCCTTCCAGCCGACCGAGGCGGCGGTCGAGCCGATGTTGACGATGCGGCCCCAGCCGCGCTCGATCATGCCGGGCAGCACGGCGCGGGTGGCGCGGAAGGCGCCGGTGAGATTGGTGTCGACGATCTTGTCCCACAGCGCGTCGGAATGGCCGCAGACCGGCTGCTCGGCCGTGGTGCCGGCGGCGTTGACCAGGATGTCGACAGGACCCACCGCCGCCTCGGCGTCGGCCGCGAAACGGTTCGTGACGTCGCTGTCGCGCACGTCAAGATGGGCGGCGTAAATCCTCGTTCCATGCGCGCCGAGAGCCGAACGCACGCGCTCTATCTCGTCAGCGCCGGGATAGTAGGCGGCGTCGGATCTCTCCACGCCGCCAGGTGCGACATAGGAACCGACAGCGACATTGGCGCCGGCCTGCGCCAATGCCGTGGCAATCGCCAGGCCCATTCCGGAGAAGCCACCGGTGACGATTGCGCCGCGGCCGGAAAGGTTTGTCATCGGGCATGGCCTCCGCGCGGCACGGGACGGTCCATCAGTCCCGAGAGTATCTGAACTTCATAGGCCAACATAACCTTCGGAGCCGGTGACGAAACTTGTGTCCTTGCCATCAGCTTTCCTTGTCCATCGGCTCCAGCGGCTTGCCCAGCCAATCGCGGTAGAAACCTTCCAGGTCGGGTTCGAAATCATGGACGATGGGATAACCCGGCGCCGCGGCCTCGACCTCGTGCAGCGTGCCGCATTGCGGACAGATGAACTCGCGGATTTCCATCCATTCGGGATCCGGCAGGTCGCTGTTGGGATAGATCTCGCGCAGCGCCTCCTCGCTGTCGCGCACGATGATCGAAGCCTTCAGCTTCCAGTTCTTGCGGTAGTCGCCGAAGGAATTGCCGCATTCGCAACGGGTTACCCGCTCATCGCCGCTCTGGCAGATGAAGAGGTGGTCGCCCACGGGGAGCAGTATCGGATCGCTCCAGCCGACACGGTCCTGCAAAACCGAAACATATTTGAAGAACCGGTCGTCATCCTTGTAGGCGCTCATGACGCGGCGCGTCTGCGGCCAGGGCAGCGTGCCCGCGACCAGATCGGCGATGACTTCCTTGCTGTATGAGGTCATGGTCCTTACTCCACGCCGAAGGTCGATTTGGCATCGACATCCCAGAAGCTTGAAAAATCCCTGGTGAAGCGCGGCGAAAGCTTGATGGCGCTGGCATACATCTTCTTCACCTCGGGCGCGAAATCGACCGCCTTCACCCGCTCGCGCTCCTTGGCCATCCACTCCGAGACCGGCCTGGCCCGAGCGAGCCGGCGCGACCGCATCTCGGCGCGGTGGCGCTTGGTGGCTTCGAGATCGGCGACGGGATAGCCGTCCTCGTCCTCGTCAAGCACGATCCCGAAGATATTTCCGGCAGCTTCCCTGGTGAGATAGCCGTTCTCGACGTCCGATGCTGTCTTGAGCGGGTCGCGCTCCAGCACGTCGCCATAGCCGCCCCCGCCATTGTAGGAATGGGTGAACACGTCGCCGGTTTTGTGGGGTGCGGTGATATAGGGCCCTTCCATCGTCACGTGCTGGCCTTCGAGCCGGACCTCGAGTTCGGAACGATAAGGATTGGTGCCGGTATGGTGCGCCAGCGGCGCGCCCTTTTGTGCAAGCTCGAAGATGTTGCTGTCGCGCACCGCACGGTGTTTTTGGCAGGTCGGCGCCGGATAGCCGCCGCAGAGCCCGCCATTGTCGAAGACGCGCGAGGAGTGTTCCGAGGTGACCAGCCGGAGATGGTCGGTCTTGCTGACCAGCCAGGTCGACAGGAAGGCGCAGCCGCCGCGATATTTGCCGGCGCCGCCGGAATTGGCAACGATCGAGCGGCCGATATAGACCATCGGCATGTTCTGTTCCCAGATCTCGATGTTGCCCATGTCGGATTCAGGGTTCCAGCCGACATAGGCGGTGTCCAGCCCGTCCTTGATGGCAAGCGCGCCGGAACCGGCAGCCGCGCATTCGAAATGCGCCATGCCGAACAGCGTGCCGTACTGGCTGGTTCCCCCCATCTCGATCATCGGGCTGTTGACCTGGCCGACGAAGGCCTCCTCGACGAAGCCGCGGGCGATGAATGATCTCGACAAGAGCCGCTGGAAAACGCCATAGGCCGGCAGGAGCAGCGCCCAGGACGTGGCCGTCGCCACCATCTCATTGTCGGGATTGGTCCAGGTGCCATGCGGCAGCTTCAGCTCCGTTGCCATCCAGGCGCCGTCATTGACCAGGCCTTCGAAATTCATGTGCTGGGTCAGCGTCACGAACATGCCGCCATCCATGCCGGCCGGCGTGCAGTTCATGGAATGGTAGCCCCAGGGCTGCGTGCCCTCGAAATCCATGATGATCTTGCCGCCCGTGGTGATCTCCATTTCGATCGGAATGTTGTAGAGCCAGTCGGGGTCGCCGAGCGGCTGGTAGCCCGGCTTGCCCTTGGTGACGTGACCGTAAAAAGTATGCCCCCGATAGATGCCGGGAACGGTCAGTTGTCGCGTGCGGGCGAGTTGCGCGCGGCGGCCCTCCTCGATGAATTCCTTGGACACCTTCATCCAGTAGTCGAGGCCGATCTCGTCGATCAGCGCCTTGACGCTTTCGCGCATGTCGATGCAGGAGGCGACCTTGGCCTTCTCGTCCAGCACCCAGTAGATGGGCATGCGCAGATTGCGCTCGCAGCGGATGACGTAGTCGCGCCGCAACTCGTCGTTCTGGCCGACTTTTTCGGCACAGACGAACAGGCCTTCGGTGAAGCGCTCCTGGGCCAGCGCCACGTCGCCGCCCGGCGTGATGCCGCCGGCCTCCAGCTCATGGCAGACGGCGCCGGCCCAGCCGACGAGCTTGCCCGAGTGGAAGATCGGCACCACGTCCATCACGTCGGGCACCTGCACCGTGCCGATGAAGGCGTCGTTGTTGGCGAAGATGTCGCCGTCGACGATGCGGGGATTTTCCTCGTAGCCTTGTCTGATCATCCATTTGATAAAACGGCTCATCGTGTGCACATGCACCATGATGCCGTTGGAGAGCGCGATGGCGTCGCCCTCGGGCGTGTAGATGGCGACGACCATCTCGCCGACCTCGCGCACGCCGGGCGAAGCCGAGATGCGACGCGCCATCTCGCGCGCCGAGACGCAGTAGGCGCGCAGCTTGGTGTGCAGCGTCTCGAATTTCAGCGGATCCTGGTTGCGCAGTTCGAGATCGGTAATGCCGTCATAGCAGCCGGTCTCGTCCATGAGCCGTTCGGATTCGATCAGCCGCTCGCGGAGGCGCAGGGCGGAGGCGGGTTTGTCCAGCATGGCGTTCGCCCTCTCAAGCGTGGGAGTAGTGGAGCAGCGTCCATTCGTCGACGAAGACACGGTCCCGCGGATGGACGACGAGGGTGGTGGCGGGGTGTTCGATGATGGCCGGGCCGGTCACCTCATGCCCCGGCAGCAGAAGATCCATCTCGTAGAGATCGGCCTTGTGCCAGCGGCCGCCAATATAGGCCTCGCGCACGCCCTTGTGCGCGGATGCGGGGCTTGAGGGGCCGAGCGGCCGCTTGAGCAGCACGGGCTTGACCTTGTCGGCGGTGGCGATCAGGCCGAGCTCGGTGATCGAGAAGCCGGCTTCGCCATAACGCGAGACGCGATGGTTGACCTTGGCGTAGACCGCCTCGAACTCGTCGATGACCTTGCACATGTCGCCGGCCGAATTGATCGCCGAGAGCGGCGCCATCACCTCGACGTCCTCGAGCTGGCCGGTATAGCGCATCATCAGGAACGGCACCGTCCTGATCTTGTCCAGCGCATGACCGTCGGCCACCATCTCGTCGACCGCGGCCCTGGTGAGATCGTCCCAGACCGCAGTCACTCTGGCACCGAAGGCCAGCAGCTCGGCCTCACTCGCCCGCGCGCCGATGTCGATCTGGGTCGATACCGAATGCCGGCGCATGAAATCCGCCGTGGTGCAGCCGAACGCGGAGAAGGCGGCGGCGAACTGGAAGGTGATGATATCCTTGAAGCCGATGCCCCTGGAGCAGCCGGCCAGATGCAGCGGCCCCGAGCCGCCATAGGAAAGCAATGTGAACTCCGAAGGGTGGATCCCCTGGCCGGAGATGACGCGGCGCAGCGCGTTGTTGGCGTCGGCCTCCAGCATATCGATCATGCCTTCGGCGGCTTCCTCCACGCCGACGCCGAGCTGGCTGGAGCACTTTTCCTCGAAGGCCTTGCGCGCCTTCTCGACCTGCAGCACGACCTTGCCGCCGAGGAAATAATGCGGGTTCAGCCGGCCAAGGATGGCGTCGCAATCGGCGATGGTCGGCTCGGTGCCGCCCCTGGCGAAGCAGATCGGGCCGGGATCGGCACCGGCGCTTTCCGGCCCGAGCGAAACTTTCTTCGTCAGCGGATCGACTTTGAGGATCATGCCGGCGCCGGCGCCGATCGTGTCGAGATGCAGCGTCGGCACATTGAGCTTGAACCGGTCCATCAGCGGCTCGTTCTCGATCCGTGTCTGGCCGCGCGTGATGACTCCCATGTCGAAGGAGGTGCCGCCCATATCGGAGCAGATCAGCGAGTCATTGCCGATCAGCTTGCCGACATAAGCCGCGCCCAGAATGCCGCCGATCGGACCCGAGATCATGGTTTCGTGCAGGCGCGGGTGGTTGATCGAGGTGAGGCCGCCGAAGGAGAGCAGCGTCTGGACGCCATATCTGAAGCCGTATTTCTTCGAGACGTCCTCGATCCCCTTGAGCTGCTTGCGGCCGCGCGAGGTGGCGTAGGCCTCGATCAGCACCGAGTTCAGCCGCGACTGCTCGCGGATGACCGGGCGCACCTCATGGCTGCTGTAGACGAGGATGTCGGCTCCGGCGGCGGCGATCTCCTCGCGGCAGATCTCGGCGATGCGCTTCTCATGCACTGGATTGACATGCGAGAAGATCGTCATGATGCAGACCGCCTCGACCTTGTCGGCGATCAGCTTTTTCGCCGCGGCACGGACCTCATGCTCATAGAGCGGCAGGATGATGTCGCCGAACTGGTCGATGCGCTCGGTGACGCCGTGAGTGCGGCGGCGCGGCACCAGCGGATCGGGATGATGATGCGTCACAGCGTGCAGCCGGTCGGCATAGGAATAGTCAGCCCAGGCCTGCAGGCCGCGACCCATCAGGATCATGTCCTCAAGGCCCTTGGTGGTGATCAGGCCGAGTTTCCTGCCGGTGCGCGACAGCAGCGTGTTGAGCATGCCGGTGCCGGAATAGAGCACCACATTGACGCCCGAAAACAGGGCCTCGAGCGAGATGCCCCAGGCGTCCGCCGCGTCCTCGGCCGAGGCGAGGAACCCCTCGGCCTCGTTCTTCGGCGTCGTTGCCGACTTGCCGATCTTGAAGCGGCCGTCCTGATCGACAAGGATGGTGTCGGTCATGGTGCCGCCGGCGTCGATGCCGATGACGATGGGATTGGTAGAGATATGGTCCACGGGTCGCCTTCCCTTGCCGAGCATGACCACAGGCTAGATTCGCGGGACCGGATCGCGCCATATGCCTAAAGGCACAATGACGGGCGGGAGCTCGTCGCCGAAAAAGAGGCATGCGCATGGGCAACATCTGGGCGCCGCTCGCCATGGCGATCGCCGCCACCGGCACCGACAGGCATGTCGACTGCCTGATCGACCTGATCGGCGCCGACATCGCGCATGACCTGGTGACGGTGACGCGCTATTCGGCGACGCAGACGCCGCAATTCGTCAAGCACCGGCGCTTCTCCGACGAGATGGTGCGGCGCTACCTTGATAATTACTACGTGTTCGACCCCTTCTACGCTTCCTGGCGGCGCGAGCGCCGGCTGGGCATCATGCCGCTCAAGCGGCTGGCCGACGACGAGGCCAAACGCGGCCAGTACATAGCCGGCTTCCTCGCGCAATCGGAGATCTGCGATGAAGTCGGCATCATGCTGGCCGATGGCGGCGACTGGTGCCTCGGCATTTTCCTCGATCGTTCGACCACGGCGTTCAAGGACAACGAGATCGCCCTGCTGGCTGAGCGGCTGCCGGTGTTCGAGGCGCTGCACGCGCTCGACATCAAGACGCGCGGAAGCGATTTCTCGCGCAGCTCGGCGCCGTCCAGCCCCGGCGCCTCACCGCGCCAGCAGCCCACAATCCCGGCGAGCCTGTGGCCGGAACTGTCGCTCAGGGAAAGGGAGCTCGTGCAACTGATCCTGGCCGGCCATCCGACCGCCAACATTGCCGAGCGGCTCGGCATCACCGTCGGCACGGTCAAGAACCATCGCCGGCGCATCTATGAGAAACTCGACATCACCACCGAGCGGGAATTGTTCCTGCAGTTCTTCCTGTACCGCTCGGACAAATAGGCCTGGCGCTGGTGCAAGCGCTGGACAGGCAGATCGAGGGGAGCCCGGCATAACGCGCCTCAGGGATTGGCCCAGACGATCGAGGTGCATGCCGGCTTGAACTTGGCCGGCGGCGACCTCACAGTCACCCCCGAACATGGTTTCGCCGAGCGGAGCCGATTTGCGCCAGGACAGGGGAAAATGAGATGCCGACGATTTTCGCGGAACGGTTTGCCGGACGCTCGGCGGTGATTACGGGCGGCGCATCCGGCATCGGCCTCGCCGTCGCACAGAGGCTGGTCCAAGAAGGCGGGCGCGTTTCGGTTTGGGACCGCGATCCCGCCCAGATCGAAGCGGCCAGGGCTTCGATCCCGGCGCTGCATGGCCAGACCGTCGATGTCGCCGACCCGGCGGCGGTGGATCGGGCGGCGCGGTCGACGATCGAGGCGCATGGCGGGGTCGACATCCTGATCACCAGCGCCGCCATCACCGGTCCCAACATGACCGCCTGGGACTATCCGGTGGAGGACTGGCGTCTGGTCATCGACATCAACATCAACGGTGTCTTCTACTGCAACAAGGCGCTCGTCCCGCACATGCTGGAGCGCAATTACGGCCGCATCGTCAACATCGCCTCGATCGCCGGCAAGGAAGGCAATCCCAACGCTTCCGCCTACAGCACATCCAAGGCCGCGGTGATCGGCCTGACCAAATCGCTCGGCAAGGAACTGGCCAAGACCGGCATAACCGTGAACTGCGTCACGCCGGCGGCGGTGCGCACGGCGATCTTCAAGCAGATGAGCCAGGAGCATATCGATTTCATGCTCTCCAAGATACCGATGGCGCGCTTTGGCGAGGTCGACGAGGTGGCGGCGCTGATTTGCTGGATCGCCTCGGAGGAATGTTCGTTCACGACGGCTGCCGTCTTCGACGTCTCCGGCGGCCGCGCCACCTACTGATGTGGTGCGGCGCTTTCCGGCTGGCGGCAAGCAACTACAATTGCGCGTGAGGAAGCAACCAACGGAGCTGGACAAGCGTACAATGGCCGAAGCCGGAACCCGGCAACGGCAACAATGAGGGCGAAGACATGACCAGGCGTGACAGATCGGCCCGCGCGCAGTTCCTGCACCTTTCCCCGGCAATCGCGACGACCAGACCGGAGCTTGCCGCATTTGCTTAAAGTCGAGCCTGCCATCCTGTCGGACGACGACCTTCTGAATCGTTTCCAGCGCGCGGCCTTCGGCTATTTTCTGGAAAACGTGAACCCCGCAAACGGGCTGGTCGCCGACACGTCGCGGCCGAATTCACCGGCCAGCATCGCGGTCGTAGGCTTTGCGCTCTCCTGCTATCCGATCGGGGTCGAGCGCGGCTGGATGGAGCGGGAAGCAGCGGTGGAGCTGACGCTCGCCGCGCTGCGTTTCTTCTGGACCAGCACGCAAGGCAGTGGCGCTGATGTCACCGGCCACAAGGGTTTTTACTATCATTTCCTCGACATTCGCACCGGACTTCGGGTGTGGCGCTGCGAACTGTCGATGGTGGATACGGCATTGCTGATGGCCGGCATTCTCGTGGCAGGCGCCTATTTCCGGGGCGACAATAAGGAGGAAGCCGAAATCCGCCGGCTGGCCGAGGCGCTCTACCGGCGCGTCGACTGGCGATGGGCGCAAGGCAGTAGTCCGACGTTGCGACAGGGCTGGAAACCGAAGAGCGGCTTTCTCCACTATGGCTGGGAAGGCTACAATGAGGCGACGATCCTCTATGTCCTGTCGATGGCCTCGCCCGACAGCCCGACGTCCGACGACAGCTACGCGGGCTGGACGGCGACCTATCAGTGGGAAAACATCTACGGCTACGACGTGCTTTATGGCGGTCCGTTGTTCATGCACCAGTTCTCACACGCCTGGATCGACTTCGCCGGCATCCGCGACGCTTTCATGCGCGAGAAGAATTCGGACTATTTCGAAAACAGCCGCCGCTCGACCTACCTCCACCGCGACTATGCTCGGCACAACCCCCATGGCTATGATGGATACGGAGAGAACCTCTGGGGGCTTTCGGCCGGGGACGGACCGGGCGGCTTTCGCAGCAGCATACAACGGCGGCGGCGCCGGTTTTCCGGCTACGTCGCGCGCGGTGCGCCTTTCGGGCCGGACGACGGCACGATCGCGCCGTGGTCCTATCCGGCGTCGCTGCCTTTCGCGCCTGACATCTGCATGGCGGCGCTGCGCCATCTCGCGGATCGCTACCCCCAGGTGATCGACAATTTCCGGCTGCCGAGCGGCTTCAACCCGACGCTGGCCAACCGGCGAAAATTTGGCCGCGACGGCTGGGTGTCGGAAGGCCATTTCGGCCTCGACCAAGGCATCGTGGTGATGATGATCGAGAACCACCGCTCGCGCCTGGTGTGGGAGCTGATGCGTTCCAACCAGTACATCCGCCGCGGCCTGAACAAGGCGGGGTTCACAGGCGGATGGCTGTCGCAGTCGGCAAGCCCGGATGGCCGCGATGTCGCTTGAAAGGACGAAAGCTGCCGGTTTTCCGGCCGACCACAATGATGTCGAGCTGGTCAGCGGCGCCCATCCGCCGCATTGGCGAAACCCGCCGCCCACCGGAGCATACAATCTCGTCGTCGTCGGCGCCGGGCCGGCCGGCCTGACGGCGGCGAGCGAAGCGGCAAGCCTCGGCGCGAAAGTGGCGCTGATCGAACGCGGGTTGATCGGCGGCACGTGCATCAACACCGGCTGCATCCCGTCCAAGTCGATCATCCGCACATCCAGGCTCTATGCCGACATGCGCGATGCCGAGAATTTCGGAGCCGATGCGCCGGACCATCTTCGCGTCGATTTCCAGCGCGCGATGACCAGGATGCGGCGCATCCGGCAACGGATCAGCCATGCCGACAGCGCAGAGGCGCTTGCTGCGCTGGGCATCGACGTTCATTTCGGCGAAGCCCGGTTCGACGGAAGCGATTGCGTGACCGTCGCGGGAACGACGCTGCGCTTTCGCAAGGCGCTGATCGCGACAGGCGCGAGGCCGGAGTTTCCATCCATTCCCGGCCTGGTCGAGGCCGGCTATCTCAGCAATGAGACGATGTTCGACCTTGTCGACTGCCCGAAGCGGCTGCTGGTCATCGGCGGCGGGCCGCTTGGCTGCGAGACAGCGCAGGCCTTCTGCCTCCTCGGCGCGAAGGTCATCCTGGCGCAGAGCGATCCGATGTTCCTGCCCGGCGAGGAACGCGACGCCGCGCAGATCCTTTCGGAAGCGCTGGCGCGCGAGGGGGTCGAGGTCCGACTGAACACCGAAGTGGTGGCGGTGCGCAGGGACGGCGACAAGAAGCTCGCCGACCTGGTGCGGGACGGCGACACGACGACCATTTCCGTCGACGAGATCATCACCGGCATAGGCCGCTCGCCCAATGTCGACGGTCTTGGCCTCGACGAGGCGGGGGTTGCCCACGATGCCAAAGGCATCAAGGTGGACGACTATCTCAGGACCTCAAACCCGCGCATCTATGCGGCGGGCGATGTCTGCCTCGACTACAAATTCACGCATACCGCTGAAGCAACAGCCCGCATGGTCGTGCAGAACGCCCTGTTTCTCGGGCGCAAGAGGCTGAGCGAATTGGTGGTTCCGTGGTGCACCTACACCGATCCGGAAATCGCCCATGTCGGCCTCTATCCGGTGGAGGCGCGCCGCGACGGCATTCCGGTCAAGACCTATACGGTGCTGATGCACGATGTCGCCCGCGCGGTGATGGACGGCGAGGAAGAGGGTTTCGTCAAAATCCATGTCAGGGAAGGATCAGACCGCATCCTCGGTGCGACCGTGGTCGCCGCCCATGCCGGCGAGATGATCAACGGGGTGTCGCTCGCCATCAGGTCGGGCATGGGATTGCACGCGCTGGCCGACGTCATCCATCCCTTCCCGACACAGGCGCAAGGCATCAAAATGGCCGGCGACGCTTACCGGCGAACGCGGTTCACCCCTTTGTGGAGGCATCTGGCGGCACGCTGGCTGGCGTGGTCCAGGCGATGACACTTGTGTCCCGTCGGCGTTGGCGCGGGCTTCAGCCGTGCAGGTCCCGCGAAATCGGCGGGCCGACCGAAAAGCCGGTGAAGGTGACCTCGAAGCCTTCGCGCTGCGGCGAACAGCACATCATGCCGACATCGACCGCCTTCGAGACCGGGAAGTAGGCGAGCCGCACCGGCTTCCAATGACCGTCGGAGACATCCAGGTACTGGACGCGGATGGTCTCGGCATGGCGGGTCAACCGGATCGCGACGCCATCCGGACCGGCCGGAATGGTGGCCAACGACCAGTCCGAGGCATCGTTGGTGACGACAACCGAGAAGTACACCACGCCGTCGGTATATTCGATGCCGGCCTTGATCCAATGCGTTTCGCTGAGGCGGAGCATCAGCCCCGCCTGGTCGTAGAGCACCTCATAGCGTCCGTTGACGGTGACTTCCGCGGTGAAATCGCCCTCTACGCGCTTGTAGAGGAAATGGCCGTTGTCGCGCCAGAAACCGTAAAAGGTCTCGCGCCAGAAGTCCGTCTCCTTGCCGGTGCGCACATGAACCGCATCGCCGTCGATGGAATGATGCGGCGGCGGATTGAGCCAGGTCAGATCCTTGTCTTGAACTGTCATCGCCTCGTCTCTTGGTGCATGCGAAGGCTTCGCCGGCCCGGTCAGCCGGTGCCCCGATCAGCCTGCGCCCCGATCAGCCTGCGAATGTGTAGGCGGTCTTCACGGTGGTGTAGAATTCCATGGCATAACGGCCCTGTTCGCGCGGACCGTAGCTCGAGCCCTTGCGGCCACCGAAGGGAACATGGAAATCGACACCCGCCGTCGGCAGGTTGACCATCACCATGCCGGCCTCCGAATTGCGCTTGAAATGCGTGGCGTGCTTGAGGCTGGACGTGCAGATGCCGGACGTCAGCCCGAACGGCGTATCGTTGGCGACGGCGAGCGCCTCGTCGTAGTCCTTGACGCGGATGACGCTGGCGACAGGTCCGAAAATCTCCTCGCGCGAGCTGCGCATGGCGTTGGTGGCATCGGTCAGCAGCGCCGGCCGCAGGAAGAAGCCCGGCGTCTTGCGGTCGAGCCGCTCGCCGCCGAAGGCGAGCGTGGCGCCTTCCCTGACGCCGATGGCGATATAGTCTTCGTCCTGCTTGAGCTGCGTCGCATCGACAACGGGACCGATCTGGGTCTGCGCGTCGAGCGCATCGCCGACGACCAGTTTGTCCATCCGTTCCTTGAGCGCTTCGACGAAACGGTCATGAATGCCGTTCGTCACGATCAGCCGGGACGAAGCCGTGCAGCGCTGACCGGTCGAGAAGAAAGCGCCGTTGATCGCGCAATCGACAGCCGTAGCGAGGTCGGCATCATCGAGCACCACCAGCGGGTTCTTGCCGCCCATTTCGAGCTGGAACTTGCGCATGTGCTCGACGCTCGCCGCGGCGACGCGCTTGCCGGTGCCAACCGAGCCGGTGAAGGTGATGGCGTTGATGTCCGGGCTGTCAAGCATCGCCTGGCCGACCACCGAGCCCTTGCCCATGACGAGGTTGAGCACGCCCTTGGGCAGGCCGGCACGGTGCAGTATGTCGACGATGGTCCAGGCGCTCTCGGGAACGAGATCCGCCGGCTTGAAGACGATGGTGTTGCCGTGGGCAAGCGCCGGAGCGATCTTCCAGGCGGGAATGGCGATCGGGAAGTTCCAGGGGGTGATGATGCCAACCACGCCGACCGCTTCGCGCGTGATCTCGACACCGACGCCCGGCCGCACGCTAGGCACGACTTCGCCCGAGAGGCGCAGTGTCTCACCGGCGAAGAAATCGAAGATCTGGGCGGCTCGAATGGTCTCGCCAATGCCTTCGGCCAGCGTCTTGCCTTCCTCGCGCGCAAGGTTGCGGCCGATCTCGTCCTTGCGCGCCAGGATCTCGTCCGACGTCTTCTTCAGCACCGCGTGACGGACCAGCAGACCCGAGCGCGACCAGGCGGGAAAGGCCGCTTTGGCCGCGGCGATCGCCTGTGCCGCCTGTTCGACACCTGCGGAAGCGTATTCGCCGACGATGTCGCCGGTATCGGACGGGTTGATGTTGCGGGAGCCGGCATCGCCGACCCACTCGCCGTCGATGAGGTTCTGTCGAAGCGGTGCCATGTCGTGTCTTTCCTGCTGGTTCGCCGCGCGGCGGCATCTGTGTGATTTGTATTTGCCAGACAATTGCTCTGCGGGAAAGCACGCTTTGCGCGGACGGCCGCGACAAAGTCTCTCGGTTCGCGGCCCCGCGCGACCTGCTGCCCGCAGGGCATCGCCCTTGGCCCAACAGCTTCGGCGACACATCGTTCCAATCACCGCGAAACGGGTCTGTACATATGTGTCCATAGTCTTGATTTGCCCCGGGCGGCGTGTCATGCGTCGTGCCGATGGAAGCCACCGACACGACAACCCAGCGCGCCGGCGCCACCGGCAACATCAAGGTCACCCGGGAAGACTGGCTCAAGCTCGCGCTTGAAACGTTGATTTCGGACGGCGTCGAAAGCGTCCGTGTGCAGACGCTCGGCCAGAAGCTCGATGTGTCGCGTTCCAGTTTCTATTGGTACTTCAAGAGCCGCCAGGACCTGCTCGACCAATTGCTGGATTATTGGCGGCAGACCAATACAAGGTTCATCGTCGAACGCGCCGCGCGGCCTTCCGCGACCGTCATCCGCGGGGTGATGAGCATCTTCGAGTGCTGGGTGGACGAGAAGCTGTTCGATCCGCAGCTGGATTTCGCGATCAGGGCGTGGGCCCGGCGATCGCCCGCCATCAGGCGGGCTCTCGACGAGGCCGACGAGGAGCGCGTCGACGCCATTCGCGACATGTTCAGGCGCCACGGCTATGACGAGGAAGACGCCTTCGTGCGCGCCCGCGTGCTCTATTTCATGCAGATCGGCTACTACTCGCTCGAGCTCGACGAACCGATGAGCAGCCGCCTGCCGCACGTCGCGTCCTATCTGCGCAGCTTCACCGGCCAGGAGCCCACGGCGCAGGATGTCGAGGATTTTTCGCGCTATGTCGAGGAAACGCTTTCGCGCAGCCGTTAGCAACAGCCGCCGCTTTCACACCGCGGCAAGAACTAGACATACATGTACAATGGCGTTACGCCTCGGTCATTGAACCAACCTCTTCAAGCACGCCATGACCAGACGCTATTCCGCTTTGTCGCTCTTGAGGGAAGGCCTCGCCGGCCAGACCGGCTGGGAGCCGGCCTGGCGCTCGCCCGAGCCGAAGCCGTCCTACGACGCGATCGTCATCGGCGGCGGCGGTCACGGGCTGGCGACGGCCTATTACCTGGCAAAGAATCACGGCATCGCCAGAGTAGCGGTTTTGGAAAAGGGCTGGATCGGCGGCGGCAATACCGGCCGCAACACGACCGTGGTGCGCTCCAACTATTACTATCCGCAGAGCGTCGAGCTCTATGGGCTGGCGCACCGGCTCTATGAGGGACTGTCGAAGGACCTCAACTACAACGTCATGCTGTCGCAGCGCGGCATGGTCAGCCTGTGCCACTCGACCGCCGAAATGGAGATCGGGGCACGCACAGTCAATGCCATGCAGATCAACGGCATCGATGCGGAGCTGTTTTCGCCCCAGGATGTGCGCCGGGTGGCGCCGATCTACAATTTCACGGCCAATGCGCGCTTTCCCGTGTTCGGCGGCATCTGGCAAAGCCGGGCCGGCACCGCGCGCCACGACGCGGTCGCCTGGGGTTATGCACGGGCCGCGAGCCGACTCGGCGTCGACATCATCCAGAACTGCGAAATCACCGACTTCATCGTCGAGGGCGGCCGCTGCCGCGGCGTCCAGACGACGCGCGGCGCCATCCGCGCGGACCGCATCGGCATGGCTGTGGCAGGACATTCCTCGGTGCTGGCGGCCAAGGCCGGCTTCCGCCTGCCGATCAATTCCTATGCGCTGCAGGCCTGCGTAACCGAACCGGTCAAGCCGATCCTCGACACGGTGGTACTGTCGCCCGGCACGGGCGTCTATGTCAGCCAGTCCGACAAGGGCGAGATCGTCATCGGCGGCGGGCTCGACCGCACTCCCTCCTATGCCCAGCGCGGTAACCTGCCGACGCTGGAGGGGGTGATCGCGGGGCTGTTGGAAATGTTCCCGATCTTCGGCCAGCTGAAGCTGATGCGGCAATGGGCCGGGATCGTCGACGTCGTGCCGGACTCCTCGCCGATCATCGGTCAATCGCCACTGCCCAATCTGTTCCTCAATTGCGGCTGGGGCACGGGCGGCTTCAAGGCGATCCCCGCCGGCGGCACGCTTCTGGCGAACCTTTTGGCAACGGGCGGGCACAACGACATCAGCCGCCCCTTCGATCTCGACCGCTTCGCCAGCGGGCGGCTGATCGACGAAGCGGCCGGTTCCGGCATCGCGCATTGATGCATGTCGCGCAAAAGCGCCGAGCGGCCTTAGGGCAACGACATGCATAAAGACGAAGACTGAGGTTTGCCATGCAGCTTTTCCCTTGCCCGTTCTGCGGCCCGCGCGACGAGACCGAATTCCACTATGGCGGCGATGCCGGCAATGTCAGGCCTGATGGCGCCGAGGTGCCGATCGAGCATTGGGCCAACTATCTCTATCTGCGCTCCAACCCAAAAGGCGCGGCGCGCGAGATATGGGTGCATATGAACTGCGGCGAATTCTTCGTCATGGAGCGGGACACCGTTACGCACAAGGTGCTGTCTTCGGCTGCCCTGGGCTGGGAGCACGCGGCGTGACCGCCTCGCGCCTTAGCACGGGTGGCAGCGCCATCGACCGCTCGCGCCCGATCCGCTTCAGCTTCGACGGCGCCACCGTGCAGGGATTCACAGGCGACACCATCGCCTCCGCGCTGCTGGCCGCCGATGTCGCGGTCGTCGGCCGCAGCTTCAAATACCACCGGCCGCGCGGCATCTGGGGCGCGGGCGTCGAAGAGCCGAACGCGCTGGTGGATATCAGCGGCCCGCAGACGACGCCGAACACGCGCGCGACGACCGAGCCGGCGCGCGACGGGCTGGTCGCCAAAAGCGTCAACGCGACACCCAATGCGCTGGCCGACCGCAACGCCTTCCTCGACCGCTTTTCCCGCTTCATTCCGGCCGCCTTCTACTACAAGACCTTCATGTGGCCGGACTGGCACATGTTCGAGCCACGCATTCGCGCCATGGCGGGACTGGGTCAGGTAGACAAGGACTGGACGTCGCCCGGCCCGGCCGACCAGATCAACCACCATTGCGACGTGCTGGTGATCGGCGCCGGACCGGCCGGGCTGGCAGCGGCAAGGCTGGCGGCCGGCGCAGGCCGGTCCGTCATGCTGGTCGACGACCAGCAAAAGCCCGGCGGATCGCTCGGTCACCGAGTTGGCGAGATCGACGGCAAACCGGCCGCCATCTGGGTCGAGGAGACGGTTGCGGGGCTTTCCGCCGGCGGTCACCTGGTCCTGCCTTCGACCACCGCTTTCGGTATCTACGACCATAATCTGGTCGGGCTTAACCAGCGGCATTTCGACGGCCGGCCGGACACGCTGTGGCGGGTCAGGCCGCGCCGGATCGTGCTGGCGACGGGCGCCATCGAGCGGCCCCTGCCATTCGCCAACAATGACCTGCCGGGCATTCTCTCGGCGGACGCAGCGCTCAGCTATCTCAGGCGCCATGCGGTGCTGGCCGGCCGCCATATCATCGTCGCCGCAAACAATGACAGCGCCTATGAAGTGGCGGAGGCGGCCGCCGAGGCCGGCGCCGACGTCACGCTTGTCGACATCAGGCGCGACGGTATGCCCGCCGCGCCCGCCAAGGTGCGGATGCTCAAGGGCCGCGCGCTCACCGCCGCGGCCGGCAAGCTGCGCGTCGAGGGTGTGATGCTGGACGACGGCACCAGGCTCGACGCCGATTGCGTGCTGGTGTCGGGCGGCTGGACGCCGACCATCCATCTCTTCGGCCAGGCCAAGGGCAAGCTCGCCTGGAGCGAGGCGCACGCGGCCTTCCTGCCGGGCGATCCGGTCGAGGGCGTGGCGGTGGCCGGAGCTGCCGCCGGCGCGGTTTCGTTGTCGGAGGTATTCGCCGGCTCGCAGAAAGCCGTTGCGTCGCTCGGTTCGACGAAGGCAGCAGTGCCGCGCAGCAGCGGAACGGAGGCGACCAGCGGGATAGTAGCGGCATGGCCAACGCCGGGTTCGAAGGGACGCATCTGGATCGATTACCAGAACGACGTAACGGTGAAGGATATAGAGCTGGCGGCGCGCGAAAATTTCGTCTCGGTCGAACATCTGAAGCGCTACACGACGCTCGGCATGGCGACCGACCAGGGCAAGACCTCCAACCTGCCGGGCCTGGCGCTGATGGCCGGGATCACCGGCCGCACGGTGCCGGAAGTCGGCACCACGACCTATCGTCCGCCGTTCACGCCGGTTCCGCTGGCGAGCTTCGCCGGCGCGCGCGGCGGCGAACTGATGGCGCCGGTTCGGCGGCTGCCGCTGGAGAGCGTGCATCGTGCCAGCGGCGCCGTGTTCCAGGAGTATGGCGGCTGGCTGCGCCCGGCCCACTACGGCGGCGGCGGCGATACGGATCGCTCGATCCAGGACGAGGCGCGCCGCGCCCGCCAGTCCGTCGCATTGTTCGATGGCTCGACGCTGGGCAAGATCGAGGTGATCGGACCCAAGGCGGCCGCGTTCATCGATTTCGTCTATTACAACACGATGTCGACCCTGAAGCCGGGCCGCTGCCGCTACGGCTTCATGTTGTCCGAGAATGGCGTGGTCTTCGATGACGGCGTGCTGGTGCGGCTGGACGAGCATCGCTTCGTCGTGTCGTGCTCGTCCTCGCACGTGGCCGCCGTGCATGCGCGGCTGGAGGAGTGGCGCCAGGACCGGTTCGGGCGCGGCGCGGTCTACATCCACAACGCCACCCCGGAAATGGCAACCCTGACCGTTTCGGGACCGAACGCCCGGAAACTGCTCGAGACGGTTGATCTCGGCCTTTCGCTCGACGATGGCGAGCTGCCGCACATGGCGGTTGGCGTCGGCAGCTATGCCGGCGACGAGCTGCGCATCACCCGCGTCAGCTTCACCGGCGACAGAAGCTATGAGATCTCCATCCGGGCCGATCGCGCGGAGTCCTTGTGGGCGGGCCTGCGCGACGCCGGGCAAGCGTTCGATGCGGTCGTCATCGGCCTCGAGGCGCTGATGATCCTGCGCGCCGAGAAAGGCTTCATCGTGATCGGCAAGGACACCGACGGCACCACGCTGCCGCACGACCTCGGCGTCGAGGGCCCGCGGGCAAAGCGCCAGACCGAATTCGTCGGCCGCCGCTCGCTGTTCACCGAAGAGGCTTCGCGCGGCGACCGCATGCAGCTGGTCGGGCTGACGGTGCCGTCCGGCGAAGCGCCGCTGCCAACCGGTGCGCATGGCATCAAGCGTAGCGGCGGCAAGCTGCGCAGCCAGGGCTTTGTCACATCGAGCTACCGGAGCCCTACGCTTGGCCGGCCGGTTGCGCTCGGCCTGATCGAGCGCGGTGCGGCCCGCCACGGCGAAATGATCGAAATCCAACATCTCGGCAAGGCGATGACGGCGACGATCGCCGCTCCTTGCGCCTTCGACCCGGCAGGAGACCGGCTCAATGCGTGATCTCGCCCAAAAATGGCCGGTAGCGCCGGACTGGCAGTCGGCAACCATCGGTGCACCGGGTCTGGAGGCGCGCACGATCCCGGGCCTTCACCAATTGCTGGTCAGCGGCGATCTCGACGCCTGGGCGCGGATATCCGGCATGGATGGCAACGGCGTGGGCGCCTTTGGCAGCGCGCAAGGTGACCGCTATGCGGCGCGTCTGGCGCGCGACCGCCTGCTCGTCGTGTCGAGCACACCGCTCGCCATCGCCGCGGGTTGGCACGCGGAAGGTTTCGCGGTGACGGCGATCAGCGCTGGACTTCATGTGTTCGAGGTCAAAGGCTCGGCCATCGACGCTTTCATCGCGCGCGGATCAACGCTTGACCCAAAGCAGGAAAGCGCCAGTGCCGCACTTTCCTTCGCCGGCGTCAGTGCTATCGTCTACCGCCACCGGGACAGACTGCGCATCCATATCGATCGCGGCCTGGCATCCTATCTCTGGACGTGGATCGAAACGGCTCTCAGAGCGTGAACGACCAGAACAGGCAGGCCAGCGTGGCCGCCGCGAAGACAACGAAAAACAGACTGCGCAAGAGCACGTTGCGGCGAAGCTCGTTCATGACGAAGTGGCAACCGACGATAGCCGCCGCAAACAGGAACCGCCAGTTCAGCAGCGCCCATAGGGCGTCGCGCTGGCCGAATGCCCATCTGGCGACGAGACAGCCTACGATGGAGGCAAGGAGCACGATCACGGTCCAGAAGATGGCATCGGCTGCATGGGTGAGCACGATGCCGGCGGCTCTGATCGGCAGGATCATCATCAGCAGCGCGCTGAAGAAATAGACGGCGGCGAGTGGTATGAACATCCCGGCATCGGCAATGCCGTCGAGGCGCCTGACGCCGATCGCACCGTAGGGGTAGCCGTGCCTGGCCACCACCAGGCTCAAGGCCATGAGCAGCGCTGTCAGCACCGCGACCAGGGCGAAGGACGTGAGGGCTTTGCTCATGACGGTCCCGTTCAAAGCGAATCAAACAGGAACCGTTTTAGTCAATGGCCGCATATTGCGTAAGCACCGGCGCGCCCGACGGCAGCGAAATCGGCAGGCAGCCCAGCATCAGTGGAGCGGGCGGCCAGAACGAAACCGCCGCGTCGACCGCCTGAGCGGCGCGCTTCAGGCTGCGGCGGGCGGCGATGTCCAACAATTCCGAAGCTGAATCCGGTTTCTACAACCCCGAAATTTGGAAAAGTGACTGTTTGGTGGAGCCAATCGGAATCGAACCGACGACCTCTTGAATGCCATTCAAGCGCTCTCCCAACTGAGCTATGGCCCCACTTCCGGCAGTCAACCGGCGCCGTTTCCGGCGAAGAGATCCGGCGCGGGTTGGAGACCGCGCCGTTAGTGCAGGCGGCTTCTAACCCCGCCCTTCGTCAATATCAAGCCTTCATCAGCGGCTTTTTCTTCACAAGCTGCGAAAGCCGGCAAACGCTTGCGTTCCCGGCCTTGTCAGACCTCGTCGTCGTCGTCGCCGACGCCGATCATGTCGGCGACATCGTCGTCCTCTTCCTCTTCGTCGGCGAGGAACGTATCGTCCTCGTCGTCGCCCAGGTCGACATCATCCTCGTCGTCGCCGAGATCGGGCAGATCGTCGCCCTTGACGTCTTCGTCAGCCTCTTCGAGCGAGACGACTTCAACGCCCTCCTCGTCCTCGGCGTCCACTTCCTTCTCGGCCACTTCCTCTTCCTCCTCGAGGGCGGTGATCTTGCCTTCCTCGAAATAGGAACGCGGATAGGTCTTGCCGGTATAGGGCGAGACGATCGGGTCCTTGTTCAGGTCGTAGAATTTTCGACCCGTTTCAGGGTCGATACGCTTTGTGCCAAGTTCGGTTTTTGCCACGGCAAGCCTCGTCGATAAAAGAGTGGTCCCCTTAACCACTGTTTGCAGCGCTGTCAAAGCCAAAAGCCGGCGTCACAAAACCATGCGTTGGAAGGCCTAGCGTCAAGTGACGACCATGGGGGATGACCATTTCGGCCCACCGTGATACGAGACCGCCGCAACAAATGAAAAGCGCCGGCCCGCCGGCATTCCGTCCAGGGAAATTCCATGTCTCACGCCGCCGCTTCCAAGCCGGCCACCGCCCGCAAATGTCAAGCGCTTTCCGGTACGGCGCGCGTGCCGGGCGACAAGTCGATCTCGCACCGCTCCTTCATGTTCGGCGGGCTCGCCTCCGGCGAGACCCGCATCACCGGCCTGCTCGAAGGCGAGGACGTGATGCGCACCGGTGCCGCCATGAAGGCGATGGGCGCGCATATCGAGAAGCGCGGCGACGAATGGGTGATCCGCGGCACCGGCAACGGCGCGCTGCTGCAGCCGGAAGGGCCGCTCGACTTCGGCAATGCCGGTACCGGCTCGCGGCTGACCATGGGGCTGGTCGGCACCTATGACATGGAAACGACCTTCATCGGCGATGCTTCCTTGTCAGGCCGGCCGATGGGCCGCGTGCTGGAGCCGCTGCGCCAGATGGGCGTGCAGGTGCTGAAGGCAACGCCCGGCGACCGCATGCCGATCACGCTGCATGGGCCAAAGCATGCCGCCCCGATCACCTATCGCGTGCCGATGGCCTCCGCGCAGGTGAAATCGGCGGTGCTTCTCGCCGGCCTCAACACGCCGGGCATCACCACCGTCATCGAGCCTGTCATGACGCGCGACCACACCGAAAAGATGCTGAAAGGCTTTGGCGCCAATTTGTCGGTCGAGACCGACGAGCGCGGCGTGCGCCATATCTTCATCGAGGGCCAGGGCAAGCTCACCGGCCAGACGATCGCCGTGCCGGGCGACCCATCCTCGGCCGGCTTCCCGCTGGTGGCCGCGCTGATCGTGCCGGGTTCCGACATCGTGATCGAAAACGTGCTGATGAACCCGACCCGCACCGGGCTGCTTTTGACTTTGCAGGAGATGGGCGGCCAGATCGAGATCTTGAACCCGCGCAATGCCGGCGGTGAGGATGTCGCGGACCTGCGCGTGCGTTATTCCGAACTCAAGGGCGTCACCGTGCCGGCCGAACGGGCGCCGTCGATGATCGACGAATATCCGGTGCTGGCGGTTGCCGCCAGCTTCGCCGAGGGCGAGACGCTGATGCAGGGGCTGGAGGAACTCAGGGTAAAGGAATCCGACCGGCTGTCGGCGGTCGCCAATGGGCTCAAGCTCAACGGCGTCGACTGCACAGAGGGTGAGGCATCGCTCGCGGTGCGCGGAAAGCCCGGCGGCAAGGGGCTCGGCGGCCATCCCAATGGCCCGGACACGACCGTGCAGACGCATCTCGACCACCGCATCGCCATGAGCTTCCTGATCATGGGGCTGGCTACCGAGAAGCCGGTGACCATCGACGACGCCAACATGATCGCGACAAGTTTCCCGGAGTTCATGAGTCTGATGACGGGGCTTGGGGCGGAGATCGGGTGAGAGTTGATGGGTTGGGGCCAAACTGAAATGCCGGCAGGACAGCGCCCCCCTCTGTCCTGCCGGACATCTCCCCCACGAGGGGGGAGATCAGCCGTCACAGCGGCCTTCGCAAATCGCCCGCGTTGCAGAAGTGAGCGAGGCATCGGAACTGCCAATCTCCCCCCTTGTGGGGGAGATGTCCGGCAGGACAGAGGGGGGCGCGACGGATCGCAAGCTCTCTCCGGACCGCTACGCTGTTCGGTTTCAGGTATGCTGGCCTGCCAATGACACACGTCTTCACCATCGCCATCGACGGTCCGGCCGGAGCCGGCAAGGGCACGCTTGCCCGGCGTCTCGCCGACCACTACAGGCTGAACCTGCTCGACACCGGCCTCACCTACCGTGCGGTGGCCCATGCGCTGCTGCGGCTCGGTCTGCCGCTCGACAACGTCTCGGCGGCCGAAACGGCAGCACGTCAGGTCGACCTGGCGAAGCTCGACCGGGCCGTGCTGTCGGCGCATGCGGTTGGCGAAGCGGCCTCGAAGGTCGCGGTGTTTCCAACGGTGCGGCGCATCCTGGTGGAGAAACAGCGCGAGTTTGCCAAATCTCCCCCAGGCGCCGTGCTCGACGGTCGCGACATCGGCACCGTGGTGTGCCCCGATGCCGACATCAAACTCTATGTGACCGCGAGCGCCGAGGTACGGGCAAGGCGCCGGCTGGCGGAGATCGAGAGCATCGGCGGCACGGCTGATTTCACCGAAATCCTCGCCGATATCCGGCGCCGCGACGAGCGCGACATGGGCCGCGCCGACTCGCCCTTGAAGCCTGCCCCCGACGCGCACTTGCTTGATACCAGCGAAATGGCTATAGAAGCCGCGTTTCTCGCGGCCAGAGCTGTCATCGACGACGTGCTGTCCAAGGGAAACAAGGCCTGATCCGGGTTTTCCCTCGAGTTTCCGTTGCTGGAGGCGAAGGAAATACCCATATCGGGCACGAACCAGCCTGCCAGCATTCTTCATGCGCCGGACTTGCCGCCTTAAGCGGCCAAGGGCTCTTTGCCCGGAACGCCGGCAGGCCAACGCAACGCTAACCCACGGCGCACGCCCCGCTAAAGATGCGGGGTATTCCAGGAGAAACAATGTCTGTAGCAAATCCCTCTCGCGACGATTTCGCGAGCATGCTCGAAGAATCATTCACCGCCGGCCATTCCGGCGAGGGCCAGGTTGTCCGGGGCACGATCACCGCGATCGAAAAGGACATGGCCATCATCGACGTCGGCCTCAAGGTCGAAGGCCGCGTGCCGCTGAAGGAATTCGGCGCCAAGGGCAAGGAATCCACCCTCAAGGTCGGCGACACGGTCGAAGTCTATGTCGAGCGCATCGAGAACGCGCTTGGCGAAGCCATGCTGTCGCGCGAGAAGGCTCGCCGCGAAGAGAGCTGGGTGCGTCTCGAAGAGAAGTTCACCAAGGGTGAGCGCGTCGAAGGCGTCATCTTCAACCAGGTCAAGGGCGGCTTCACCGTCGACCTCGACGGCGCCGTGGCGTTCCTGCCGCGCAGCCAGGTCGACATCCGCCCGATCCGCGACGTCTCGCCGCTGATGCACAACCCGCAGCCTTTCGAGATACTCAAGATGGATCGCCGCCGCGGCAACATCGTGGTGTCGCGCCGCACCGTGCTCGAGGAGAGCCGCGCCGAACAGCGTTCGGAAATCGTGCAGAACCTCGAAGAGGGACAGGTGGTCGAAGGCGTGGTCAAGAACATCACCGACTACGGTGCGTTCGTCGACCTCGGCGGCATCGACGGCCTGCTGCATGTCACCGACATGGCATGGCGCCGCGTCAACCATCCGACCGAGATCCTCAACATCGGCCAGACGGTCAAGGTGCAGATCATCCGCATCAACCAGGAAACGCACCGTATCTCGCTCGGCATGAAGCAGCTCGAGAGCGATCCTTGGTCGGAGATCGGCACCAAGTTCCCGATCGGCAAGAAGATCAAGGGCACCGTCACCAACATCACCGACTACGGCGCGTTCGTCGAGCTGGAGCCGGGCATCGAAGGCCTCATCCACGTTTCGGAAATGTCGTGGACCAAGAAGAACGTGCATCCCGGCAAGATCCTGTCGACGACGCAGGAAGTCGATGTCGTGGTGCTCGAAGTCGATCCGGCCAAGCGCCGCATCTCGCTAGGTCTCAAGCAGACGCTGGAGAACCCGTGGGAGGCTTTCGCTCGCAGCCATCCGGTCGGCAGCCAGGTCGAGGGCGAGGTCAAGAACAAGACCGAGTTCGGCCTGTTCATCGGCCTGGAAGGCGACGTGGACGGCATGGTCCACCTTTCAGACCTCGACTGGACCCGTCCGGGCGAGCAGGTGATCGAGGAGTACAATCGCGGCGACATGGTCAAGGCGCAGGTGCTCGACGTCGACATCGAGAAGGAGCGCATCTCGCTCGGCATCAAGCAGCTGGCCCGCGACACGGTTGGCGAAGCGGCGACGTCAGGCGAACTGCGCAAGAACGCCGTCGTCACCTGTGAGGTCATCGGCGTCAAGGATGGCGGTCTGGAAGTGCGGCTGGTGGAAAGCGGCATCGAGACCTTCATCAAGCGCTCCGACCTTTCCCGCGACCGCGACGAGCAGCGCCCCGAGCGCTTCACCGTCGGCCAGAAGGTCGACGCCCGCGTCATCGCCTTCGACAAGAAGACCCGCAAGCTGCAGGTCTCGATCAAGGCGCTGGAAATCGCCGAGGAGAAGGAAGCGGTCGCCCAGTACGGCTCGACCGACTCCGGCGCCTCGCTGGGCGACATCCTGGGCGCCGCGCTGAAGAAGCAGGGCAGCTAATCGCCCTTTCGCACAGGCCCGAAACAAAACCCCGCCGGAGCGATCCGGCGGGGTTTTTCTTTGTCGGAAACTCGGACGCAGCCCGAGGATCGTCGGAATCAACTATGCGCCTTATGCGCGACCGTAGAGCGGCACCAGCGTGCCGCTCATCGCCTGGTTGGCGGGCGAGGCAAGGTAGGCGATGGCCTCGGCCGCCGCTTCGAGGCTGACCCATTTGCTGAAATCGGCATCCGGCATGTCGGCACGGTTGGCCGGCGTGTCGAGCGTCGAGGGGGCCACCGCATTGACCAGGATGCCCTGGTGCTTCAGCTCTTCCGCCATGGCCACCGTCATCGCCGCGACCGCTGCTTTGGAGGCGGCATAGGCGACCATGCCCGAGCCGCGGCGCGGATCAAGCCCGGCGCGTGCCGTGACATTGACGACGCGGCCGGCGGTGCCCGCCGCCAGCATGGAGCGCACCGCCGCACGGCTGCACAGGAACGCGGTGCGGGCATTGGTATCCATCATCTCGGCAAAGGAGGCGGATTCGATCTTCTCCACCGGCGCCATGGCAAAGCCGCCTGCCAGATGGATCGATCCCCACAAGGCGGGAACCTGGGCATAGAAGGCTTCGACCTTGGCGGAGTCGGAGAGGTCGACATTGTGCGCCAGCCTGACGTTCTCGTGCGTGGTGAAAGGGAAATGCGAAGGTGCCGCGGCATGGGCGTTCGGCACATGGCAGACCGCGCCCTCGCCCAGCAGCTTGCCGACGACCGCGCCGCCGAGCGCACCGGTTCCACCGGTCACAACGATATGCCTGCCCTGAAGTGTTTCCGTCATCCTGGACCGCTCCTGTCTTTTTTTGATTATGTCGCTTGTTTCGCCGCGCTGACGCGAAGCGTCGCGCCTTTCGTGCGATCACTCAATTGATATCTCGACATGGCAGCCGTCGCGTCTTTGCATGTGTCGGGCAGCGGCGATTGTTGCCGCGCAAAAGCCAAGCCGGCGAATGACCACGATGCAGGTAGGAAAATCGACGCCGGCGTGAAGCTTCAATCGACCGTGATTTCGATGACGCGCGGCAACCCCGTTGCCCGGGCCCGCTTCAGCGCGAGTGGCAAGGCGCCGGTATCGGCGATCCGTTCGGCGCCGATGCCATAGGCCTCGGCCAGTTTGCAGAAATCCGGCGGTGCCGGGGACACGCCGACGGGTTCCACGCCGACGTCGAGCATCGACGTCTCGATCTCGCGATAGCCCCTGTTATTCCAGACGACGAAGATAACGGGTGCCGCGGCATCAAGCGCCGCGCCGAGCTCGGGTAAGGTGAACTGGAAGCCACCGTCGCCGGTGAGGCAGACGATCGGCGCGTCGGGCATGGCGAGCGCCGCGCCCACCGCCGCCGGCGGGCCGTAGCCCAGCGCGCCGAAGCCGGTGGCGGCGTTGAACCAGCCGCCCGGCCGGTCGTGATCGTAGTAGAGGTTGGCGGCGTAGACGGGCTGGGTGGAGTCGCCGACGATGATCGCGCCCGGCAGGGCGTCGCGGATGGCTTCCACCGCATGGACCTGCGCCGCATGGACGGGAGTCAGTTCGGCGCGAGCCGCCTTTCGCGCCGCCGCGGCGCGGTTCTTCCCGTCCTGCCTGCCCGCGTCGACCGAGCCGAGCGCGGCAAGCAAGGCTTCGATCGCCTCGGCGCAGTCGGCCTGGATGGCCACCGTCGCCGGACGGCGCGCCAGCTGATCGGCGCCGATGTCGATGCGGATCAGATTGGCCGGCAGGACAAATCCGCCATCGCCATAGCCGTCATAATCGGTCGGGCCGAACTCGGTGCCGGCGGCAATGACCAGATCGGCCTCGCCCATCAGCGCGCGGATGGCTTTCAGGCTGGGACTGGCCGGTACGCAGAGCGGATGGCGGTGGAGCAGGCCGCGCGCATTGGTCGTCTCGACGACCGGCGCGCCCAGCCTTTCGGCCAGGCGCCGCAGCGCATCCTCGGCGCGCCTGGCGCCGCCGCCGGCCAGAATGAGCGGGTGCCGAGCCGCCGCACAAAGGCTGGCCGCCGCGGCGATGGCCGTCGCCCCGGCAGCCGGTGGCGCGGCATTGCTCAGCACCGCCGCGATCCCATCGGCAGGCTTGACCATGACGTCGGTCGGAATCTCGACATGCACCGGGCCCGGCCGCGACGAGGAAAACAGCGCGAAGGCACGGGCGAGCGCGCCGGGCAGTTCGCCGGCCTCGGTGATGCGTTGCGAAAACAGCGCCACCTTTTCCATCATGCCGCGCTGGTCCGGCAGCTCGTGCAGGAAGCCCAGGCCCTTGCCAAGCGTCGGCGTGGCGTTGACGCCCGAGATTACCAGCATCGGCACCGAATCGGCGCGCGCCTGTGCCATGGCGGTGATGGTGTTGGTCAGACCCGGGCCGGTGATGACGAAGGCGACGCCCGGCCGGCCGCCGGCGCGCGCATAGCCGTCGGCCATGAAGCCCGCGCCCTGCTCGTGGCGCGGCGTGACATGGCGGATCCTCGAACGCGCCAACCCGCGATAAAGCTCGACCGTGTGGACGCCGGGAATACCGAACACGGTGTCGACGCCATGCGCCTCGAGCAGTGAAATCAACGCTTCGCCAATGGTGGTCATTAGTGTTCTCCCCTTTCCGGCTCGAGGCCGAGCTCGGCTTCGACAGCCTTGATCCCAATCGCCGCCAATTCGCCGGGCGAGAACATCTCGCCGGCCAGGCAGCCTTCGATCCAGAGTCCGTCGATGATCGCGTTGATCGCGATGGCATGGTGGCGCAACTGGCTTGCGTCCGGCTTGCACTGTTCGGCGGCGAGCACTTCGGCCACAACCGCCTCCACCTCGTTGCGAAAGCCGAGATAGCCTTCGCGGTGGGCACGGGCCAGGGTCGGATCCGCACCGGCGCGGCCGATGAAGGTTGCCCAGAGCGAAAAAACCCGCGCGTCGATGATCGGCGCGTTGAGGTTGGCGGTGACGAAAGCCGCAAGGCGTTGCCGCGGCGAGGCATCTTCCATGACCAATGCTGCTTTCGCCTGCTCGGTCATGCGCCCGACCAGTGCCGTATAGGCCTCCTGCAGCAGTTCTTCCTTGCCGGGGAAATAGTGCCGGATCAGCCCCGCGGTGACGCCGGCACGCAATGCGATGGTGCGCAAGGTGGCGCCCTGCAGCCCATGTTCGGCCACGCTGTCCAGAGTCGCCTCGATCAGATCCTGCCGCCGCCGCTCCTCGCCCTCGCGACGAAACTTGCGGCGGGATGGCGCATTCATTGGCGCAGGATCGGCCGCGTCAGGCATGTCGGCCCACCTTCGCAGGCGATGCAGAGCGCATCCGCCTCGAAGACTTCAACCATGCAGCCCGCGGCCTCCATCGCGGCCTTGGTCTTGGGAAAGCCTGCAACGGCAATGACGTTGAGCGGGCTAGTCGGCAGTACGTTAAGGCTGAGGCCGTTGGAAGCAGCGAACTCCTCGGCATCGCCTTCGACCAGCCGGATGCCGCGTGCCTTCAGCATTTGATAGAACGGGGCCGGCAAAAGCGGCGAATAAACCAGCGCGAGGTCGTCGGCCAACGGGCTGATCACCGACATCAGGTGCAGGCACGCCTCTTCGCCCTGCCACAGCGGCAGATCAAAGCCGTAGACGGAAACGCCCAGCGGCGTCAGCAGGTTGGAAACCTGCTGGATGCCTTCCTGGTTGGAGCGGACACCGCGCCCGATCGCCAGCGTGCGGGCGTCCACCCAGACACAATCACCGCCTTCGACCTGACCAGGAGCCTCGACGCGGCCGAGGATCGGAATGCCCAGCCTTGTGTAGGTTTCCTCATGCAGCGAGGGCTCCCTGGCGCGTAGTGGCTTACCCATGGACAGGATCAGCGCGCCGCGACCGGTCATCAGCGATGGGTCGTGCGTGAACACCGAATCCGAAAGTCCGTCGGCCTTGTCTTCGATCCATTCGATTTCAGCGCCGGAAGCCGCTACCAACTCAGCAAGGGCCGCGTGCTGCGAGGCAGCTTTCGCCGGATTGAACCCCGGGCCATAGTGCCAGGCAGATCTGTCGGCATCGCGCATGGCGTTGGCCGCCGACCGCATCAGCACGCGCCGCAGCGTCGCCGCCATGGACTGTGATCCGAAAGCGCTCATCGGTGCCCTTTTTAGCTGAAAAAAATCGAGAAAATTTCATGAAAGGCTATTTATACACTTGCACAACAAGGCCGCAAGTGCCGTAATGAGCGGGATTGACGGGCTCGCGCTGTTGGGTCCATGCTGAAGTCTGGAGCGGGGCAGTACAGCGTATGTTGATTAGCCGGGTAGACGTTCGACGAGCTGCCATCGACTACACGGAGGTCACCCGTTGAGCACGGCGGGAGTTGCCGCAGCCCCATCCGGTGAGGCGCAAAATGGCGCCGCCGAAGCCATCCACGTCGAGAACCTGCACAAGAAATTCGGTGAGCTGCATGTGCTGAAGGGCGTCTCGCTGTCGGCGCGCGACGGCGAGGTCATCGCCATCATCGGCGGCTCGGGCTCAGGCAAATCGACGCTGTTGCGCTGCATCAACTGCCTGGAGAATCCGACCAGCGGCATCATTCGCGTCAATGGCGAGGAGATCAAGCTGAAGGCGGACAGCCACGGCCATACCGTGCCGGCCGACCGCAGGCAGATCGAACGCATCCGCTCCAAGCTCGGCATGGTGTTCCAGAATTTCAATCTGTGGAGCCACATGACGCTGATCGAGAACGTCATCGAGGTTCCCGTGCATGTGCTGGGCGTCAAGCGCGACGCGGCGATCGCCCAGGCCGAAAAACTGCTCGTCCGCGTCGGCCTCGCCGAAAAGCGGGATGTCTATCCGGCCTACCTGTCGGGCGGCCAGCAGCAGCGCGCCGCGATCGCTCGCGCATTGGCGATCAATCCCCGCGTCATGCTGTTCGACGAACCGACCTCGGCGCTCGACCCCGAACTGGTCGGCGAGGTGCTGAGAGTGATCGGCGACCTGGCGCGCGAAGGCCGCACCATGGTGCTGGTCACCCACGAGATGAAGTTCGCGCGCGAGGTCGCGACGCATGTCGTCTATCTCTACAATGGACTGGTCGAGGAGGAAGGCCCGCCGGAGCAGATCTTCGGCGCGCCCAGATCCGAAAGGCTCAAGCAATTCATTCGCAACATCGGCTAGCAAACCGAGGGCGGAAGAAAACCGGGAACCAACAACAAACTGGGAGTCGTGAAATGAAGACTGTTCTGAAGACGTTCGCCGCAGCGCTGCTGCTCGGCGTCGCCGCCATGGGCGTAGCCAAGGCCGATCCGGTCAAGATCGGCATCGCCGCCGAGCCGTATCCGCCGTTCACCTCGCCGGATGCTTCGGGCAAATGGGTCGGCTGGGAGATCGAGTTCATCGACGCCGTCTGCGCCGAGGAGAAGCTCGACTGCGTCATCACGCCCGTCGCCTGGGACGGCATCATCCCGGCGCTGACCACCAAGAAGATCGACCTTATCGTCTCTTCGATGTCGATCACCGACGAACGCAAGAAGACGATCGACTTCTCGGATAAGTACTACAACACGCCGACGGCGATCATCGGACCGAAGGACCAGAAATTCGGCTCCGCGCCGGACGATCTCAAGGGCAAGATCCTGGGCGTCCAGGTATCGACCGTGCATGCCGTCTACGCCAAGAAGCATTTCGGCGCCACGGCATCCGAGATCAAGGAGTACCAGACGCAGGACGAGGCCAACAACGACCTTGCCGCCGGGCGCCTCGATGCGGTCCAGGCCGATTCCATCGCGCTTGGCGAGTTCCTCAAGACCGACCAGGGCAAAGCCTGCTGCGACCTGAAGGGCATGGTGGCTCCGGACGACGAAGTGCTCGGACCGGGCGTTGGCGCCGGCGTGCGCAAGGAAGACACCGAGCTGAAGGAAAAGATCAACGCCGGCATCAAGGCGATCCGCGCCAATGGCAAGTATGACGAGATCTCGAAGAAATACTTCGATTTCGACATATATGGTGGCAGCGGCGCGCAGTCGAACTGACGTGGCGATGCCATGCAGCCGGACTGACGCGGCGGTGCCACGCAGTCGGACTGACGACCATCGCATGGGCTGGAAGACAAGGCACTGACGCCAAGTCCTCCAACCCGACCTTTCCCACGCACCCTTGCCGCCGGCGGCTTGCGCCGGCGGATTGAGCCAGCAATCCGGGGGCGAAGCTGATCGATTCATTTCTTCCGGCCTCTGCGGCCGGCATCATCGAACTCCTGTCGCCCGCGCCCGTCGGCTGGGGCGGGACGCTCATGCTTGGGCTGCTGCATTCGCTTGAGATCGCCGTCGGCGCCACGATCGTCGGACTGTTGATCGGAACCGGCGGTGCCTATGGCAAGCTTTATGGCGGCCCCGTGGTGCGCGACCTGCTGGCGGTCTACACGACCATCGTGCGCGCGGTACCGGAACTGGTGCTGATCCTGCTCCTCTACTACGCCGGTACCGACCTGATAAACCAGATGCTGACCGCCATGGGCTATCAGCGGGTCGACATCAGCGGGCTGGTGGCCGGCATCGCGGTGCTCGGTTTCGTCCAGGGCGCCTACTCGACCGAGGTCATACGCGGCGCCATCCTTGCCGTCCCGCAAGGCCAGATCGAAGCCGCCCGCGCTTACGGCATGTCTCCCGGCCTTCTCTTGCGGCGCATCACGTTGCCGGCAATGCTGCCCTTCGCCATTCCGGGTCTCGCCAATCTCTGGCTGATCGCCACCAAGGATACGGCGCTGCTGGCCGTGGTCGGTTTCTTCGAACTGACGTTGGCGACGCGGCAGGCGGCGGGCGTCACCAAGGCCTACCTGATATTCTATCTCGCGGCCGGCATGCTCTATCTGGCCGTGACGCTGTTTTCGAACCTCGTCCTTGGTCGCGTCGAGAAATGGGCGCGGCGCGGCATGCCGTCGATCAAGGAGGCGCGCTGATGGCGAGCGAAGCGGCCATCATCAACAGCGCGGCTCGCGCCTCGCTCTGGCTGCAGCCGCATCGTATCGTGCTGATCCTGATTGCGCTCGGGCTGGTGCTGTCCGCAGCCTTCTTCATGCGCTGGGACTGGCTGCCGCAATATTACGGCCTGGCCCTGCTCGGCATCTGGCGCGCGCTGTGGATCCTGGCCGTTACCTGCCTGTTGGGCTTCCTGATCGCGGTGCCGGTCGGATTGGCACAGGCTGGCGGCCCGATCTGGTTCGCGGCGCCGGCGAAGGTCTTCTGCACCGTCATCAGGGGAACGCCGCTGCTGTTACAGCTGTGGCTGCTCTACTACGGGCTGGGTTCGTTGTTTCCGCAATATCCGTGGATCCGCGAATCCTGGATGTGGCCCTATCTCAGGCAGGCATGGCCTTATGCCGTCCTGGCGCTGACGCTCTCATTCGCGGGCTACGAGGGCGAAGTGATGCGCGGCGCCTTTGCCGGCGTGCCGAAGGGGCAGCTCGAAGCCGCACGTGCGTTCGGCATGAGCCGCTGGAAGATCTTCCGGCGTATCTGGCTGCCGCAGGCCTTCTACCGGGCGCTGCCGACGCTGACGGGGGAAACCGTGCTGCAGCTGAAATCGACGCCGCTGGTGGCGACCATCAGCGTCATCGACATCTTCGCCGTTTCGTCGAAGGTCAGACAGGACACTTACCTCACCTATGAGCCCTTGCTGCTGCTTGCCTTGATCTATATGGCGATCACCGGCATTCTGGTCTTCGCCTTCGGCAGGATCGAGGCGCGGATTCCGAACAAGATCGGCTAGGGACCTAGTGAGTAGGGATTGGTGAGTAGGAAGTGGCTAGCCGCCACCACCCATTGCTGACTACTCACTACTCACCACTCACCACTCACTAAAGGCAGTCGCCATGCAACTCAGTCTCGAACAGGCAACCGGGCTGTGCCGCATGGCGGCGCTGGGTGCGGGCGCCAACGAGGAAGCGGCGCAATCGCTCACCGCCTCGATCATATCGGCCGAGGCAGAAGGACTCTCGACCGTCGGATTGTCGCATTTCATCGACTATCTCGAAGCGCTGGAGGCCGGCCGCATCGACGGCAATGCCGAGCCGGTGATCACCCGGCCGGCGCTCGCAGTCTATCTTTCCGATGCGCAAGGCGGGCTGGCGCATACCGGCTTCGACCGCACGCTCGACGATCTCGCCAAGGCGGCAAGACTGTTCGGCGTCGCCATCTTTTCGCAGAAGAATGCCTATACATGCGGCGCCCTCGGCTACTTTACCGGAAGGCTGGCAGCGCAGGGGCTGGTCTCCTTCGCCGCCACCAACGGTCCCGCCGTGCTTGCCGGTTCGGGCTCGGTCAAGCCGGTCTATTGCACCAACCCGATGTCCTTCGCCGCACCCGCCGCCGACGGCCCGCCGCTGGTCATCGACCAGTCGTCGAGCGCCACCGCCTTCGTCAATATCCGCAAGGCGGCCGAGGACGGCAAGAAGATCCCCGAAGGCTGGGCGCTCGATGCCAGCGGCAATCCCACTACAGATCCGGCCGCAGCCATGAAGGGCGCCATGCTCGCCTTCGGTGGCCAGCGCGGCGCCAACATCGCGCTGATGGTCGAGGTGCTGGCGGCGGGTCTGTCGGGGGCAAACTGGTCGCTCGATGCGCCCTGGTTCACCGGCGGCCCGGACAATCCCGGCACCGGCCTGTTCGTGCTGGCCGTCGAGCCCAAGCTGCTCGATCCGGATTTCGAGCAGCGGATGAAGGATCAACTCGATCGGCTGCGCCGGCGCTACGGCGTGCACATACCGGGCCGCTCCCGGGCCGAGGCGGCGGAGAAGGCCGCGGCACGGGGCATCAAGGTCTCCAAGGCCGTGGTGCAACGCATTTCCGAATTCGCCGAGCGCTATTCGGCCTGAAGTAACTTCTTCTTTTCAGCTCATCAGCCGCCGGCGCCTGCCCGCGGCATGGCCATGCGTGTTTTTTTCGCGCGCGGTCTGAACCTTTTCGAGCGTCGGGGCGACCAATGCTTGTCCAGGGCAGGATGAGCTTGCCGATCCAGACCGGGGAACAGCACGTCACATCGAAATCTGCTCCACGCCAAGGCATGGCCTTCGCGTCCCGGAGAAACCAACCTCAGTGAAAAGGAACCATCATGACCAGCACCAAGACCACCATTCTGACCGCCGTCCTTCTCCTCGGCTCGTTCATGGGCGCGACCCAGGCGGCCAACCTGAAGGCCGCGCCGGTCAAGCCGTCCAGTCCAGGCGTCATTGCCGCGCCGGGCGGCGGCGCTACCGAGGACCACTATTGCAAGAACGGTCACGCGAAATTCGCCAGTTGCAGCGCCGATTTCATCGCGGCCTGCAAGAAGGTCGGTGGCACCATGTCGGATGTCCAGGGCTGGGGTGGGCGTACTTGCTTCACGCCCTCCTGATACCGTCTCAGGTCAGGCCGCTCCGTTGGCCCCTGGCTTCGCATGGATGTCATCCGGAAAACCCCGCCTCGGCGGGGTTTTCTGCGTCAGGCAAGGCGTTCTGAAGCGCTTTTGTCCTGACGCAATTCCCAAGCTGTTTCTCCTGGGAAACCCGCTTCACACTTTTCCTGGAATTGCTCTGAGAACCAGGGCGGCAGCGACGACGCGTCACCCTTTGCGTTTGACGCGAAACGGATTATGAAACGGCTTCAGCCAAGCTTTCGAGCGCCGGAGCCAGCCATGACCGAAATCCTGCAGACCCCCAAGCTCGTCGTCATTTTCGGCGGGTCGGGCTTTGTCGGCCGCCACGTGGTGCGGGCCTTGGCCAAGCGCGGCTATCGCATCAGGGTCGCCTGCCGCCGGCCCGATCTCGCCGGCCATTTGCAGCCGCTCGGCAATGTCGGCCAGATCCAGCCCGTGCAGGCCAATGTGCGCGTGCGCTGGTCGGTCGATCGCGCCGTGCAGGGCGCCGATCATGTCGTCAACCTGGTTGCCGTTCTGCATGAGAGCGGGCGGCAGAAATTCACGGCCGTGCACGAATTCGGCGCTCGCGCCGTGGCCGAAGCGGCACGCGCAGCGGGCGCCGGCCTGACCCATATTTCGGCCCTGGGCGCCGACCTGGAAGCCGCATCCAACTATGCACGCACCAAGGCGCTTGGTGAAAAGGCCGTTCTGGAGACGATCAAGGACGCCGTGATCCTGCGGCCGTCGATCAATTTCGGACCGGAAGATAGTTTCTTCAACCGCTTCGCCAACATGGCGCGTTATTCGCCGGCACTGCCGCTGATCGGCGGCGGCCATACCAAGTTCCAGCTGGTCTATGTCGGCGACGTCGCCGAAGCGGTGGCGCGCTCGGTCGATGGCAAGGTCAAGGGCGGTCAGATCTACGAGCTTGGCGGCCCGCAGGTGCTTACTTTCAAGGAAAGCATGCAGGAAATGCTCGCGGTGATCGAGCGCAAGCGCCTACTGGTTCCGGTGCCGTGGTGGGTGGCGAACCTGCAGGCGTCGATCCTGGGCCTCTTGCCCAACCCGCTGCTGACCAAGGACCAGGTGCTGCAATTGCGCGAGCACAATGTCGTGTCGGAGGAGGCCGCCAGGGCCAACCGCACGCTCGCCGGCCTCGGCATCCAGCCGCAGGCGCTCGGCACGATCCTGCCAAGCTATCTCTGGCGTTTTCGCGCGGCCGGCCAGTTCCAGCGCAAACCGGCGGTCTGAACATAGGCCGACGGCGGGCGATTACAGGCGCGAAGTGATCCGCATGGGCAGCCCGCCTTGCGGCTGGGTGGTCAGCTTCTGGACCGGCCACGGCCTGGTTTGCGCGATGGAATCGAAGTGGAAACGCGACAGCAGGACGGCGAGCGCGATGATCGCTTCCTGCATGGCGAAGCTGGCGCCGATGCAGACGCGCGGCCCGGCGCCGAACGGCAGATACTGAAAGCGGTCGATCTTTTCGCGGTTGCCCGGATGGAACCGCTCCGGCATGAACGCGTCCGGCCTGTCCCACAGCTTCCTGTGACGGTGGACGACCCAAGGCATGACCAGCACGGCCGCGCGCCCTGGGATGTGGAGATCCCTCCAGTTCTCCGGCTCGATCGGCTCGCGGTTGATCGACGGCGCCGGCGGATAGAGCCTGAGCGCCTCGTCGAAGGCGGCGCGGGTGAGCGGCATGGCGTCCAGCCATCTGGTCGGATCGGGCTCGCGCGCCAGCACGGCATCGATCTCGCGCTCGATCTTTTCCCGCTCCCATGGCGCCTCGGCCAGGCAATAGAGCGTCCAGCCCAAGGCTCGCGCCGTGGTCTCATGGCCGGCACCGATGAAGGTGATGATGTTGTCCTCGACTTCCGAGCGTGTCAGCCCGTCCGGCCCCTCGGCCTTGAGCAGGAGGGTCAGGAAATCCTGCGGCACGGCATCGGCATCGCGCCTGAGTCTCTGTTCGCGTATCTTGACCGTATTGCTGACGATCTTGCGGAAATAGGCCATGGTCTTGCGGCCGCGGATGCGGGTAAGCCGCGGCAGCCATTCGGGCGCGCGCAGCAGGTCTAGCGGATCGACGCGGCCCATGGTCTCGAACAGCCGGTCGATCTCCTTGGCGAAACTGCCCGGCTCCCCCGCGATTTCCCCGGAGAACAGCGTCTCGGCCAGGATGTCGTAGGTCAGCAGCGTCATGTCGTGGGCAATGTCGGAGATGCCGCCATCCTCGTAGCGGGAGGCGAATTCAAGCGTGCGCTTGAGCATCGGTCCCGCGAAACCAAAGATGTGACGCGGCGTGAACACCGGCGCCATCGCCTTGCGCGAACGCTTCCAGACCTCGCCTTCGGCCGTCAGCAAGCCGTCGCGCAGGATCGGCCGCAGGATGAGCTGGCGCACCGTCGCCATCTTGTAGTTCCTGGCATTGTCGACCAGGACATGGCGAATGAGCCCCGGGTCATTGGCGATGACCAGCGGTCCACCGACGCCGTTCACCGAGATCCAGGGCTCGTTGTAGGTCGGCTCTCCCCACAGCTCGAGCGGGTTGCGGTAGACGATGCGCATCATCTCCAGCGTCGAGGGCGGCGATGTGCGCGGCCTCGGCGCCGGCGGAACGAAGGGGGCGGGCTGAGTGTCCATGGCTGCTCCGCTGGCAAGCGCGTCGCGCTAGTCCTTGCCTCCGTTCGATGTAGTGACTGACGCACGGCGCGTCCATGTGGCCTGACGATAAAAGCCCGTGCCCCGACGGGACGGAGCGATGCTCCCATCATCTGATTGTGACCGCTCGCCAAACGGCGCGGTCTTGTCCATGACGGCGCTCTGCCGTAGGTCACGGTCACCAACAGATACCGTCAATCGAAGGAGCCCGCCTTGAAGCACCAGTTGAACATCATCATCGGCAGCACCCGGCCGGGCCGGGCCGGGCCGGTTTTCGCTCACTGGCTGGAGCGGTTCGCGCGCGAGCACGGCAAGTTCGAACCGGTGCTGACCGACATCGCCGCCTTCGATCTGCCGGTGCTGGACGAGCCGCACCATCCCAGGCTCGGCAACTACCTGAACGATCATACCAAGGCCTGGTCGAAGGCCGTCGATGCCGCCGACGCTTTCGTCTTCGTGGCACCGGAATATAATTACTTCGTCGCACCGGCCATCGTGAACGCGATCGACTATCTCTCGCGCGAATGGAAATACAAGCCCGCCGCCATCTTCAGCTATGGCGGCGTTTCCGGTGGCCTGCGCGCGGCACAGGCGCTCAAGCCGCTGCTGACCTCCGTCGGCGTCATGCCGGTTCCGGAAGGCATCGCGCTGCCGCTGTACCAGAAGCTGCTGGGGACCGACGGCTCCTTCGAAGCGAGCGAGCAGGTGCAGGGCGGGGCAAGAACCATGCTGGAGGAGTTGCTGCGCTGGAGCGAGGCGCTGAAGCCGATGCGCGCCGGCTGATGCAAGCCGGCTCGCCCGCGCCGTAGACAGGCGGAATGTCGGCAAACGACCGAACCGTGGGCGGTTCGGCCTGCGTTTGCCATGCGCTTTGCTGCTGATGCTTTTGATGGCCGCCATCGCGGCAGCCGGCGCCAAGATAGAAGTTCACGATCAAAATTCCTGCGCGACCGGCTGGCTAAGGTCAAAGCCTCTCGCCAATAGCTGGCCGACGGTGCGCTTTTCCGCCCGGAAATGCCTGCAAACCTTGGAAAAACCACCTTTAACGCCTATATCTAGGCAATATTGAAAGCGCGATTCGGGGGCGGTTTTTCGCGCTCCACCAGCCGCCTCTAGACAACAGGTTTTCATGAGCGACCAGACTGAGAACGCCAACGGCGCCGAAGCCGAATACGGCGCAGATTCCATCAAGGTTTTGAAGGGCTTGGATGCCGTCCGCAAACGGCCCGGCATGTATATCGGCGACACCGATGACGGTTCGGGCCTGCATCACATGGTCTATGAGGTCGTCGACAACGCCATCGACGAGGCACTGGCCGGTCATGCCGATCTCGTCACGGTGACGCTCAATCCCGACGGTTCGGTCACCGTCATCGACAATGGGCGCGGCATTCCCACCGATATCCATCCCAGCGAAGGCATTTCGGCAGCCGAAGTGATCATGACGCAGCTGCATGCCGGCGGCAAATTCGACCAGAACTCCTACAAAGTGTCCGGCGGCCTGCACGGCGTCGGCGTCTCTGTGGTCAACGCCCTGTCGGCCTGGCTGAAGCTCAAGATCCGCCGCAATGGCAAGATTTTCGAGATGAGCTTCACACACGGCAATGCCGACGCGCCGCTGAGCGTCACAGGCAGCTATGAACAGGACAAGCAGCCCGGCACCTATGAAGGCCGCAGCGGCAGCGAGATCACCTTCTTTCCGTCGTCCGAGACCTTCACGATGGTCGAATTCGATTTCGGCACGCTGGAGCATCGGCTGCGCGAGCTTGCGTTCCTGAATTCGGGCGTGCGCATCGTGCTGACCGACGCCCGCCACGCCGACGTCGTGCGGCATGAGCTGCACTATGATGGCGGCCTGGAGGAATTCGTCAAATATCTCGACCGGGTCAAGAAACCGCTGATCGACAAACCGATCGCCATCAGGGCCGAGCGCGACGGCATCACCGTCGAAGTGGCCATGTGGTGGAACGACAGCTACCACGAGAATGTGCTGGCCTTCACCAACAACATCCCGCAGCGCGACGGCGGCACCCATCTCGCCGGTTTTCGCGGCGCCCTGACGCGTCAGATCACCGGATATGGCGATTCCTCGGGCCTGACCAAGAAGGAAAAGGTCTCGCTGATCGGCGACGATTGCCGCGAGGGGCTGACGGCAGTGCTGTCGGTCAAGGTTCCCGACCCGAAATTCTCCTCGCAGACCAAGGACAAGCTGGTCTCCTCGGAAGTCCGGCCCGTGGTCGAAGGGCTGGTCAACGAGGCGCTCGGCACCTGGCTCGAAGAACATCCGAGCGAAGGCAAGGTCGTGGTCGAGAAGGTGATCCAGGCCGCGGCGGCGCGCGAGGCCGCGCGCAAGGCGCGCGACATCACCCGCAAGACCTCGCTGGGCGTCACCTCGCTGCCCGGCAAGCTTGCCGACTGTCAGGAACGCGATCCGGCGAAGTCCGAGATCTTCATCGTCGAGGGCGACTCGGCCGGTGGCTCCGCCAAGGGCGGCCGCTCGCGCCAGAACCAGGCCATCCTGCCGCTGCGCGGCAAGATCCTCAATGTCGAGCGCGCCCGCTTCGACCGCATGCTCAGTTCCGACATGATCGGCACGCTGATCACCGCGCTCGGCACCTCGATCGGCAAGGACGAATTCAACGCCGACAAGCTGCGCTACCACAAGATCATCCTGATGACCGACGCCGATGTCGACGGCGCGCATATCAGGACGTTGCTGCTCACCTTCTTCTTCCGGCAAATGCCGGAATTGATCGAACGCGGCCATCTCTATATCGCCCAGCCGCCGCTTTATAAGGTGACGCGCGGCAAGAGCTCGCAATACATCAAGAACGAAAGCGCGTTCGAGGAATTCCTGATCGGCTCGGGACTGGAAGAAGCCTCGCTCACGCTCGGCTCCGGCGAGGTTCGCGCCGGACAGGACCTGCGGGCGGCGATCGACGATGCGCTCGCGGTGCGCCAGCTGATCAACGGCCTGCACACGCGCTACAACAGAGGCGTCGTGGAGCAGGCGGCGATCGCCGGCGGGCTCAATGCCGACGTCGTCGCCGATCTTGGCCGCGCCAATGCGATGGCGGAGCGGATCGCGCAACGTCTCGACATCATTGCCGAGGACACCGAGCGCGGCTGGACCGGCCGGATGTCGACTTCGAATGAGGGTATCGGCGGCTATGTCTTCGAACGCACGGTGCGCAGCGTCAAGGAATACGCCCATCTCGATATGGCGCTGATCAATTCAGCCGATGCGCGACAGCTCGACCGCTACGCGCAGCGGCTCAGCGACGTCTATGGAGCGCCGCCCGTGCTGCGCCGCAAGGATGTTTCGGAACCCATCTCGGGACCGTTGGCACTGCTCAACGCGGTGTTCGCGACCGGCCGCAAGGGCCTGACCATGCAGCGCTACAAGGGCCTGGGCGAGATGAACGCCGAGCAGCTTTGGGAAACCACGCTCGATCCGAACGTGCGTTCGCTGCTGCAGGTCAAGGTAAACGACGCCACCGACGCCGACAGCCTGTTCTCGCGGCTGATGGGCGACGAGGTCGAGCCGCGGCGCGAGTTCATCCAGGACAACGCGCTGTCGGTGGCCAATCTGGACATTTAATCCGGAGTCATCCCGGGACCATTGGCGCGCGTCGGTCGCGCCAGTGTTTCCCTTGCGAGATTCATTCGAACCGCCGGAACGGAAGCTTCTTTCCAGCATTGTGACAGTATCGATCACAATTCCTGGCGAAGGAGGCTCCCATGGGACGCGGCATCTTGCTCTGGTTACTCGGGGTTCCAATCCCGATCATCCTTCTCATCATGCTTTTCGCGCGATAGGGGGCTGTCATGCAGTCCACCCTGTCGATCACGGATGATCCCGGCGCGGTGGAATCGTCCGCCACCGCTATCAGCTGGGGTCCGATCATCGCCGGTGCCTTCGCCGCCTCGACATTGACCTTCATCCTGATGCTGCTCGGCTCCGGCCTGGGGTTGAGCATGGTCTCGCCATGGTCGGGCTCAAGCGCCTCTATCACCAGCTTCGCGGTTTCGACCGCGGTCTGGCTGATCGTCGTGCAATGGCTGTCATCCGGCCTCGGTGGCTATCTTGCCGGCCGGCTGCGCACCAAATGGGTGGGCGTGCATACCGACGAGGTTTATTTCCGGGATACGGCTCATGGCTTCCTGGCATGGGCGCTGGCGACGCTGCTGGTCCTCGGCGTGCTCGGCTCGGCGCTGTCGGCGGCTGTGGGTTCCGGCGTCCAGGCTGTATCCAGCGTGGCCGCCGGCGCCGCCCAGGGCGCTTCGGCCGGTGCATCGGCCAATGCAGGCGGGGCATCGACGGACAATGCCATATCCTATCTGGTGGACTCGTTGTTCAGGCCGGCGGACGCGGCGAGACTGGCGGCAGCCAATCCGCAAAACGACGCGGCGGCGGCGGCGCAGGCATCGCGCATCCTGGTCGCCAGCGCTGCGGCTGGCGAGGTTTCGCCCGAGGACAAGACATACCTGTCGCAGCTGGTCGCGGCACGCACCGGCCTGTCGGAAGCAGACGCCAAGACGCGTGTCGATACGCTGCTGGCAAAGGCGCAGGACGCCAAGGCCAAGGCCCAGCAGGCGGCCGATACCGCCAGGAAGGCGAGCGCCACATTTGCGCTTCTCGGCGCCCTGTCGCTGGTCATCGGCGCCTTCATCGCCAGCGCCGCGGCCGCCCTCGGCGGCAGGCAGCGCGACGACGAGGAGGCCGTGTTCCTGACCAGCCGTTGAACATCGTCCCAAGTCCAAAACTGAAGAAGCCCGGAGAGCCGGGCTTCTTCATGCGGACGATCTGACCGGGTCAGTGATCCATGGCCTTGACGATTTCCTCGGTCATCTTCTTGGCGTCGCCGAGCAGCATCATGGTGCCGTCCTTGTAGAACAGCGTGTTGTCGATGCCGGCATAGCCGGAGCCGAGCGAGCGCTTGACGAACAGGCAGGTGCGCGCCTTGTCGACGTCGAGGATCGGCATGCCGTAAATAGGTGAGGACTTGTCGTCCCGCGCCGACGGGTTGGTGACGTCGTTGGCGCCGATGACATAGGCGACGTCGGCCTGCGCGAATTCGGAATTGATGTCCTCGAGCTCGAACACTTCGTCGTAAGGCACGTTGGCTTCGGCCAAGAGCACGTTCATGTGGCCCGGCATGCGGCCGGCCACGGGGTGGATGGCGTATTTGACGTCGACGCCATTGGCCTTGAGCTTGTCGGCCATCTCGCGCAGTGCGTGCTGGGCCTGGGCGACGGCCATGCCGTAGCCAGGCACGATGATGACCTTCTGCGCGTTCATCATCAGATAGGCGGCGTCGTCGGCCGAGCCCTGCTTGACCGTGCGCTCGATCCCATCATCAGCGCCCGCGGCTGCGGTCTCACCACCGAAGCCGCCGAGGATGACGGAGATGAAGGAGCGGTTCATGCCCTTGCACATGATGTAGGACAGGATGGCGCCCGACGAGCCGACCAGGGCGCCGGTGATGATCAGCGCCAGATTGCCGAGCGTGAAGCCCAGAGCCGCGGCCGCCCAACCCGAATAGGAGTTGAGCATCGACACCACCACCGGCATGTCGGCGCCGCCGATGGGGATGATGAGCAGCACGCCCAGCACCAGCGATGCGGCAACGATGAGCCAGAAGACGAGCTTCGATTCGGTGGTGACCAAAAGCACGATCAGCACGACCAAGGCGATGCCAAGCGCGATGTTGATGAAATGGCGGCCGCCGATCATGATCGGCTTGCCGGACATGCGCCCGTCAAGCTTCAGGAAGGCGATGACCGAGCCGGTGAAGGTGATGGCGCCGATGGCCACACCCAGGCTCATTTCGACCAGCGCCTGGGCGTGGATGTCGCCCGCCGTGCCGATGCCGAAGCTTTCCGGCGCATAGATGGCGGCGGCCGCCACCATGACGGCGGCAAGGCCGACGAGCGAGTGGAAGGCGGCGACCAGTTGCGGCATCGAGGTCATGGCGATGCGCCTGGCCGTGACGGCGCCGACGCCGCCGCCAATGGCAAGGCCGAGCACGATCAGGCCGAAGCGTCCGGCCGATGGCGTGGCCAGCGCCAGCGTGGTGGCGATGGCGATGCCCATGCCGATCATGCCGTAGAGATTGCCTTGCCGGCTGGTGGTCGGGTGCGACAGGCCGCGCAGCGCCAGGATGAACAGAATGCCGGAGACCAGATAGAGGAAGGAGGCGAGATTGACGGTCACGTCACTTGTCCTTCTTCTTGTACATTGCCAGCATGCGCTGGGTGACGAGGAAGCCGCCGAAGATGTTGACCGACACCAGCATCAGCGCGACGAAGCCGAAGCCCGCGGCGACGCCCGAGGCGGCAATGCCGACGGCAAGCAGCGCGCCGACGACGATGACCGAGGAGATGGCGTTGGTGACGGCCATCAGCGGCGTGTGCAGCGCAGGCGTCACCGACCAGACGACGTAATAGCCGACGAAGATCGCCAGCACGAAGATGGCCAGGCGGAAGACGAAGGGATCGATGGCGCCGCCCGACAGCGCGTGCGCGGCGTCGCCCGCCGCCTCAGCGCCTCCGGGAGCATTTGCCAGGTTCTGCACCGCCAGCCGGACGGCGGCACTTGCCTGGTCGAGCTGGTCGAGGGCTTTCTGCAAGGTCTGGTCCATCACGCGGTCCCTTTCGGCTTGGGCGAGGGCGACTTTGGCGAGGGCGACTTTGGCAGCGAGGGCTTGGATGCGGCGGCTTGCTTGGGCGCGGCTTTCCTGGGCGCGGCTTTCTTGGGCGCCGAAGCATCAGCGACCATTGTGCTGGCCGGTATCGCGGGGGGCTCGATATATTGGCCCTTTGGCGGCTGCTGGTCGGCCTTGGCGAAGGCCGGATGGACGATCTTGCCGCCGTCGGTCAGCATGGTCGCCTTGACCAGGTCGTCGTCGCGGTTGATGGCAAGCGTCTTCGTCGCCTTGTCGACCAGGGTCTCGAGGAAAGCAAAAAGGTTCCTGGCGTAGAGCAGCGAAGCGGAGGCCGCGACGCGGCCCGGCACGTTGAGATGGCCGACGATCTTGACGCCGTTGGCCGTCGTCACGACCTTGCCAGGCACAGCGCCCTCGACATTGCCGCCGCGCTCCACAGCAAGATCGACGATCACCGAACCGGGCTTCATCGAGGCGACCATGTCAGCCGACACCAGCCTCGGCGCCGGGCGGCCGGGGATCAGCGCCGTGGTGATGACGATGTCCTGCTTGGCGATGTGCTCGGCGGTCAGCGCCGCCTGCTTGGCCTGGTATTCCCTGGACATCTCCTTGGCGTAGCCGCCGGCGGTCTCGGCCGCCTTGAACTCCTCGTCCTCGACGGCGAGGAACTTTGCGCCAAGCGAGGCGACCTGTTCCTTGGCGGCGGGGCGAACGTCGGTGGCGGTGACGACCGCGCCGAGCCGGCGCGCGGTGGCGATCGCCTGCAGGCCGGCGACGCCGACGCCCATGATGAACACCTTGGCGGCAGGAACAGTGCCGGCCGCCGTCATCATCATCGGCAGCGCGCGATCGTATTCGGCAGCGCCGTCGATCACCGCCTGGTAGCCGGCAAGGTTAGCCTGCGAGGACAAGACGTCCATCGACTGGGCGCGCGTGATGCGCGGCATGAATTCCATCGCAAAGGCCGTCACCCCGGCCTTGGCCAGTGCCGCGACGGCGGCGTCATTGCCATAGGGATCCATGATAGCGATGACCGCAGCGCCTGACTTGTAGCTTTTCAGCTCCGCATCAGTCGGCCGGCGCACCTTCAGCACCACGTCGGCCTTGGCAACATCGCCGGCCTCGCCGATCGAAGCGCCCGCCTTGGCGAACTCCTCATCGGGAATGCGCGATCGCGTGCCGGCACCGGCCTCCACAACCACTTCAAGACCCAGGCCGGCCAGCCGTTTCACCGTATCGGGCGAAGCCGCGACGCGCGGCTCGTTCGCATCGAGCTCACGAGGGATGAAAACCGTCTGTCCCACCGCATGATCCTTTCGGCTGGAACCTGTTTGCGCAAAATGTCGGCCGGGGCATCCGGCGACGTCAAAGGCAATGGGGTTTTGGAAAGACTATCGCAGAATGAAGGCGCCGACGGCCATGATCAGGACGAACAGGATAGTCGCCGAGAAGAAGCCGCCCGCGAAGAAACCGAAAGCCATCGCCAGAAGTATGGCGCCGCAGAAGAGTGATCCGTATTTGGCCAGCATGAGGAAGCCCGCATAGGTGCGGTCGTGCTCGGCATAGTCCATCTTCGCGCCCAGTTCGACAGGACCGGTCGGCGTGTGCTCAGCCATAGGAATACCCCTTCGAAGACATCTTTCAGGCACATAGCGAAAAGCCGCGCCGAGAGCAATGGCGCTATTGCCGCATCGCAGCCGACAACTGCCTCAAGGGAAATTTGAAGCAAAGCGCCCCTGCGTTCGGCAGAATCGCCGAACCGCTCCGGCTGCTTGTTTTCGCGCAATCCCGGACGAAGCCGGCTGGCGCGTCAACCGCGCTGTCTTTAGCCGGCGAGGTGCGGAAACAATCCAAGCAGGCCGGCTATGATCAGGTAGAGCGCGACGATGTAGTTCAGCAGCCGTGGCATGACTAGGATCAGCACCCCGGCGATCAGCGAGATAAGCGGCGTGAGCGCGAGCTGGGAAATATGCATGTCGGGGTCCTTTTGGCAGATACGTCGAAATGAAGACGCGGAGCGTCAACGCGCCGCCGTCATCAAAACGCGGATCTGGCCGGAAAGCTCCGGAGCTTTGCAAAATCAGGGGCCTCAGGCGGCCTCACGATAATATTTCGCCGTCGGCACGATAGACAAGGGCGTCAGCCGATTGATGGCCGGATTGGCGAACATCAACCGCTGTTCCATGGGCGTCGACCTGAAGAATGGGAAACGTTCGAGCGTCAGGCGCATATTTTCGCCGGCGGGGATTTCGAACAGGGCGATCCGGGTAAGAACGCCCGGAAACTCCTTAGCCTCGGTCCTCTGCACGGCATTGAAGTAACGAGAATAAAAATTGGAATGCTCGACCTTGACCGGCGTCAGCACAGAGTTCTGGCCAAAATAGAGCGAGGCCACCATGGCAAGCCTGAGTGTCAGAAACGGCAGCACTCCGGGTGCCGGCGCGGCGTCAGGATCGGTTGCGAAGCGGGTTCCGTCGATGAAGGTTTCTCCGCGGGCAAGCCGCTCGATCAGTATTTCCGGATAGGCATCAACGGAGGGCGAATTCGGGTGCTCGATGGAAATGTAATGGAAGCGGATTGTGCTCACCAATTCGCCGTAGCAATAGACACCGAATCGGTAGGAATTGGGTAGATTGTCCCAGCGATCCTCGAACATGCCGCTGGCGAGCGGGCCGCACATACCGGAGCGCAGATAGGACTTATAGCGAAGCCGGTAAATCGCTTCCAAATCCTCGCCCCCGGTAATGAGGCGATAATCGACATGCTCAAGCAGTTGCATCATCGATCGATTCAGCACCGAATCCCCGGCTGTGCTTACCCCGCCAGACGCATTCCTTGTAGCTGTTGCAGCATCCATCGTCTGTCCTCGAATTCGACCTAGGATAGGCTATTCGAGTTGAAATGAGACACAAGCCGAAATTTAGATCTTGTTGATTTACATTCCGTTAACCTTAATGGCCGGGAGTCGCCCGAGAATATCTTACTGAGCAATCGTCCGAGCGATTGCCGCTGAGAGGACGTGGATCATGCCTCCGAATACATCTGCATACTCTGAGGAGGACCCTTTCAGCTGCATTGCGCAAAGGCAAAATCGCGGCGGAACCGTATCCCGACACTGAACGAGTTCGACATCAAAGAGCGTCGTGCGATTCGCAACGCGCGGGGAATCCAATCGAGCGAAGTCGAAAATTACGGCGCTAACGGACCGTCCGTTTACCGGTGCGACGCAGGTCAGCGGCAAATGGCCAGGTGACATTCGACATCGTCTCGATACCCGACGCACTGAGCGCGGCACCGAACAGGAAGCCCTGCACGAGATCCGGTTTCACTTGCAAGGCAAGGATCTTGAGCTGCTCAAAGGTCTCGACGCCTTCGACAGTCACCGAAAGTCCAAGCGGCCGCGACAGATTGACAATGCCCTTCAGCAGCTCCAGCGAACGCTTGCTCTGGGTGACGTCCATCAGGAAGGAGCGATCGATCTTGATCTTGTCGAGCGGCAGCTTATGCAGATAGCTCAGGCTCGAATAGCCGGTACCGAAATCGTCAAGTGCGATGCGCACACCGATCTGCTTCAGTTCCTCGATATATTGACGTGTCAGCGACTTGTCATCGAGCAGCGCAGTTTCGGTGACCTCGATCTCCAGCCGGCCGGCGGCAAGGCCGGAGCTGACCAGAGCGTCGCGAACCTTCTGGATGACGTCCCGGTTGCGGAAATCCTTGGCGGAGAGATTGACCGAGACGCTGGTGTGGTCCGGCCATTTGGCGCATTCGGTGCAGGCTGCCTGCAGCACGAAGGTGCTAATCTCGGAAATGATGCCCATTTCCTCCGCCAGCGGAATGAAGATGCCGGGCGAAATCGGCCCGAGGTCGGGATGGTCCCATCGGCACAGCGCCTCGCAGCTGGCGATGCGCATCGTGCTCATCGCCACGATCGGCTGGTAGACGACGCGCAGGGCCTTGCCTTCCACCGCGCTGCGCAGATCCGCCTTCATCAGCTGGCGGTTGCGGAACGCAGCGTCCATGGCGGCCTCGAACAGCCGCCAGCCGTTCTTGCCGAGCTCCTTGGCCTTATAGAGCGCCAGGTCCGCCTTGACGATCATGGCGTCGACGTCGGTATCCCTGACCCGCGACAGCACGGCGCCGCCGCTGGCCTGGATGCGCAGCCCGTGGCCGGCGACGTCCACCTCCCCTTGCAACGCTGCAAAGATCTCGTCGATCTGAAGGGTCAGATGGCTCTCATCCTCTATGCGGTCGAAGAAAACCATGAATTCGTCGCCGCCGAAGCGGCTGACGGTGATGCCTTGTCCCGCAATGGCGGCAAGACGCTCGGCCACCGCGTAGATCAATCCATCGCCGATCGGATGCCCGAGCGTGTCGTTGACGCTCTTGAAATCGTCGAGGTCGAGCACGGCAAGGCCGCAGAGGCGGTCACGGTCGCCTGACGCCATCGCCTCGCCGATCAGTTCGTGGAAATAGGCGCGATTGGGCAGGCCGGTGAGATTGTCATAGCGCGCCATGAAGCGGATCTTGTCTTCCGCCTCGACGCGCGCCGTCACGTCCTCGAAGGTGATGACCCCGAGTTCCTGGCTGCCTTCGCGGGCGGAGAATTCGTAGTGCTGGCCATTGGCGAGCGAAACCAGGACCTTACGGTCGCGGCCCTCGCGCAATGCACGCGTCAGCTGGGCTTCGATGTAGCGGCAGTCCTTTGGGGCCAGCATGCCGCCCACGACGCCGCGCATCAACAGACCATGGATTGACCGCCCAAGCAGAGCATCGGCCGATTTGAGCGACATCAGATGCGCGGCCTCGGCATTGGCGACCGCCACCCGACCGTCCGGGCCAAGCATGACGAGGCCATGCGACATGGTATTGAGCGCGCGATCGAATCTGAGCGCGAGCTTCCTCGCTTCCTTGTGGCCGATGACGGCCGAGAAAAGCACATCGCGGACGTGGTCGGCGCTGTTGATCGTGACGAAAGTCAACGGGATGATCATCAGCCCGAGAATGACCGAAGGCACATCCATGCGCAGCAAAAGCGCAAGTGCTGCCGGACCAATGAAGGTCACGGAAAAAACCCGCACCATAATGGGAGAGCCGTAGTTCCGGCCAACAACCGTCACCAAGGTTGCGATGGCCAGCGACGTCGCGGCCAGTTCGGCAAAGGGATCGGGATAGACATAGATCGATATGAAGCACAGCGCGCCCAATGTGAGGCCCTGCACGCTGCCCTTGAGGATGTAGTTGCGCTCCCACCGATGCGCCTCCTGGACGTCGGCTATTACACCGCCTGCCTTCCGGAAGGCGCGAATGCCGAAATAGCGGTAAAGGCAGATGGACAGCAGAACAAAAGAGAAAGCCAGGAACAACGGATTGTTCGTGCGCAAGTAGATCATTAGTCCGAGGATCCAGTAGCACACGCCACCGATCACCAGCATGTGGGCGTTGTCGAACAACGACCGCACAAACTGGATATAAACATCCGCTGGGATGTTTTCGGTCTTTGTTCTGCCCATGTCGTCGGCCCAACGCTAGGCCTCGTCATCTCACATCCGCCTTAAGAAAGGCTTAGAACAGCGGTTTTGGGCGGCTTGCCGAGGGTGCGCAAAGCAGGACAGACTGGGAGAATTGGGCTTTAGGTAAACAAGGCCATCACTCGGCGGCCTGGAGTTCCGCCTTCGCTGACGTGCCGGACAGGCGCTCGAGCAGCCTTTGGCGCTCGCCGGCCGCCTTTTGAGCGCTGGCTTGCCGAACATGGCCGTAGCCGCGGATGAGTGCCGGCACGGAGACGAGGGCCGTGGCGGCCTCGATGGTGTCCGGCGCCAGCGAGTTGGCGACGCGTTGCAGGTCGGCCTCATATTGCGCCAGCAATTGCCGCTCCATGCGCCGCTCGGCGGTGTAGCCGAACAGGTCGAATGCTGTCCCGCGCAGGCCCTTCAGCGCCGCCAGCATGCGGAACCCTTTCATCATCCAGGGACCAAAGCTCGATTTCCTCGGTTTGCCGTCACTGCCGCGACGGCCCAGGATCGGCGGTGCCAGGTGGAATTCGAGTTTTTCGTAACTCTGGAACTGCTTGCCGAGTTCGGCGGCGAAGGAGCCGTCGGTATAGAGCCGCGCCACCTCGTATTCGTCCTTGATCGCCATCAGCTTGAACAGGTTCCTGGCCGCCGCTTCCGTCACGGCGCTCGAACCGGGCGCTGCCTTGGCTTCGGCCGCGCGCAGGGCAGCGATCCTGCCGGCGTAGCGCTTGCCATAGGCGGCGTTCTGATAAGCGGAAAGGAAAGCGACCCGGCGGGCAATGACTTCGTCCAGCGTCTGGGCAATGGTGGCGGCTTGGCCGTCCTTGCCCGGCTGGACGAGGCCACGCACGAAGTCCGGCTGATGCGCGGCGCGGCGGCCCCAGCGGAAGGCGGCGATGTTCATCCCCACCGCCTCGCCGTTCAATTCGATCGCCTTTTCGACGGCTTGGGCCGACAGCGGCAGACCGCCATGCTGGAAGGCGAAGCCGAGCATAAACATGTTGGCGCCCAGCGAATTGCCGAACAGGACGGTGGCTGTGCGGGTAGCGTCGAAGAAATGCGCCCTGTCGTCGCCGGCAGCAGTGCGGATCGCCTTCTTCAAGCGCTCGATGGGGAGCGAGAAATCGGCCGAGCGGGCAAACTCGCCCGGCATGATCTCGGCAGTGTTGGCGAGGAAGATGGTGTGGCCCTCGCGCACCGCGGCCAGCACTTTTTTGGCTCCCGACACGATGAGATCGCAGCCGAGCACGAGATCGGCCTTGCCGGCCGAGACACGGATGGCGTGGATGTCATCGGGCGTGCGGGCGATGCGGACATGGGTGAACACCGAGCCGCCCTTCTGGGCAAGCCCGGCCATGTCGATCATGCCGCAGCCCTTGCCTTCGAGATGAGCCGCCATGCCGAGCACGGCGCCGACGGTGACGACGCCGGTGCCGCCGACGCCGTCGATGATCGCCGCCCAGCCCTGTTCGCCGAGCGGGAATTCGGCGGCTGCTGGAACGCCGTCGAGCGGATCGGTCTTGCCGGCGATGCCTTCGGCCTTGCGGATCTTGGCGCCATGCACCGTGACGAAGGACGGGCAGAAGCCATTGACGCAGGAAAAATCCTTGTTGCAGCTCGACTGGTCGATCCGGCGCTTGCGGCCGAACTCGGTCTCCACCGGCTGGATGGAGACGCAGTTCGATTGGACGCCGCAGTCGCCGCAGCCCTCGCAGACCAGTTCGTTGATGAAGACCCGCTTGTCGGGATCGGGAAAGGTTCCGCGCTTGCGACGGCGGCGCTTTTCGGCGGCACAGGTCTGGTCGTAGAGCAGGATCGAAACCCCGCTGACGCCGCGCAGTTCGCGCTGGACGAGATCGAGATCGTCGCGGTGATGGATGGTGGCGCCGGCCGGGAACTCGACCTTGCCGGCATATTTGTCGGGTTCGTCGGTGACGATGGCGATGCGCTCGATCCCTTCGGCTCGCACCTGCCTGGCGATCATGTCCACCGTCAGGCCGCCTTCATGCGGCTGGCCGCCGGTCATGGCCACCGCGTCGTTATAGAGTATCTTGTAGGTGATGTTGGCGCCCGACGACAGCGCGAAGCGGATCGCCAGCGTGCCGGAGTGGTTGTAGGTGCCGTCGCCGAGATTCTGGAAAATGTGGTCGCGCTTGGAAAAGGGCGCCTGGCCGACCCACTGCGCCCCCTCGCCGCCCATCGCGGTGAAGCCGACAGTGTTCCTGTCCATCCACAGCGCCATGAAATGGCAGCCGATGCCGGCCGCGGCGATCGAGCCATCCGGCACCTTGGTCGAGGAATTGTGTGGGCAGCCGGAACAGAAGAAGGGCGTGCGGGAGCCGATGTCCGACGCGTCTGCGAGCATGGCCTGGAACTGGCGCAGCTTCGCCACCCGCGCTGAAATCTCTTCCGACGGACCGATGGTTTTCACGATCCTTTCGCCAAGGGCAATGGCGATTTCGTTGGGGTCGAGCGCGCCCTTGGCCGGAAACAGCCAGTCGCCGCGCTCGTTCTTCTTGCCGACGATGACGGGCTGCGTGGCGGTGCCGTAGAGGCTCTCGCGAAGCTGCACCTCGATCAGCGAACGCTTCTCCTCGACGACGACGATGGTGTCGAGGCCGCGCGCGAACTCGGCAATGTGCTGGAAATCGAGCGGCCAGGGGCAACCGACTTTGAACAGCCGCACGCCGATGCGGCCGGCGGCCGCCTCGTCGATGCCGATATCCTCGAGCGCCTGGCGGACGTCGAGATAGCTTTTGCCGATGGTGATGATGCCGATCCTGGGATTGCGGCCGCCCGAATAGACGACGCGGTTCAGCCCGTTGGCATGGATGAAGGCCGACGCGGCGGCGCGCTTGTACTCATGCAGCCGCTCCTCCTGGCCGAGCATGTCGATCTCGTGGCGGATGTTGAGGCCGCCGGGCGGCATGTCGAACTCGGGATTAACGATGTTCAGACGCTCGATCGAGGCATCGACCGAGGCCGTCGATTCGATGTTGTCCTTGACGCATTTGATGGCCGCCCATGTGCCGGCGAAGCGCGACATGGCAAAACCGTAGAGCCCGTAATCGATTATCTCCTGGACACCGGCCGGGTTGAGGATCGGCACCATGGCGTCGACGAACAGGAATTCGGTGGCATGCGCGTTGGTCGAGGATTCGGCCATGTGGTCGTCGCCCATCAAAGCGAGCGCACCGCCATGTTTCGACGAGCCGGCCAGATTGGCGTGGCGGAAGACGTCGCCGGAGCGGTCGACCCCCGGACCCTTGCCGTACCAAACCGAAAAAACGCCGTCATGGGTGCCTTCGCCCAGCAGTTCCGTCTGCTGCGATCCCCAGCAGGCGGTAGCGGCGAGTTCCTCGTTAAGGCCGGGCTGGAAGACGATGTCGGCCTGGGCGAGCTGTTTTTTTGCCTTCCACAGCTGCATGTCGAGGCCGCCCAGCGGCGAACCGCGATAGCCGGAGACGAAGCCGGCCGTGTTCAGGCCCGCGCGGCGGTCGCGCTCGCGCTGCATCAGCAGCATGCGGATGACCGCCTGGGCGCCGGACAGGAAGATGCGTTCCTTCCCCAGGTCGAACTTGTCGTCGAGCGCGACGTCGTGCAGCGTCATCAGGCATTTCCTCTGCGGAGGCCGCGCGGGGGCAGGCAGCCAGCGTCGGGATCGGATGACGCATCCTTTCTCCCCTTGCAAGACAGGTCAAACGAAATCGGACGTGCCAGGCAACGCGCAACGAACGATCCGCCGTCATCCCTTGCCCGGTATGAAATCGCCCCGCGAGCAATGTCCGGCGTACGAAAATTTCGCTTGCTTTTCGGCTTGGCGGCGAGCGTCAGGTGCCCTTGGAGCAGTCGGGCTTCGGCTCGCCCGGCAGCTTGCCGTCGGGGTGGCCGACGAGATCGGGATTGGCGGTGTAGAGCTGGTCAATGACGAGCGGCCGGTCGGGCAGGATGGACTGGTCTTCGGTGGACATCAGCGTGGTGTCGATCTTCTGCAGGACCGCGCCGTCGGAGCCCTTGATAGCGATGGCGATCGTATAAGGCTTGTTCTTGACGACGCAGGTCAAAGCCGGGCTCTCCAGCGTCACCTTGTCGAGCTTGGGCCAGACCTTCTGCTCGACCACCAACGGCGCGCCGCCGGCCGGATCCTGGAAGCTGGCGACCGCGACCTGGCCCTCTCCCATCGGCCGCAGGGGCCGCAGCGTCACGACATAGGTCGCCCTGGCAAGACGATAGTTGAAGACGAATATCTTGCCCGAAATCTCGAACAACTTGCCTTCACCGTCCTTGGCGGTGTCGCGGCAGGCGCCGAGCGCCATCGCCGCGATCAGCGCCATGCCGAGCAGGGCTGAACGAGAGCTAATCCTGGACATTGTTGACGTCATTGGCCGCCCTGCGGCGGCGATAGTGGCGGCTTGCCTTCTGGCGGTTGCCGCAGACCGCCATGTCGCACCACAGGCGGCTGGAATTGCGGCTGCGGTCGACGAACAGCCAGGAGCAATTGGGGCAGATCCTGAGCCTGGCGACCGTGTCCTCGCGCAGAAGCGACAGGGCGGAAACCGCCAGTGCCGCTTCGAATGCGATCGGCGTTGCCGGATCGCCGAACGGCTTTCCGGGCGTTGCGATCTCGGTCCGGCTGCCGGCAAGACCGCCGGCGCAGGCCCCCAGCAAGCCTGAGAGATGATCGGTAGCGACGGTGCCTTTCGACACCGCGTGGCGAAACAACCGGTCCGTCGCCTCGCGGATCGCCAGCACGACAGGCGCGATTGCAGCCGGCGCGGAGACCGCCAGCCGCCTGCCGCCAAGCTCGGCGGCGCGAAAGCCGCTCGCCGCGTCCGCGAAGCGGGCGATCTCGCGCGGATCGTCAAAACGGTCGAAGGTCCTCTCGGGATCGGCACGCAGCACGACGGTGTTCGCCGTGTCGAGCGCGAGCAGGCCGCCGGTGAAGCGGTGCGGGGTCCAGGATACCGTCATGTCCGAAATCTAACCGATAAATGGCATTTGACAAGTTAGATTCGACGATGCAAGTCTGCCCTGAAGCGGGTATTGCCGCTCTCTGTCTGGAGCGTATCGTCGTCCCAAAACCGCTATGCGCTTTGGGCGACATGCCCCCGAGGATTTTCGCATGCTGTATCTGTTCCAGCAGGTCCTGAACGGGCTGCATTCAGGCGCACTCTATGCGCTGCTGGCGTTCGGCTATGTGCTGACCAACGGCATCCTGCACCGCACCAACCTGGCCTATGGCGCGCTGTTCGCCTTTTGCGGACAGACGATGATCCTGACCGCCGCCTTCGGCTATCAGGTGCTGTGGCTGACGCTGACGGCGGCGGTGGTGCTCGGCGTCGCAGCGGCTTTCCTCTACGCCGCGCTCATCAGCCGCGTCCTGTCGCGCAGCGTCTTCGAACCGCTGGCCGACCGCTCGCCCAATGCGATCGTGGTGACCACGCTTGGCATCCTGCTGGTTTTGTCGGAAGCAAGCCGCATCGCGGCCGACACGCATGATCTGTGGCTGCCGCCTATGCTGGCGCAGCCTGTCGTTTTCGCGCAGGATGCCCGCTTCAAGGCGACATTGACGCTGATCCAGCTGCTCGATTGCGCCGTGGTGCTGGCGGCGGTGGCGCTTGCGGCATGGGCCTTTGCCCATTCGAATTTCGGCCGGCGCTGGCGCGCCGTCTCCGACGATCCCAAGGCGGCCGCCATGTGCGGCGTCGATGTGCGCGCCGTGTTCCGCCACGCAGTGCTGTTCGGCGGTTTCTGCGCCGCGCTGGCCGGCGTCATGGCCGGCCTCTATTACGGCAATGTCAGTTTCGGTTCCGGCCTCGTCTACGGGCTGAAGATCCTGTTCGTGACGGCGGTCGGCGGCTATCTCTCACCGCCGCGGGCGGCCCTGGGCGCTGCCGCCTTCGGCATGGCCGAGTCGCTGTGGGCCGGCTATTTCCCGGTGGAATGGCGCGACGCATGGATGTACCTGTTCCTCGTCGCCATGCTGGTGCTGATCGGCGCTGGCCGCGACCAGACCAAGATCGCGTGATCAGCATCAGACTTTGGTTGCATGACGCCTGCCACCGATGAGCCTGTTTCGGCAACGAAACGATCTCCTTAACGCTTTGATTTTGCCCACGAACCCTGCCGGAAGCCGGTTCCGGTTTTCCGAGCCCTGCGCCGCAGCCCTGCGCTTCGTCGGCTTCCTCGTCTCACAACCGCGTTGACAGCGCCGCTCCTGTGTTGACCCGTCCTGCCACGCACGGCATACGGTTAGGCCACAGCGGCGCGGCGTAAAACAACGGGGAGCCGTCGCGCCTCGGACAAAAGGGAGGAATGCATGGCAGGGCTTCTCGCTCTATCCAGGACGATCGACCGTGTGAACGAGTTCATCGGCAAATGGATATCGTGGTTGATCCTGCTGGCAATCCTGGTGAGCGCCGCTAACGCGACCATCCGCAAGGTGTTCGACACCTCGTCGAATGCGTGGCTGGAGCTGCAATGGTACCTGTTCGGCGCCGCCTTCATGCTGGCGGCGGCCTACACGCTGAAGCAGAACGACCATATCCGCATCGACATCGTCTATGGCCTGTTCCCGCGCCGCGTGCAGCACTGGATCGACCTTTTCGGCCATGTCTTTTTCCTGATGCCGTTCGTGACGCTGATGGTGATCTATTTCGTCCCCTACGTGTCGCTTTCGTTCCGCAGCGGTGAAATGTCGAACAATTCCGGCGGGCTGATCATCTGGCCGGCAAAGGCGATCCTGCTGGTCGGCTTCTTCCTGCTAGCGCTGCAGGGCATCTCCGAGATCATCAAGAAGATCGCCATCATGCGCGGCGACATGGACGACCCGACCCCGTTCATATCGGCGCATGAGCAGGCGGAACTCGAAGCCAAGGCACTGGCCGACGAGGTGCGCTCGTGATCGAGTTCATCGCCCAGAACATGGCGCCGATCATGTTCGCCTCGCTGGTCCTCTTCCTGCTGATCGGCTATCCCGTCGCCTTCTCGCTCGCCGCCAACGGACTTTTGTTCTTTTTCATCGGCGTGCTGGTCTCACCCTATTCGGGCGGCTCGATCAATCTCGCCTGGCCGCTGCTGCATGCGTTGCCGGATAATTTCTACGGCAGCCGGGTGATGTCGAACGACACGCTGCTGGCGATCCCTTTCTTCACCTTCATGGGCATCGTGCTCGAGCGATCGGGGATGGCGGAAGACCTGCTCGATACGATCGGCCAGCTGTTCGGGCCGATCCGCGGCGGGCTTGCCTATGCCGTGATCTTCGTCGGCGCGCTGCTGGCCGCGACGACCGGCGTGGTGGCGGCATCGGTCATCGCCATGGGGCTGATCTCGCTGCCGATCATGCTGCGCTACGGCTATGACCGCCGGCTGGCGTCCGGCGTCATCGCCGCGTCCGGAACGCTCGCCCAGATCATCCCGCCGTCGCTGGTGCTGATCGTGCTCGCCGACCAGCTCGGCCGCTCGGTCGGCGACATGTATGCGGGCGCGCTGATCCCCGGCATCGTGCTGACCAGCCTCTACATGCTCTACATCCTGATCATGACGATCGTCCGGCCGAATTCGATGCCGGCGCTGCCGCTGGAAGCACGCACGCTCGGCCATGGCGTCGTGTCGCTGCTGGTCGCGTTGCTGGCGACGGTGGCGATCTCCTACGCGGCCTACCGCTATCTCGCACCGACCCATGGCGACAATGCCGACATCCTCGGCGCCAGCATCGGCGTGGCCGTGATCTATATCGTTGCGATCGCCGATCAGCGCCTGAAAATCAACATGATGTCGCGGCTGGCGCAGCAGGTCGTGATCGTGCTGATCCCGCCATTGGCGTTGATCTTCCTGGTGCTGGGCACCATTTTCCTTGGCATCGCCACTCCAACCGAGGGCGGAGCCATGGGCGCTGTCGGCGCGCTTGCGATGGCGGCGATCAAAGGCCGGCTGTCGCTCGATGTGGTCAAGCAGGCGCTCGCTTCGACGACAAGGCTGTCGTCCTTCGTGCTGTTCATCCTGATCGGCGCGCGCGTCTTCTCCCTCACCTTCTACGGCGTCAACGGCCACATCTGGGTCGAGCATCTCTTGACCTCGCTGCCGGGCGGCGAGGTCGGCTTCCTGATCGGCGTCAACATCCTGGTCTTCGTGCTTGCCTTCTTTCTCGATTTCTTCGAACTGGCCTTCATCATCGTGCCGCTGCTGGCACCGGCCGCCGACAAGCTCGGCATCGACCTGATCTGGTTCGGTGTGCTTCTGGGCGTCAACATGCAGACCAGCTTCATGCATCCACCCTTCGGCTTCGCGCTGTTCTACCTGCGCTCGGTCGCCGCCCGGGTGCCCTATCTCGACCGCTTGACCGGCAAGCAGATCGCGCCGGTGACCACGGGCCAGATCTATTGGGGCGCCGTGCCGTTCGTCTGCATCCAGGTGATCATGATCGGGCTCACCATCGCCTTCCCGCAAATGGTGATGCACTACAAGGGCACAGCGGTCGATTCCGGCACGATCGACTATACGGTGCCGGAGGTGCCGGGACTGACGCCGCTCGGCACGCCGCCGGCCGGTACCGGAACCGCACCCGCCACTGGCGCCGCGCCGCCCGCCGCGCCTGCCGCACCCGACCTGTCGCAACCGCCGAACTTCGGCGACACGGCGCCCGCCAAACCGGCGGCACCACAGCCGGATCTGTCGCAGCCGCCGAACTTCAACTGATGCCGGAGGTCGCAAAATCATGAAAGCGGTACGGCTGGAAGCGGTTGGCAGCATCACGCTGCGCGAGGTCGCCAAGCCGGTTCCCGGGCCTGACGATCTGCTGGTGCGCATCGAGTCCTGCGGCGTCTGCGGCACGGACCGGCATCTCTTCCACGGCGAGTTTCCCTGCCGGCCGCCGGTAACACCCGGCCATGAGTTCTCCGGCATCGTCGAGGCAATGGGACATTCGGTGAGCGGCTTCTCGCTCGGCGACCGCGTCACCGGCGACCCCAACATCGCCTGCGGACGCTGCCGCCATTGCCATGCCGGCCGCATCAATTTGTGCAGCAATCTCAATGCCATCGGCATCCATCGCGACGGCGGCTTCGCCGACTACGTCGTGTTGCCGCAGAAACAGGCCTTCATCCTGCCCGCGGACTTGAAGCCGACGCACGGCGCCTTCTGCGAGCCTCTCGGCTGCTGCCTGCATGGCGTGGATCTGGCCGAGATCAAGCCCGGCTCCTCGGTCGCCATACTTGGCGGCGGCGTGATCGGCCTGCTCACAGTGCAACTGGCAAGGCTTGCAGGGGCGACGACCATCATCCTGTCGACGCGACAGGCCTCACGGCGCGCACTGGCCGAGGAGCTCGGCGCGACGGCAACGGTCGACGCAAGCGCCGCCGACGTCATCGATGCCATCTCCGGGCCAGCGGGACTGGTGCCCGGCGGTGTCGACGTGGTGCTCGAATGTGCCGGTGTCCAGAAAACGGTCGAGCAGTCGCTGCGGCTGGCGAGGGCCGGCGGCACGGTCGTCATTGTCGGCGTGGTGCCGCAAGGCATGAAGGCGGCGTTCGAGCCCTTCGATCTTCTGTTTCGCGAGTTGAAGGTTCTCGGCTCCTTCCTCAATCCCTACACGCACCGCCGCGCCGCCGAGCTGATCGCTTCGGGCGCGATCGAGATCGACCGGCTGATCTCCAGGCAGGTGCCGCTGGAAGAGGCCGCCGCGGTAATCGCCAACCCGCCTGCCGCCGGCGAGGTCAAGGTGGTGGTGGTGCCGGACCGAGGCTGAGTGCCGCTGTCGCTTCGAACCCGTTCGACCCCCGGCCCTGCGGCGCAAGTTTCGACGCCTTCGACTATCGATGTTTCCAGCACCGACGCCCAACGAATAAACCCCGGACTACCGAGTCCGGGGTCTTCGAAAAGGAGGCAGAAAAACCTTACAGCTTGCCGTTGCGCTGCTGGACCATCATGAAGGTGTCGTAATTGTACTCGGCCACCTGCGCCCAGAGATAGTGCTCCTTACGGAAGCCCTTGATCGAGTCCCAGATCTTCTTAAACGGCGCGTTCGAGGCTTCCATTTCGGCGTAGACCTCATTGGCCTTCTCGAAGCAGGCGGACATGATCTCCTGGCTGAACGGACGCAGTTTGGCGCCGCCGGCCACCAGCCGCTTCACCGCCGCAGGATTGAGATAGTCGTATTTCTGCAGCATGTTGGCATCGGCGGCTTGCGCGGCGGTATGCAGCAGCGACTTGTAAGTCGGCGAAAGCTCTTCGTATTTCGCCTTGTTGAACATCAGGTGGACGGTCGGGCCGCCTTCCCACCAGCCTGGATAGTAGTAGTAGGGCGCAACCTTATAGAAGCCGAGCTTCTCGTCGTCATAGGGGCCGACCCATTCGGCTGCGTCAATGGTGCCCTTTTCGAGCGCCGGGTAGATGTCGCCGCCGGCGATCTGCTGCGGCACGACGCCGAGCTTCTGCACAACCTTGCCGGCGAAGCCGCCGATGCGCATCTTGAGGCCGGAAAGGTCGGCCACCGTGTTGATCTCCTTGCGGAACCAGCCGCCCATCTGCACGCCGGTATTGCCGCCAGGCAGGCCGAACAAGCCTTGCGTGGCGAGAAATTCGTTGAACAGGTCGATGCCGCCGCCATGATAGTGCCAGGCATTCATGCCGCGCGCGTTGAGCGAGAACGGAACCGCCGCGCCCAGCGCCCAGGTCGGATCCTTGCCCCAGTAATAATATGCCACCGTGTGGCAGGCCTCGACCGTGCCGGCGGTCGTGGCGTCGGCCGCCTGAAGGCCGGGCACCAGCTCGCCAGCGGCGAAGACCTGTATCTGGAAGTTGCCGTCGGTGGCTTCCGAAAGCATCTTTGAGAAGACCTCGGCGCCGCCATAGATCGTGTCGAGCGATTTGGGAAAGGACGACGCCAGCCGCCAGGTCACCTTTGGATTGGACTGGGCTATGGCCGGCGCGGCGAGCGTGGCGGCGGCCACAGCGGCGCCAACGCCGGTCGTCCCGGCCTTGCGGATGAATGAACGACGATCCATGAAGTCCTCCCTTTTGGATCAACAAACCGACGTGCGGCGCATGCTCGATGCCCCGCACGGCTGGGCGAAACAATACACGGGCAAGGAGTCGAGTCCAGCGTGGCGGCCTGATTTGACGGCGTGTGCGCAGGGCCTTGCAACTATAGTCTAACGGGCCGTTTGGTGGCCCATCCGACGGACCGAAACTTGTCATGGAAAAATGTGCTGGGATCGCCTATTTTGAGGGCAGGATTCCCCGGCCCAGATGGAAAACAAAGCCAAAATGCAGCAGCCGCTCGTCGCCGTATCGACCGACGTCCGTCAATTCGACAACTACACCTGGCATGCCGCCCCACAGCAATATCTGGAGGCGGCGATCGCCGGCGCCGGCGTGTTTCCGGTGCTGGTGCCCTCGTTCGGCGATCGGCTCGATTTCGATGAGCTGCTGTCGTCGGTCGACGGCGTCATGCTGACCGGCTCGAAATCCAATGTCGACCCCTCGCTCTATGGCGGCGATGCCAGCGAGGCGAACGGCCCCTATGACCCGGCACGCGACGCCACCACCTTGCCGCTGATTCGCAAAGCGATCGAGCGTGGCGTGCCGCTGCTTGCCATCTGCCGCGGCATCCAGGAGATGAACGTGGCGCTGGGCGGCACGCTGGGCACTGAAATCCAGGAGCGTGAAGGCTCGCTCGACCACCGCGCGCCGGTGAGCGACAATCAGGACGAACGTTTCGCGATTCACCAGACCGTTTCGATCAAGGCGGGCAGTTGCCTGGCCGGTGTGTTTGGGGCCGGCGACATGAAGGTCAACTCGTTGCACCGCCAGGCAATCGGCCGGCTTGGTTCGAAGCTGCAGATCGAAGCCGTGGCCGACGACGGCACCGTCGAGGCGGTCTCTGTAAAGGATGCCCGCGCTTTCGCGGTCGGCGTCCAGTGGCATCCCGAATACTGGGTCAAGTCGGATAGTAACTCGGCCAAGATCTTCCGGGCCTTCGGCGACGCGGTTCGCCTGCATGCGGCTGCCAAAGCCGGCGCCCGCGCGGCGGCGGAGTAATCAGTCGTCGGTGCTCGGGTCCCCGGCGGCCGCCAGCGACAGCAGCGGCAGTGCGGGAGCGTAGGATTCGAATCCGTCGCCATCGGCGACCGCGAAGGTGACGATCGGATCGACGCCGTTGACGCTGAAGGCGACCGTGCCGTCCTCCTGCTCGCGCCAGAATTTCGCCCGCTCGATGCCTGGCATGAGTCGGCTACAGTTCGGAGCCACCGTCAAAAGCGACAGGCCGTCCGAGACGGTGGCGCCGCGTTTGATTGCGCAAACCCCCTCATCACCATTGGCGACCAGCCTGTAGGTGTCGGGCGGCGCGGCCTCTTCAGCGACGCTTTCACCAGTGCCGCCATGAAACAGCTGAACGCCGCCAAACAGGGCGGCGGCTCCGATCAGTACGGAAAGCGTTTTCATGGTGATCCTCATCCATGCGTACGGACAGGATGAAGAATGATTTCAAAGGGTTAAGCTGACGTTAATAAATATGGCAGCCCGACCGCTCAGCAGCGCGCCTTCACATGCGCGGTCTCGGGCACAGGTGTGATCGACCGGCGCTCGCTGAACCAGGACACCAGATTGTCGACGCACAGATCCGCCATGGCGCGACGTGTGTGCTCCGACGCCGAACCGACATGCGGCAACAGACTGGCATTGGTCGCGTCAAGCAGCGCCCGCGGCACGTTCGGTTCGTCGGCGAAGACATCGAGCCCGGCGGCGGCGATAGTGCCCTTGGCGAGGGCTGTCGCAAGCGCCGCCTCGTCGACCGTGCTGCCGCGCCCGATATTGACGAAGACGCCGTTGGCGCCAAGCGCCGACAGGATCTCGGCATCGACCGCCTTTTCCGTCGAGGCGCCGCCCGGGACCACCGAAATCAGCGTGTCGACTGCTTCGGCGAGGCCCTTCAGCGTCGGATGATAGGGGTAGGACAGGCCCTCGACCCGGCGCCGGTTGTGATAGGCGACGGGCAATCCGAACGCCTCCAGCCGGCGGGCAATGGCGAGCCCGATGCGGCCCATGCCGAAAATGCCGGCGCTGCGGCCGCGCAAGGTAAGCCGGCTCAAGGGATAGTTGCCCTTGCGCTGCCAGCTGCCGTCGCGCAGCCAGGCTTCGGCGCGCGGCAGGTCGCGCACGGTGTTGATCAGCAGGCCGATGGCGGTGTCGGCGACCTCCTCGGTCAGCACATCCGGCGTGTTGGTGACCATGATGCCGTGATCGCCAGCGTGGCGGGCATCGACCGAATCGTAGCCAACACCGAAACTGGCGACGATCTCAAGCTTGGGCAATGCATCCATGAAGGCCGCGCTGATGCCGCCGAACGAGGCGATGGCGCGCACGTTGTCACGCATTTCATCGGTGACCAGGGACGGGTCGGCGCGCTCGATCCCGACACGCCTGAATGTCCGGTCGATGCGCTCGACCGCGTGGTCGTTGAAATGCCCCGGCACCAGGATGGCGACGGTTTGCAGTTGCTCGGGCCTTGTCATGCACGCTCCACCGGCTTGCCGGTCGACTGTCGCACATGCAGTTCCGGCTTGATCAGTTCCTGAGAGGGCCGCACCGTCTGCCCGTTCAGCTTGTCGAGCAGGGCGCTGGCGGCGCGGCGGCCAACCTCGCGCTGACCGTTCCACACGGTGGTCAGCGCCGGCGTGGCGATTGCCGCCTCCTCGAGATCGTCGTAGCCGGTGACCGATATGTCCAGGCCGGGCACCAGGCCGGCGCGCGCGATGCCGTTCATCAGGCCGATGGCGACGAGGTCGTTCCAGCAGCAGGCGGCTGTCGGCTTGTCCTTCAGGGCCAGAAACTGTCCGGCGGCCTCGAAGCCAGCCTGCTTGGTGCGCGGGCCGGGGATGCGCCAGGCCGGCCGCACTTCCAGCCCGGCGGCCTCCATGGCGTTGACATAGCCCTGGTAGCGATCGCGGCCGGTCGAGGTCTGGTCGGTGCCGCCGATCATGGCGATGCGCTTGTGGCCGAGCGAGATCAGGTGATTGGTGGCAAGCCCCGTGCCATAGGCATCGTCGCCGCGAAAAACCGGCACGTCGGCGCCCTCGACGGTGCGCGCGATCAGCACCGCCGGCAGGCCGTTTTCCTCGGCCATCAGAATATCCGAGGCCGGAGTGCCGATGGCCGGCGACATGATGACGCCGTCGGCGCCGAGCTGCAAAAGCGTGTCGATGAAAGTGCGCTGCTTCTCGAGCTGGTCGTAGTGATTGGACAGGATGAAGGTCTGGCGGCTGCGGTCGAGCTCGCTTTCGATCGAGCGCAGTATCTCGGCGAAGAACGGGTTCATGATGTCATGCACGACGACGCCGACAATGCCCGAACGCGAGGTACGCAGGCTGGCGGCACGGCGGTTGTAGATGTAGCCGATGGCGCGGGCATGTTCCTTGATGCGGTCACGGGTGCCGCCTGCCACCAGCGGGCTGTCGCGCAGCGCCAGCGATACCGTGGCCGTGGACACGCCGAGCGCATCCGCGATCGTCGACAGCTTGATCTTCTGTGCCAGCCTTCCCCTCCCCCGTCGTTTTTTTAAACTGTTTAAAGGCGGCCTTATGCCACCCTTCGACGCTAAATCAAAGTTTTTTTGCCAGCGCTTCCGCCTCGACGTCCAGCACCGCACGATTGCGCAGGCGCAGCCGGTGCTCGCGATGAACGATGTAGAGACCGCTGGCGACGATGACGGCGGCGCCGACGAGTGTCCAGCGGTCGGGGAACTGCTTGAAGACGATGAGCCCGGAAAGGATCATCCACACCATCTGCGAATAGGGATAGGGGGCGAGCGCGGTGGTGGTGGCCATGCGATAGGCCTGCACCAGAAGCCAATGACCGACGCCGCCAAAGACGCCGAGCATGAGCAGGATGAACCAGTGCCAGCCATCATGCGGCAGGGAAAACGAGAACGGCAGCATGGGCAGGAGCACCACCGCCGGGGCCAGTGCCGAAAACAGGATGAGGCTTTCCGATGTCTCGGTCGCCGACATGCGCCGGGTCATGATCACATAGAAGCAGTTCGACAGCATCGAGCCGAGCGCGAACAGGTGGCCGATGCCGAAAACGCCGACTCCCGGCCTTGTGATGATCAGAACCCCGGCGAACGCGGCCAGGATCGCCAGCCACCGCCGCCAGCCCGCCCATTCGCCAAGCAGCGGGCCGGCAAGTGCGGTGATGACCATCGGCCCGAAGAAATAGATCGATGTCGTCTCGGCCAGTTGCAGGGACCGCAGCGCCAGCACGTTGAAGATGGTCGAGCCGAACAGGAACAGCCCGCGCAGGACATGAGCCGGCAGGTTGGCCGGACGGAACCGCGCCGGTTCACGCCAGCCGCGCAACAGCGCGCCGACCAGCACGACATGCACGGCAAAGCGCACCCAGGCGACGACAAGCGCGGAGACGCCGGCTAGGACGAGGTATTTGCTGCTGGTGTCGAGAAAGGTGAAGAAGACATAGGTGGAAAGCATGCACAGGATCGCCACCGGCGGCGTCGCGCTTTCTGAAGATGTTTGGGGAGCACTCACTTGCAGGCCGGATGGAAAGCTGGGCTGAGGCCCACCTTTTGCGGCAATTGCGGGCGTGCGGCAAGCCAAAAGCGGCTGGCACAACAAGAGCTGCGGACAGGCTCAGGCCCGGGTCGTCAGGGATGCATGCGAGCACCCTTGGTGATCTTGTCGACCGTCTTCTTGTCGGCGCGTAATGCGATGCCGACAACCTTGGCGTCTTCCGGCGCGAATTCGGCGAAGACGGCGCGGTTGGCGGCGTCGAACCCGGTCGAGAACATCTCCTCGACATAGAGCGAGCTCGTTACTCCGCGCTCCAGGGCGCGGCTGTGGATTGCGCCGAGTGTCGCCTGGTCGGCGGACAGCACGATGACGGGCTGGATCGACAGCGGGTTGTAGACATTGCCGGCGCGGTCACGATAGGGCTCGCCGATGAGATCGGGGAACTGCGCGACGACGCCGCTGGTCAGGAATGCTGTGACGTTGAGTTTTTGCCAGACCGGCAGATCATCCCTGAGCACGATTGCAAATTTCGTATCGAACATGAGACAGTGACCATTCGGGGTTGTGCCCCTTTCAAGGCGAAAGGAAGCGATGTCGCTCGATCTAGGCAGCCAGGCGTTCCAGGGTCTTGGACGTTTGTGCGCGGAGGCCGCGGAAAACTGCATCATTGCCGCCTGCGATCCTGCCGGCATGGAGCGCATCGAGGCGCGATTCCACGGCAGCGCCTTCGACCTGCATCGCCACGACACCTATGCGATCGGGGTGACGCTGCAAGGCGTGCAGAGCTTTCGCTATCGCGGTGCGGTGCGGCATAGCCTGCCCGGCCAGATCATCGTCCTGCATCCCGACGAACTGCATGATGGCGGCGCCGGAACCGAGGACGGGCTGCGCTACAGGATCCTCTATCTGGAACCGTCACTGATGCTGGACTGCCTCGGCGGCGCATCGCTGCCTTTCGTCAGGCAGGCCGTGGTGGCGGACGAACGCCTGCGCGCGACCTTGCTTTCGGCGCTGGGTCCGCTGGAGGAGGAACTCGATGAGCTGTTCGTCGCCGACTTCCTGGCGCAACTGATGCAAGGGCTCGCCCGCCATGCCGGCCAGCCGGCGAGAGCGGTGCCGGGAACGGCCTGGCGGGCGGCCGCTCTGGCGCGCGACTATCTCACGGAAAACTCTGCCCGGCCCGTGCGATCCGACGAGTTGGAGGCGGTTACCGGGTTCGACCGCTATGCCTTGTCCAGGCATTTCCGCGCCGCTTTCTCCACCAGCCCGCATCGTTTCCTTTTGATGCGCCGGCTTCAGCGCGCGCGACGCATGATCGCCGCCGGCGAGCCGCTGGCACAGATCGCGGCCGAGGCCGGTTTCAGCGACCAAAGCCACTTCAACAGGCAATTCAAGAAGGCATTCGGCATGACGCCGGGACGCTGGTCTTCGCTGATCCGTGGGGCCGCAGCGGCAGCCTGATCACCGCACCGGCGGTCAGTCGTCCGACTCGGCGTCGTCGTCGATCAAGGCCAGTTCTTCGTTCGAAAGATTGGCCTCGATGCGGGCAAGAAATTTGAACAGCGCCTTCTGGTCCTTCTTGTCGAGGCCCTTCAGCGCCTGCTTTTCGGTCTTCTTCACCGACTTTTCGATGGCGCGGATGGTCTCGCGACCGGTGTCGGTGAGAAAGATATGCGCCTGGCGGGCATCGGCGTCGGAGGCGCGCTTTTGCAGAAAACCCTGTGCCTGCAGCCGATTGATGGTCTTGGTGATGGTGGGCGGGCGCACGCCGAGCCGGCCAGCCAGATTGCCCGGGGTCTGGCCGTCCTCGCGGTCGAGCGCCAGCATGATCTGGTCCTGGCCGGCATAGAAGCCATGCGCCAGCAGCCGTGCCGCAAGCGCTGTTCTTGCCAGCCTTGCCGCCGAATGCAGCCGGCTCATTGTCGCAGTCTTGTCCGCCTTGGCCATGGTCATCCCTCTTCGGCCATACCGGTGCGGGCAGCATAGACGCAGCCGGCCGGTTGGCAATCGACGATCAAAAAAGATTCCGGCGCCTGAAACAGCTTTGCCGGCAAGCATTGCGGTACCCGCCGTGGCTAATGCCAGATGATTATTTCAGTTAGATGACAAACGACTTTTCGCGAAAGCGATTGCGGTGGATCGGCCGGCCGTGGTCGTCCACAGGCTCTTTTTGCGCACCGATACCGCATGGCCTGCAGGGCGCCGCCAGCCGCCTAGTTCGACGAGACGCTGACCTAGGGATTGGACCGCAGCCATTCGCGGTTTGCCTCGTGCAAAAGCCCGCCGCGCATCCTATATGGAGCCGACAATCCCTTTCGAGGCCGCCGAAATCTTTCAAGGCCCATCCATTCGAGGCAAGCCATGAGCGACGCACAGACGCAGATCCCCGTAACCGTTCTGACCGGCTATCTCGGCGCCGGCAAGACGACGCTGCTCAACCGTATCCTGTCGGAAAACCACGGCAGGCGCTACGCCGTCATCGTCAACGAATTCGGCGAGATCGGCATCGACAACGACCTGATCGTGGAGTCCGACGAGGAAATCTACGAGATGAACAATGGCTGCGTTTGCTGCACGGTGCGCGGCGACCTGATCCGCGTCGTTGAGGGCCTGATGCGCCGGCCCGGCCGCTTCGACGCCATCGTGGTGGAGACCACGGGTCTCGCCGATCCGGTGCCGGTGGCGCAGACCTTCTTCATGGACGACGACGTGCGCTCCAAGACGAAGCTCGACGCCGTGGTGGCGCTGGTCGACGCCAAGCACCTGCCGCTCAGGCTGAAGGATTCCAAGGAAGCCGAGGACCAGATCGCCTTCGCCGACGTCGTCGTGCTCAACAAGACCGACCTCGTCACACCAGAAGAACTGGCCAAGGTGGAAGCGACGATCCGCGCCATCAACCCGGCCGCAAGGATCCATCGCACCACCCGCGCCGGCGTGGCGCTGTCGGAAGTGCTCGACCGCGGCGCCTTCGACCTGTCCAGGGCGCTGGAGAACGACCCGCATTTCCTCGAGGCGCATGACGACCACCATGGTCATGATCATGATCATGACCACGACCACGATCATCACCACCACGATCATGACGGGCACGATCATGACCACGATGGACACGACCATCACGCGCACCCATCCGACATCCATGACGTGACGGTGCAGTCGGTTTCGCTGCGGGGAGGCGAGATGGATCCGAAGAAATTCTTCCCCTGGATCGAGAAGGTCACCCAGATGGAGGGGCCGAACATCCTGCGCCTGAAAGGCATCATCGCCTTGAAGGGCGACGACGAGCGCTACGTCATCCAGGGCGTGCACATGATCATCGAGGGCGACCACCAGCGCGCCTGGAAAGACGGCGAGAAGCATGAGAGCCGGCTGGTGTTCATCGGTCGCGAACTGGACCCCGAACGGCTGAGGAAGAGCTTCGAGGCCTGCCAGGCCGCTTGATTTCCGGACTTTATGGCGGTAGCGCTGCCCGCTCTTCCTTCTCCCCTTGCGGGAGAGGGTGGGGCCGCGCCTGGCGCGCTGGCGGCTCCCGAGACGACCAGCAACAATCTGGAATGGACCTGTCCTACATGCCGACCGTCGCCCCGCTTGATCTCGAAGGCCATTGCCTTGCCGCCGCCTTCCTCCGCGACGTGCCGCATTTCGCGCTGGCCGACGGCACCGTCCATCGGCTCGACAATGGCCACAAGACGGTGCAGGCCAATGACGGGCTGCTCGCGGCCTTCCACGATGCCGCCAATGACCGGCTGCTCACCGGCGGCGAAGACGGCAAGGTGTTTGCGGTGAAAGCGGGCGGCGAGGCCAAGGAATTGGCGAGCGCGGGCAAGAAGTGGGTCACCAGCGTCGCCGCTGGCCCGCAAGGCGCCATCGCCTACGCTACAGGCAAGACCGCCTATGTGCGCTTTGCCGACGGCCACACAAAAGAGTTCGCCCATCCGCGTTCGGTCGAGGGGCTGGCATTTTCGCCCAAGGGCATGCGCTTCGGCGTCGCGCGCTACAATGGCGCGACGCTGCATTTCCCGGCCGCCGAGGGCAAGCCGGTGGAGCTCGAATGGGCCGGCGCCCATACCGGCATCACCTTCTCGCCGGATGGCGCCTTCCTGGTCACCACCATGCAGGAAAACGCGTTGCACGGCTGGAAGCTGGCGGACGGCAAGCACATGCGCATGAGCGGCTATCCCGCCAAGGTCAAAAGCCTGTCATGGAGCGTGAAAGGCAAGTGGCTGGCGAGTTCCGGCGCGCCGGCGGCGATCGTCTGGCCGTTTTCAGGCAAGGACGGGCCAATGGGCAAGGCGCCGCTGGAACTCGGTACGCGCGGCAATGCGATGGTGACCTCAGTCGCCTGCCATCCGAGCCAGGATGTCGTCGCCATCGGCTATGAGGACGGCATGGTGATGGCGGTGCGTTTTTCCGACGCCAAGGAAGTGCTGTTGCGTCGCCCCGGCAAGGGCGCCATCACCTCGATGATGTGGGACAGGGAAGAACGCCGCATCGCCTTCGGCAGTGCCGCCGGCGACTGCGGCGTTATCGACATCACGGGTTAGGGGAGTAGGGGAGTAGGGCAATATGGGAGCGGGTTTAGAGCATCCGGGCCGTTGAGCGCCTACCCCACTACTCCACTACTGCGCCAGAGAGGGGTTTCATGCACAGCGCCCACACGTCCATTGGCGGCGTCAGCCGCGACCGCATTGCCGCATTGCGGGATACCGAAGGCGCCAGCTTCCGCAAGGCGCGGCCGAAATCGCAAGCCAAGGCCGGCAACGGCCTGCCCGGCTTCTTCGGTGGCGTGCCGATGCACTGGATGAACGACTGGCCGACGCCGTTTCCGATCCTGGTCGAGAGCGCCAAAGGCGCTACGATCACCGACATCGACGGCAACAGGCTCGACGATTTCTGCCTCGGCGACACCGGATCGATGTTCGGCCATTCGCCGCCGGCGATAGCGCGCGCCATCCGCCGGCAGGCCGGACGCGGCCTGACATACATGCTGCCTTCGGAAGATGCGCTCGCCATTGGACCGCTGCTGCAACAGCGCTTCGGCCTGCCGTTCTGGCAGATCGCCACGACGGCGACCGATGCCAACCGCTTCGCGCTGCGCGTTGCCCGCGCCGTCACCGGGCGAGAAAAGATATTGGTTTTCAACGGCTGTTATCACGGCTCTGTCGACGAGACGATGGTGCGGCTGATCGACGGCAAGCCGGCCAACCGGCCCGGATTGGCCGGAGAATTCCGCGACCTGACCCGCACGGCCAAGGTCATCGAGTTCAACGACGTTGCCGCGCTGGAGGCAGCGCTCAGGGACAAGGATGTCGCCTGCGTCATCGCCGAACCGGTGCTGACCAATTCCTGCATGGTGCTGGCCGATCCCGGTTTCCACGAGGCGCTGCGAAAGCTGACCCGCGCGGCCGGCACGCTGCTTCTGATCGACGAGACGCATACGATCTCGACCGGACCGGGCGGCTATTCCGCGAAATACGGGCTGGAGCCGGACCTGTTCGTGCTAGGCAAGCCGATCGCCGGTGGTGTACCGGCAAGCGTATGGGGCATGAGCGAAGAGGTCGCCTCGCGCTACGCCGACTACAACAGGACGAAAGAGCCGGGTTATTCCGGCATGGGCACGACGCTCTCGGCCAATCCTCTGCAGTTTGCCGCGATGCGCGCCGCGCTCGAAGAAGTGATGACGGCCGAGAACTACGACCGCATGGATCATCTGGCGCGGCGGCTCGATGCCGGGCTGACCACGGTCATCGACCGCTACCGCCTGCCATGGCATGTCGCCCGCGTCGGCGCCCGCGTCGAATTCATCTGCGCGCCGGGCCCGCTGCGCAATGGGGCGGAGGCGGAGGCCGCGCACGCGCCGGAACTCGAAGCCGCCATCCATGTCGCGCTGGTCAATCGCGGCGTGCTTATCGCGCCCTTCCACAATATGATGCTGATCTCTCCGGCGACCACTGGCGCCCAGGTCAACCGGCTGATCACCGCCTTCGGCGCAGTTGCGGCGGAGCTTGCGGCATGAGACAAGCCACCCAACAGACAGGCGCGCAAGCCAGGCCGGGCTCCATCATGACTTCACCTTCGGGCTCGACGCCCACCGAGGCGCAGGCCTTTCTCGACGCCCATCCTGAGATCGAAGCCTTCGATATCGTGCTGACCGATGCCAACGGCGTCGGCCGTGGCAAGATCGTGCGCCGGCACGAGCTGAAAGCCATCTTCGAAGGCGGCCGGCACATGCCGATCTCGATCCTCGGCCTCGACATCACCGGCGAGGACGTGCACGAGACCGGGCTGATCTGGACCACCGGCGACGGCGATCTGCGCGCCTGGCCGATTCCTGGCACGCTGGTGCCGCTCCACGGGACCAACCCGCCGCGCGGCCAGGTGCTGATGGCGATGTATCATCTCGACGGCGCGCCGATGTCATCGGACCCGCGGCTGGCGCTGGCAAGGCAGGTCGACATATTGGCGTCCAAGGGGCTGTACCCGGCCGGCGCCTTCGAGCTCGAATTTTTTCTCCTCGCCAATGAGCGCGACAGCGACGGCAAGGTGCAGCCGGCGCACGCCGTGCTGGATGGCCGCGTCTCGGGCAAGACCGAGGTCTACTCGGTCGACCATCTGCACGGCATGGAGCCGCTGTTTACCGACATCTATGCCGCGGCCAAGGCACAGGGCATTCCGGCCGAGACCGTGATTTCCGAATATGCGCCCGGCCAGTACGAATTGACGCTGAACTACCGCAAGGATGTGATGCGGGCGGCCGACGACCTCGTCATGCTGAAACGGCTGGTTCGGGCGCAGGCGCGCCGCCATGGCGTCACCGCTTGCTTCATGGCCAAACCGATCGAGAAATATGCCGGCTCCGGCATGCATTTCCACGTCTCGCTGCAGGACAAGGCTAGCCGAAACGTTTTTTCGGAGGCCGGTGGCGAGAGTTGGTCGCTGCCACTGCTGCGCGGGCTGGGCGGCCTGATCCAGACCATGGCGGAATCGATGCTGGTGTTTGCGCCGCACGCCAATTCCTGGCGGCGCTTCGTCTCCCAATCCTATGCACCGGTGGCGCCGACCTGGGGCGTCAACAACCGGTCGGTGGCGCTGCGCGTGCCGGCGGGCGACGCCAGGAACCGGCGCATCGAGCATCGGCCGTCGGGCGTCGACGCCAACCCCTATCTGATCGCGGCAACCGTGCTTGCCGGCATCGTCAAAGGGCTCGACGAAGGCCTCGACCCCGGCCCCGAGACGACCGGAAACGGCTATGAGGCGGCGGTGACGCGCACGACCATGCCGGTCGACTGGCGCGCGGCGATCGAGGGGGCCAGAGCGTCCAGCTTCCTCAAAGGCGCGCTTGGCGAAGACCTGCACCGCACCTTCGTGGCGATCAAGCAGTCCGAATACCTGCGCGTGGCGCGCACGGTCAGCGAGCTGGACTATCACCTCTATCTGCACGAGGTCTGAGCCCTCGGAGGAACCATCGCCCTTCCCGTCCATTTCAGTGTCAGAACCGACAGGACAGGATGATGGCGACCACAGGCCAAACGCATGAAGCGAAGAGGCCGGCCAGGCGCATTTCCGGGCCGTCCGACGAGCCACTGCCAGATGTCACCTCGATCTCGGAGCTGCGTGAGGTAGCGAAGGCTTGCCACCGCTGCCCGCTGTGGCGCGATGCGACGCAGACCGTGTTCGGCGAAGGGCCTGACGGCGCCAAGGTGATTTTCGTCGGCGAGCAGCCCGGCGATCAGGAAGATCTCGCCGGCGCTCCCTTCGTTGGCCCGGCCGGCAGGGTGTTCGACGCCATACTGGACGACGCCGGGGTCGACCGCCAGAAAGTCTACGTCACCAATGCGGTCAAGCACTTCAAGTTCGAGCCGCGCGGCAAGCGTCGCATTCATTCCAAGCCGAACGCCGGCGAGATTCAGGCGTGCCGCTGGTGGCTCGACCAGGAATTCGGACTGATCAAACCGAACCTTGCCGTGGCGCTTGGCGCAACGGCGGCATTGTCGCTGCTCGGCAAGGCGGTTCCGGTGACGAAGATGCGCGGCCAGGCGATCGAGCGGGAAGATGGCATGCGTGTGTTCATCACCATCCATCCATCCTTCATCCTGCGCATCCGTGACCGTGCGGACAAGGAGGCCGAGCGAGAACGGTTCCTTGACGACATGAAGCAGGTGAAGCGGCTGATGGCTGCCTGATCCAAACGATTAGCGAATCAGGATGGCCCTGAGATCGTTGACATTGGTGCCGGTCGGACCGGGCACGAACAGATCGCCGACCGCGTTGAAAGCCGTCCAGGCATTGTTGCCTGCCAGCATCGCCTTGGCGTCGATGCCGGCCGCGCGCATGCGCGCGACCGTGGAACCATCGGCGAAGGCGCCGGCATTGTCCTCCGAGCCGTCGATGCCGTCGGTGTCGGCGGCCAGGGCGTGAATGCCCTTCACATCATTGATGCCGATGGCGAAGGCGAGCAGGAATTCGGAGTTGCGGCCGCCTTTCCCCTTGGCACGCAGCGTCACCGTGGTCTCGCCGCCGGACAGGATCAGCACCGGCTTTGAGAAAGGCCGATTGCGTGTCGCTACTTCGCGCGCGATGGCCGCGTGAACCCCGCCCACCTCGCGGGCTTCGCCTTCGATGGCATCCGAGAGAATGACAGCTTCCATGCCCTGTCGGCTCGCTTCCGCTGCGGCTGCTTCGAGCGACACGCCGGCGGAGGCGATCAGATGCACCTCGTTGCGCGAAAAGCGCTCATCCCCGGGAATTGGTGCATCGGCGGCCGGTGAATTGATATGCGCCATGACCGAGGCCGGCAGGTTCATGCCGTAGGCTGATATCGACGCCAGCGCATCCGCCCGGCTGCCGGTGTCGGGAACGGTCGGGCCGGATGCGACCAGCGCCGGATTGTCACCGGGAATATCGGAGACAACCAGCGACACCATTTTGGCCGGCCAGGCGGCGGCGGCCAGCCGGCCTCCCTTGATGGTGGAAAGATGCTTGCGGATGGTGTTCATCGCCGCGATCGGCGCGCCCGACGCCAGCAGCGCCTCGTTGACGGCGATCTCGTCGGCCAATGTCAGGCCGGTTGCCGGTGACGGCAGCAGCGCCGAACCGCCGCCGGAAATCAGCGCCACCACCAGATCGTCGGCGGTCAGCCCTTGCACCTTCCCGAGCAGCCGCCGCGAAGCCTCGAGCCCGGCGGCGTCCGGCACCGGATGCGCCGCCTCGATGATCTCAATGCGCTCACATTTCGCGTCATAGCCGTAGCGGGTGACGACCAGTCCTTCGAGCGGGCCGTCCCATGCTTTCTCGAAGGCCGCCGCCATCTGCGCCGAGCCTTTGCCGGCGCCGATCACGATGGTGCGGCCCTTGGGCCTGACCGGCAAATGATAGCGGATGGTCTTTTCCGGATCGGCGGCGGCGACGGCGGCGTTGAAGATGGAGGTGAGGAAGGATTTGGGATCGAGAATGGTCATATCCGGCAGCCAGCAGCGTTTCGCGCATTCTTGCAGAGCTGACGTTGCGCCTCACCCCGACCCTCTCCCCGTGAAGAACGGGCATAGGGGGATAGCCAGCGGTGGAGCGTTTCACTTCCACCCGCAGCAGCTACAGCGCAGCTGCTGCGAAGGACGGGCAGGCGGATGAGGGGCGGCGCCGATGTCACGATTTTTCTTCCGGCGGCAATACCAGTTCGCGCTTGTCGAGGCCCAAATGATTACACAGCGCATCGACCACCACGCCGTGATCCTCGCGCTCCGGCAACCCGGAGACGGCGATGACGCCGATGACCCCGACACCCTTGACCGTGACGGGAAAGCCGCCGCCGGCCAGCACGTAGTCAGCAATATCCAGGCCCTCGCCGATCTTGAAAGTGCGGTCGGGGCGCTGCTGTTCCAGCACCATGCGGTAAGTGCTTTTCAGGAACCGCTTGACGACGTTGATCTTGCGCCGCGCCCAGTCGGGATTGGAAGCGTTCGAGCCCGGCATGGCGGCGTAGAACAGCGGCCGGTCGAAGGTCCTGATGTCGACTATGACCGGGAGATTCTCGGTGAGCGCCCTGTCGCGGATCGCGGACCCGACACTGAACGCGACTGCCTCGTCGAAGGCGGGAAAGACAAGGACTTCCTCCTGTCTCTTGATCAGAGCGATGTCTTCGGCAACGGCCATGTCGTTCCCCTTTCAACGTCGCCGCACGCTTTGACGGATGGTTGCCGCTGGGTCAAGCCCGGGTCAAGCAAGGAACGCGCCGTCACGTTCTAAATTGCCAAATCGGTTTTTGCCGGCCGACCCGCCACATAGACCTCGCGCACGGCGCGATCATCGCCCAGCGTCTGCAAGAGAAAGAGTTCCTGCGCCAGCGTCTCGACGGTCTCCATCCTGAGCCGCATCGACGACGTCGCCCTGGCGTCCAGCACGACGATATCGGCATCGGTGCCTTCCTCCAGCGTGCCGATCCTTTGCGCCACCGACAGCGCCTCGGCGTTGCCGCGCGTGACCTGCCAGAAGGACTGGAACGGGTTCAGCTTCTCGCCGTTCAGCGCGATCACCTTGTAGCCCTCGTCCATGGTGCGCAGCATGGAATAGTTGGTGCCGCCACCGACATCGGTGGCGGCGGCGATGCGGAGGGCTTTATCGCGGGTGCGGTAGCGCTGATAATCGAACAGGCCGGAGCCGAGGAAAAGGTTCGAGGTCGGGCAGAACACGGCTACGGAGCCGCTGTCCGAAAGCGCGTCCGCTTCCCGCTCCGACAGATGGATGCAATGGCCGAGCAGGCTCTTTCTACCCAACAGCCCGTAATGCTCATAGACGTCGGTGTAATCGCGCGACCACGGATAAAGCTCCTGCGTGAAGGCGATCTCGGCATGGTTTTCCGACAGATGCGTCTGGATGTGCAGGTCGGGGTATTCGCGGCATAGCGCGCCGGCCATCTCCATCTGCTCCGGCGACGAGGTGATCGCGAAGCGAGGGGTGATGGCATAAAGCTGCCGGCCCTTGCCGTGCCACTCCTTGATCAGCGCCTTGCTGTCGTCATAGCCCGATTGCGGCGTGTCGAGCACGCCATCGGGCGCGTTGCGGTCCATCATCACCTTGCCGGCGATGTTGAGCATGTTGCGGTCATGCGACTCGGCGAAGAAAGCTTCTGCGGAGGCCTTGTGCACGGAACAGTAGGCGGCAACCGTCGTGGTGCCGTGGCGCACCATCTCGTCGAGGAATAGCCGCGCGACGCGCCGGCCATGCTGCGCATTGGCGAACTTCGTCTCCTCCGGGAAAGTGTAGGCGTTCAGCCAATCGAGCAGTTCCGCGCCGTAGGAGGCGATGATCTGCATCTGCGGGAAATGCACATGGGCATCGATGAAGCCCGGAAGCAGCAGATGCGGCCGGTGATCAATCCTTCTCGTTGTCTCGCCTGCCTTCCTTTCAACATCGACGTAAGCGCCCGCAGCGACGATCCCGCCGTCGTGGATCAGCAGGCCGCCATCCTCCTCGTAGCGCCAGGCGGAATGATCATCGATGCTTTCAGGCCAGCGCACGAAGGACAGCGTGCGGCCACGCAGAAGTGTCGATGTCATGCTTATTCCCCCGCGCCTTCGAACCAGGCCACCAGCAGCGCCCGCTCCTTGTCGGTGATCTGGCTGACATTGGCGGGCGGCATGGCATGGCTGCGGCCGGCCTGCAGATAGATCTCGCGGGCATGATCGGCGATGCCGGCGTCGGTATCCAGCATCACGCCCTTGGGCGCATGGTAGATGCCCTCGTAGACCGGCTCCTGTGAATGGCACATCGAGCAGCGGCCGAGCACGGTGTCGCGCACGGCCGGGAAATGGGCCGAGGCGATATAGACTTGCGCCGAGGCGGACGCCTTCGGTTCGCCGGTCAACACCTTCGGCACGGTGGACAACCAGACGATGATGAGGAACAGGACAAGGGCGCCCAGCCAGGTCCAGTGCGGGTTGCCGGCGCGCTTGTGCACGGTGTTGAAGTAGTGGCGGATCAACACGCCGATGATGAACACCAGGGAGGCGATGATCCAGTTGAACTCAGTGCCGAACGCCAGCGGGTAATGGTTCGACAGCATCAGAAACAGCACCGGCAGCGTCAGGTAATTGTTGTGGAGCGAGCGCTGCTTGGCGATCTTGCCGTATTTCGGATCCGGCTTGCGGCCGGCGATGAGGTCGGCGACGACAATCTTCTGGTTGGGGATGATGACCATGAAGACATTGGCCGACATGATCGTGGCGGTGATGGCGCCCAGATGCAGGAAAGCGGCGCGGCCGGTGAACAGATGGGTCAGTCCCCAGGCGATGAACACCAGCACGCAGTAGAGCACCAGCATCAGGCCTGTATCGCTTTTGCCCAGCGGCGAACGGCAGAGCAGGTCATAAACCACCCAGCCGACGCCGATCGTCGCCATCGACAGGACGATCCCGACCGGCACAGACATCGGCAGCACGTTGGGATCGATCAGGAACAGGTCGGCCCCGGCATAGTAGACCACGCACAGCATGGCGAAGCCGGACAGCCAGGTGGCGTAGGATTCCCATTTGAACCAGGTGAGGTGTTCCGGCATCTCGGCCGGCGCGACCAGGTATTTCTGGATGTGATAGAAGCCGCCGCCATGCACCTGCCACTCCTCGCCGAAGGCGCCGACAGGCATGCCCGGTCGCTGGCGCAAACCGAGATCAAGCGCGACGAAATAGAAGGACGAGCCGATCCAGGCGATGCCGGTGATGACGTGCAGCCAGCGCACGGCAAAGCTCAGCCAGTCCCAGAAAATAGCGAAATCCATCATTGAAGTCGTCCCTGCCGATGAAGCGACTTTACGGTGTGGCGCGCAAACGGAAAGAGGCGAGGTGTGCGATGACTTTCAAAAAAAATTGGAAAATACTAGGTTGCTCGCACACAGCTTGATTGAAAGCCCCTGAACCGCATGGCCTATCTCGACAACATCGCCGTCTTCGTCCGCGTGGTCGAGCTCGGCAATCTGTCGGCGGCCGGGCGCGACATGCGCATTTCGCCGGCGGTTGCTTCCAACCGCATCAAGGAGCTGGAGAAGCACCTTGGTGTGCGGCTGTTCAACCGCACGACACGACAATTGATGCCGACCGAGCATGGCACGGTGTTCTACACCGGCGCCAAGCAGGTGCTGGAAGCGATCACCGAGGCGGAGGCCGCGGTTTCCGCCCTTTCAGGTCAGCCGCGCGGCACCATCCGCGTGACCGCGCCGCTCGGCCTCGGCCGCCGCCTGGTCGCCTCGGGTATTCCCGATTTCCACGACAAATATCCTGATATCGAAGTGCGGCTGAGGCTCTCGGATCACAATGTCGATATCATGAAAGAGGGCATCGACGTCGCCTTCCGACTCGGTATCATCGAAGATTCCAGCCTCAGGATGCGCGGCATCATGGAATGCGAGCGGGTGCTGGTCGCGGCACCCAAATATCTGGAGGCGCGCGGAGAGCCGGCCGAGCCGCAGGAACTGATCAGCAGGAAGCACGATTGCCTGATGCTGCGCTATTCCGGCGCGCGCGAATATGTCTGGACCCTGCAGACGCCGAACGGGCCGCAGAAATTCGAGGTGCACGGGCCCTATGATACGGACGATGGCGACGTGCTGACCGGCTGGGCGCTGTCGGGGCGCGGCATCATCAACAAGCCGCGCTTCGAGGTCGAGCCGTTCATCCGCGACCGGCGGCTGAAGATCATCCTGGCCGGCACGCCGCCGACGCCGGTGCAGTTCGCCGCCGTCTATCCGCACAAGAAGCTGCAGGACCCGAAGGTGCGCCTGCTGCTGGATTTCATGGCCGAGCGCTGCCAGCGGCTGATCAAGGACATACTGGTCGGCAAGTGAGCGGCTCCTGGCCCAGTCGCAAGGGTTGCCTTGCGCGAAGGCGAACTTAGGTTCGCGGATGCCGCCTCATGGCCGATGGGCTTTGCGCCGACTGACGAGCTAGCCACAATGCATCTCACCGTTTCGCTCAACATTGCCTCCACGGCCGGGCAGGCCGGCGCGCTCACCTTCAGCGACTTGGCCGGCTTCGCGCAGCGGGCGGAAGCGGCCGGGCTGGACATGATTGTTCTCGACGATGCGCCGCCGGGCAGGGCCGGGTCGGGCAACCCGTTCGAAGCGACGACCCTGCTTGCCGCACTGGCGACCGTGACGAGCAGGATCGGGCTGGTCGCCACCGCGTCGATGGTTGCCCACCAGCCCTACAATCTGGCGCGCCGGTTCGCCTCGCTCGATATCATCAGCCACGGTCGCGCCGGATGGAACGCAACCATGGCGCAGGCGCCGAGCGAGGCGGCCAATTTCAGCCGGCCGGATGGATTTTCCAGCGACGAGTTTCGCCGCCGCTCCGAGGAATATATCGGCATCGTCCAGGGCTTGTGGAATGGCTGGGAGGCGGACGCGCTGTTGTTCGACAAAGACAGCGGCCGCTTTCACGATCCCGGAAAAATGCACCAGCTCGACCACAAGGGCGAATTCTTCGCCGTGCGCGGACCGCTGAACGTGGCGCGTTCGCCGCAGGATACGCCGGTTCTGGTCCTGTCCGGCCTGGCGGCAGGCGACCTCGACATTGCCGCGCGCACAGCCGATGTCATCCTGCTGGACGAAAGGCAGGCAGCGCGGCGCAAGGCACGCCATGACGAATTCAGGCGCCGCGTTTCCGCGTCCGGGCGCGAACCGGATGCCGTGAGGATATTGGCTGACATATCCCTCGCCGCCAACGGCGTCGCCGGGCTGGCCGACAGGATGGAGGAAGAATTCCGGGCGAACAATTGCGACGGATTCAACATCCGGCTCTCCGCGCACATTTCAGCGCTCGACGATTTCACCAATCGCGTTCTGCCGGAGCTGCGGCGGCGCGGCGTGATTCGACAGAGCTATGGGGGCACAACGCTGCGCTCGCATCTGGGACTCAGCGGCGGAGGCGACCGATGACCCCGCGCCAGATGAAGCTCGGCGCCTTTCTGTGGGCGACGGGCCACCATATCGCCGCCTGGCGGCATCCCCAGGCCCATGTGAAGGCCGGGATCGACATCGATCATTACGTCGCGCTGGCGCGCACGGCGGAAGCGGCGAAATTCGACCTGTTGTTCTGCGAGGATGCGGCCGGCCTGCGCGAAGCCGATGTCAGCATCGCCAGCCAGACCTCGCGTTCGATCGGCTTCGAGCCGATCAGCCTGCTTTCCGCACTCGCTGTCCAGACCAGCCGCATCGGCCTCGTCTCCACGGCTTCGACCAGCTACAACGAGCCTTACGGGCTGGCACGAACCTTCCTTTCGCTCGACCAGCTGAGCGGCGGGCGCGCCGGCTGGAACCTGGTCACGTCGGCCAGCCCGATCGAGGCCGCCAACTTCGGCGCAACGGGTCTCAGACCCCACGCCGATCGTTATGAACGGGCACGAGAATTCGCCGAAGTCGTCACCAGGCTTTGGCACGGCAAGCTCGGCGCCTCCGGCCATGACGGCCAGAGCTTTTCGGTGTGCGATCCACTCGATTTGCCGCGTTCGCCGCAGGGCGCCCCGGTCATGGTTCAGGCCGGCGCCTCGGATGTCGGCCGCGATCTCGCCGCTCGCACCGCCGATGTGGTGTTCACCGCCGCGCAGACTTTCGCGGAAGCGAAGGCTTTCTACGACGATCTCAAGGGCCGTCTGGCGGCCTATGGACGCGAACCGGACGACATCAAGATCATGCCCGGCGTCGCCCCGGTGGTGGCGGAAACCGAAGCGGAAGCGCGGGCGAAATACGAGGAGCTGCAGGAGCTGATCCCCGATGACGTCGGCGTAGCGCTGCTGTCCAGCTATCTCAGCATCTCCGATCTTCGGCGCTATCCGCTCGACGGGCCGCTGCCCGAATTGCCGGAGAGCGAAGGCATGAAAAGCCGGCAGGCCCTGGTCATCGAGCAATCGCGCCGCGACGGCCTTTCCATCCGCCAGCTTGCCCGCCATTTCGCTGGCGCACGCGGCCATTGGCGCATCGTCGGGACCGCGGTGCAGATCGCAGACGAACTCCAGGCCCGGTTCGAGGGCGGTGCGGCGGACGGCTTCAACGTCATGCCGTCATATTTCCCCGGCGAACTCGATGCCTTCGCCACCCTGGTCGTGCCGGAGCTGCAGCGGCGCGGCCTGTTTCGTAGGGATTATGAGGGCCGCACACTGCGCGATCATCTGGGCTTGAAGCAACCGGTATAGCCGCGACGTGACCTTACCCGGCCGTCGTCCTATCATGCGGCACCTGGTGCTCGGCATTTGCCGCGGCGCCGTGATTGACCAGCGCCGTCATGATCTCGGCGGCCGCTAGCGCGGCAATGACGGATGGGCGCTTGTCTTTCACGGCATCACCGCCAATTGGGGAAACGAGGCGGGCAAACTGCGCTTCCGTGCCCTCAGCCGACTTCAGGAACCAATTCCTGAATGTCGCTTTCTTGGTCTTTGAGCCGATCATGCCGACATAGGCGGTGTCATCACGCTTCAGGGCTTCGGCGACAATCAGGAAGTCCAGCGCATGATCATGGGTGAGGATGGCGAAGGCGCTGCCTGCAGGCGCGTTGCGCACCTCGGCTTCAGGCATCGGGGTCAGCCGCGTCTCGATGGCTTGCGGCATTCCTTCAAGCGCGTCTGCCCGTGTTTCGATGACAACGGGGTGCACAGGGAGAAGGGCGACCGCGGAGGCCAGCGCCTGGCCGACGTGGCCGCCGCCGAAGATGTAGACACAAGGCAGTTCAGCCTGCTCGACTTCCGCGGCCGAAATCAGCTCCTGCGCCAACGTCGCATCGACGAGGCGGATCGACACTTCGACACGCCCGCCACAGCATTGGCCGATCTCCGGGCCGAGCGCCACGTCGAGGATCACGTGGGCGTCGGGGCGGGTCTCTTCACCCTCCCCCTTGTGGATAGGGTTGGACGACGTCGTCGTCGAGGGATCTGTGAACGCCGCTCCCCCGCCCCGTTTCGCTGACGCCGCTTCGCGGCGTCCGCTCGCCGACCCTCCCCGCAAGGAGGAGGGTAAAGAGCCCAGCATCTGCCGTGCCTTGTCGATGGCCATATATTCCAGTTGGCCGCCGCCGATCGTGCCCGATGTCGCTGCTTGCGAGACGAGCATGAAGGCGCCCTTCTCGCGCGGCGTCGAGCCCTTCGTCGCCGCGACCTCGACGAGCGCGACCCGGCCGGTTTGGCCAAGAAAGGCTTTCAGGCTTTGCACAGTCGTGTTCATTTTTTACATTCCCTGTCGGGAAATATAGGCCTTTTCGGCCTGTTTTGCACGTTTTGCCGGAGTCAGGTCTTCGCCTCTTTCTTCAGCCGCTCGATCGCCATCAGCACGCGTTCCGGTGTCGCAGGCGCATCGAGACGTGGACAGATCCTGTGGTCGGCGACGCTTGCCACCGCGTCGGACAGGGCATGCAGCACCGACATGCCGAGCGGGAAGGGCGGCTCGCCGACCGCCTTGGAGCGATGGATCGTCGGCTCACCGGCCTCCGGCCAATCGGCCAGTGTCACGTTGAAGATCTTGGGCCGGTCCGACGCCAGCGGGATCTTATAGGTCGAGGGCGCATGCGTGCGCAGCCGGCCCTTGTCATCCCACCACAGTTCCTCGGTCGTCAGCCAGCCCATGCCCTGGATAAAGCCGCCCTCGACCTGGCCGAGGTCGATGGCGCGGTTCAGCGAGCGGCCCGTCTCGTGCAGGATGTCGGTGCGTTCGACCATGTATTCGCCGGTCAGCGTGTCGACCGAGACTTCCGAGCAGGAGGCGCCATAGGCGAAATAATAGAAAGGACGGCCCTCGCCCTTGTCGCGGTCCCAGTGGATCTTCGGCGTCTTGTAAAAGCCGGCCGCCGAAAGCTGGATGCGGGCCATATAGGCCTGCTTGACGAGGTCGGCGAAAGGTATCTCCTGGTTGCCGATGCGCACCCTGTTGGGCAGGAACAGCACCTGGTCGCGTGGCACCTGGTATTTCTCGGCGGCGAAATCGGTCAGCCGGTCCTTGATCTGGCGGGCGCCGTTCTGCGCCGCCATTCCATTGAGGTCGGTGCCGGACGACGCGGCGGTGGCCGAGGTGTTCGGCACCTTGCCGGTGGTCGTCGCGGTGATCTTCACCTGGTCGAGATCGATCTGGAACTCTTGCGCCACCACTTGCGCCACCTTGACGTTGAGGCCCTGCCCCATCTCGGTGCCGCCATGGTTCAGATGCACCGAACCGTCGGTGTAGACATGCACCAGCGCGCCGGCCTGGTTGTAATGCGTGGCGGTAAACGAGATGCCGAATTTGACCGGTGTCAGTGCGAGGCCTCGCTTGATGAAGCGGCTGTTGTTGTTGAAGGCCGAGATCTCGCGCCGGCGCCTTGCATAGCTGGCGCTTTCTTCCAGTTCCGCGACGATGCGGTGGATGATGTTGTCCTCGACCACCTGGTGGTAGGGCGTGACGTTGCGGTCGGCGGTTCCATAGAAATTCCGCTTGCGGATCTCAAGCGGGTCCTTGCCGACGGCAAACGCCACCTCGTCGATGATGCGCTCGGCGCCGACCATGCCTTGCGGGCCGCCGAAGCCGCGAAAGGCGGTGTTCGAGACCGTGTTGGTGTAGAGCGGCGCCGACTGCGCATGCACCGCCGGCCAGAAATAGGTGTTGTCGCAGTGGAACAGCGCGCGGTCGGTGACCGGGCCTGAAAGGTCCGCAGAAAAGCCGCAGCGCGCCGCGAACATGAAGTCGACGCCGAGAATATTGCCCTCATCGTCGAAGCCGGCTTCGTAGTCGATGAGGAAATCGTGCCGCTTGCCGGTGGCGATCATGTCGTCATCGCGATCGGGCCGGATTTTCACTGCCCGATGATGCTTCTTGGCGGCGATCGCGGCCAGCGCTGCAAACTGGTTGCCCTGCGTTTCCTTGCCGCCGAAGCCGCCCCCCATGCGACGCATTTCCACGGTAATGGCGTTGCTCGGCACGCCGAGTGCATGACCAACCATGTGCTGGACTTCGCTCGGATGCTGCGTCGAGGAATAGATGGTGACGTCCTGATCCTCGCCGGGAACCGCCATCGCGATATGCCCTTCGAGGTAGAAATGCTCCTGGCCGCCGACGCGCATTGTTCCTTTCAGCCGGCGGGGGGCCTGACGGATCGCAGCAGCCGCGTCGCCGCGCTTCAGCGTCAGAGGCGGCGTGACGAGTTTGTCCTTGCTCGGATCGAGCGCGCCGATGTCGGTGACGAAAGGCAATTCCTCGTATTCGACCCTTGCCAGCCTCGTGGCGCGCCGCGCCTGCTCGCGCGTCTCGGCAATCACGCAAAAGATCGGCTGGCCGAAAAACTGTACCTCGCCGTCGGCGAGTACCGGCTCGTCATGGCGCCCGGTCGGCGAAATGTCGTTCTCGCCCGGCACATCCTTTGCCGTGAGCACGTCGATCACGCCGGGGGCGGCGCGCACCGCCGACAGGTCCATTTTGGCGATGGTGGCATGCGTGGCCGTGGCCAAGCCGAGGCAGCCATGCAGCGTGCCCGCCGGTTCGGGCATATCATCGATGTAAACGGCGCTGCCGCTGACATGCTTGTGCGCGGAATCATGGCGCTGGTCTGTGGCGACGCCGCCGACGATCTTTTCGGCCTTTAAATTGGCGCTGGCGTGCTTGTTCATCATGCCGCCTCGTTGCGCGACACCTGGAATGGTGCCCTGGTGCCGGTGGTTTCGACAAAGAAACGCAACAACAAGTTTTTCGCCGCCAAAGCCCGATATTCAGCGCTCGCCCGCATGTCGGTGAGCGGCGTGAAATCCGTTGCGTATTCGGCCATCGCAGCCTCGACTGTTTCTTCGGTCCAGGGCTTGCTGAGCAGTGCCTTCTCGACGTTCGCAGCCCGCTTCGGCGTCGCCGCCATGCCGCCATAGGCGATGCGGATATCGGCCACGGTGCCGTCCCTGGCCAAGGTCAGAAAAAACGCGCCGAGGGCGGCGGTGATATCCTCGTCGCGGCGCTTGGTGATCTTGTAGACGGCGAACTTCGTTTCGTTTGCCGGAACCGGCACATGCACGGCCTCGACGAACTCGCCGGCCTGCCGGTCCTGCTTGCCATAGGCGATGAAGAAATCCTCGAGCGGGATTGTGCGCCGCTTGCTTCCACGGCGCAGCGTCAGCCGCGCGCCGAGCGCGATGAATGGCGGCGGTGTGTCGCCGATCGGCGAGCCATTGGCGATGTTGCCGCCGATCGTGCCCATGTTGCGCACCTGTTCGCCGCCGATGCGATCGAACAATGGCCCGAGCGCCGGGATGCGTTTCGACAGCATCGCGAAGGCATCGGAATAGGTGACGCCGGCGCCGATCGAGATCACGTCCTTGTCCTCGGCAATGGCGCACAGCCCGTCGAGATTGCCGATGAAGATGACAGGCGAAATATCGCGCATGTGCTTGGTCACCCAGAGACCGACATCGGTCGAGCCGGCGACGATGGTGGCGCCCGGTTCCTTGTCGAGCACGGCGGCGAAATCGTCAACGTCAGCCGGCACGACGAGCCGCGCCTTGCCGGCGCCGATTTCGATCCGTGCCCCGTCGCCCATCGCCTCGAGTCTGGCCATGATCGACTGACGCTCCAGCGCAAGCGGATCCTTCTGTGCTTTGCCGTAGCTGGAGATGGCGCGAGCCGCGCGCATGATCGCCTCATAGCCGGTGCAGCGGCAGAGATTGCCCTGCAAGGTCTTTTCGATGGCCGCGTCCGACGGCTCCGGTGATTTCATCCACAAGCCGTAAAGCGACATGACGAAGCCTGGCGTGCAGAAGCCGCATTGCGAGCCGTGGAAATCCACCATCGCCTGCTGCACCGGGTGCAACTGGCCCGGCGTTCCACGGAGATGCTCGACCGTCACGACATGGGTGCCGTCCAACGAACCCAGGAAGCGGATGCAGGCGTTGACACTTTCATAGACCAGTTCGCCGGCGGAAAGCCTGCCGACCAGTACGGTACAGGCGCCGCAATCGCCTTCTGCGCAGCCTTCCTTGGTGCCGCGCAGCGATCGGTCGAGCCGCAGCCAGTCAAGCAAGGTCGCGTCAGGCGCCACGGATGACAGCACGACATCCCTGCCGTTGAGGATAAAGCGGATGTCGTTGCGGATCTTGACCTCGGCCACGTCTCAGCTCCCCCTGTAAGTCGAATAGCCATAGGGCGAGACGAGCAGCGGCACATGATAGTGCACGGCATCCGCCATGCCAAAGCGGATCGGCACGGTGTCGAGGAAGGCCGGCTCGGGCAGTTTCGTTCCCTGGCGCCGCAGATAGTCACCAGCGGCGAAAACCAGCTCGTATTCGCCGGTCTGGAAATCCGCGTCGGCCAAAAGCGGTGCGTCGCAACGGCCGTCGGCGTTGGTGGCGACCGTCTTCAGATGCGTCCTGGACGGGCCATCGATCCGGTAGAGCGCGATCGACAATCCCGCCGCGGGCTTGCCGGTTGCCGTATCCAGGACATGGGTCGTCAGACGCCCGCCATCGATTTTCGACGTTTCTGCCATTGTCCGCCTCCCATTCCAATACGAACAAACCGGCCGGTACAGCCAAACATTGCTGATGAATTGTGCGCCAATTAAAGGCGATGCATAAGTCCCGGTCGAGCGGAGTGCGACAAAAACACTTTCAAAAATTTTCGGGGGAATGCGAGAAGCACCCTTTCGATATCCTGATCATACTTCGGGCGATGCCCCGTGGGAGGGACGATGCGTTACACCAGAGACATGCGCGGCTACGGAGCCAATCCGCCGGATCCCAAATGGCCCGGTGGCGCGCATGTGGCCGTGCAATTTGTCGTCAATTACGAAGAAGGCGGCGAGAACTGCGTCCTGCATGGCGACAAGGCTTCGGAAGCCTTCCTGTCGGAAATCGTCGGCGCGGCTCCCTGGGCGGGCCAACGCCATTGGAACATGGAATCGATCTACGAATATGGGGCGCGGGCAGGCTTCTGGCGGCTGCTTCGCCTGTTCACCGAGGCCGAGGTGCCAGTGACCTGTTACGGCGTCGCCACGGCACTCGCCCGCTCGCCCGATCAGGTGACGGCGATGCAGGATGCCGGCTGGGAGATCGCCTCGCACGGACTGAAATGGATCGACTACCGCGACCACAGCGCCGAGGACGAGCGCCGCGACCTCAAGGAGGCGATCCGGCTGCACTACGAAGTGACAGGCGCGCGCCCGACGGGCTGGTACACCGGCCGGACGTCGGTCAACACCGTGCGGCTGGTGGCGGAGGAAGGCGGCTTCGACTACGTCTCCGACACTTATGACGACGAGCTGCCCTACTGGTTCGCGGATGACGGGACCGACAGGCCACAGCTCATCATCCCCTACACGCTCGATGCCAACGACATGCGCTTCGCCACACCGCAGGGCTTCAACTCGGGCGACCAGTTCTTCGCCTACCTGAAGGACAGTTTCGACACGCTCTATGCCGAAGGCAAGGCTGGGCGGCCGCGCATGATGAATATCGGCCTGCACTGTCGCCTCGTCGGGCGGCCGGGGCGGGTGGCGGCGCTGAAGCGCTTCGTCGACTATGTGAAGTCGCACGACAAGGTCTGGCTGGCGCGGCGTATCGACATCGCCAGGCATTGGGGCGAGACCCATCCATACAAGCCGCCGGCGCTGCGCCCTTCGAGGATGGAATTCGAGGCCTTCGTGCATGCTTTCGGCGGCGTTTTCGAACATTCACCGTGGATAGCCGAGCGCGCTTACGGGCTGGAACTTGGCCCGGCGCACGACAGCGCCGGCGGCCTGCACAATGCGCTCTGCCGCGTTTTCCGCGCCGCAAGCGAAACGGAGCGGCTCGGCGTGCTCAACGCCCATCCCGACCTTGCCGGCAAGCTGGCAAGGGCCAGGCGGCTGACGGCTGAATCGGCCAGGGAACAGGCTTCGGCCGGCCTCGATGAGCTGACCGACAAGGAGCGCGAGCTGTTTTCCAAGCTCAATGCCGCCTACGTCACCACCTTCGGTTTCCCGTTCATCATCGCGGTGAAGGGCAAGACCAGGCAAGAAATCCTGGCGGAGTTCGAAAGGCGCATCGGCAACAGCCGCGGCGTCGAATTCGAGACCGCCTGCAAACAGGTCGAGCGCATCGCGCTCTTCCGCCTCAAGGACATGCTTCCGCAATAGGTTTGAACCCATGGATACGATCAGGATGCCCGAGCGAACCTATTATGCTCCACATGGCGGCCATTCCGGCCAGAGTGAGCTTCTGACCGGCCGCGCCGTCTTCACCGAGGCCTATGCCGTCATCCCCAAGGGCGTGATGCAGGACATCGTCACCAGCGCCCTGCCATTCTGGGACAAGACCCGCGTCTGGATATTGTCGAGGCCGCTGTCGGGCTTTGCCGAGACGTTTTCGCAGTACATCGTCGAGATCGCGCCCGGCGGTGGCAGCGACCGGCCGGAACCCGATGCCGGCGCCGAGGGCGCCTTGTTCGTGGTCGAAGGCGAACTGACCGTCCTGCTTGCCGGCGAAAGACATGTCTTGCGGCCGGGCGGCTTCGCCTTCCTGCCGCCGTCGAGCGGCTGGACTGTTCGCAACGAAAGCAATGCGGCTGTCCGCTTTCACTGGATACGCAAGGCTTATGAGTCCGTCAGCGGCCTCGAGGTCCCGCAAGCCTTCTTCACCAACGAGCAGGACATCGGGCCGACGCCGATGCCCGGTACCGACGGCCGTTGGGCGACGACGCGCTTCGTCGATCCGGCCGACATGCGCCATGACATGCACATGACCATCGTCACCCTCGAACCGGGCGCGGTCATTCCCTTTGCCGAGACCCATGTCATGGAGCACGGGCTCTATGTCCTGGAAGGCAAGGCCGTCTACCGGCTCAACCAGGACTGGGTCGAGGTGGAGGCCGGCGACTATATGTGGCTGCGCGCCTTCTGTCCGCAGGCCTGCTATGCCGGCGGACCGGGAAAATTCCGCTATCTGCTCTACAAGGACGTCAACCGGCACGCCAAGCTCGGCGGTGCCGGGATCGCGGGGCGTGCGCCGTGACCCGCATCGTCGCGCGGCCGCTGACCCGCGAGGGCTTTGCCCCGTTCGGCGATGTCATCGACATGGGCGGCGACAACCACTACCCGATCAATGGCGGCAAGGCCGAGCGCTACCATGATCTGGCGACCGCCGAGGCGGTAGGGCCGAATGCGCGCGTGCTGATCTCGATGGTGCGCGGCACGCCTTACGAATTGCCGCTGGCGCTGACCATGGTCGAGCGTCACCCGCTCGGCAGCCAGGCCTTTGTCCCGCTGTCGCCACGACCGTTCCTGGTCGTCGTCTGCCATGACGGCAAGGACGGTCCGGCCGAGCCGCATGCCTTCATCACCAAGCCAGGGCAAGGCATCAATTATTCACGCAATCTATGGCACGGCGTACTGACGCCATTGGGTGAGCCCCAGGATTTCCTGATCGTCGACCGTGGCGGCGACGGCTCCAATCTCGAAGAATTCCATTTTTCGCACGCCTACGAGATTCATCTCCCCGACGAGATCCTTTGATGACCGACATTTCGCTGATCGACCGCCTGCTCGACGTCATCGAGCACGACATCGTGCCGAAGACGCAGGAAGGCGTCGCCCATGGCAACAAGCTGTTCGGCGCGGCGATCCTGAAGAAAGGCGACCGCTCGCTGGTGCTGGCCGAAACCAACAACGAGATCGAAAACCCGCTCTGGCATGGCGAAGTGCACTGCCTGAAACGCTTCTACGAAATGCCGAGCGCCGAACGTGTCGACACCACGGAGGCCATCTTCCTGGCCACGCACGAGCCCTGTTCGCTCTGTCTGTCGGCGATCACCTGGACCGGTTTCGACAATTTCTACTATCTGTTCAGCCACGAGGATTCGCGCGACAGTTTTGCCATCCCGCACGATCTGAAAATCCTGAAAGAGGTCTTCACCCTCGATCCCGGCGGCTACAATGCCGAGAACGCCTATTGGAAGAGCTTTTCGATCCGCAGGCTGGTGCGGGCACTGCCCGAGGCGGAACGCGGGCGGCTGGAGGCGCGCATCGGCAAGATTGCAGCACTTTATGAAGCGCTCTCTGGCGACTACCAGGCCAACAAGGCCGAGAACGACATTCCGCTGAACTGAGGGCACCAAGCAGCGGCACAGGTCGCATATTCCACTGCTCCAGTCGCGAATGGCGATTGAAACTTGCCGCGCCGCGAGGCGTTATGCGCGCCATGAAAACCGTCACCGAGTTTCCCCGCAAGGTCGTCGAATTCCCTGATATGGGCATCGTTATGCCGGATGGCTGCCGGCTGTCGGCGCGGGTGTGGATGCCGGAAGATGCCGGCGACGATCCGGTGCCTGTCATCCTCGAGCACCTGCCCTACCGCAAGCGCGACGGCACCATCTTTCGCGACCAGCTGACGCATCCCTATTTCGCCGGCCACGGCTATGCCTCGATCCGCGTCGACATGCGCGGCAACGGCGATTCCGAAGGGCTGATGGACGACGAATATTCCGAGCAGGAATTGCAGGATGCCTGCGACGTCATCGCCTGGGCGGCCGCCCAACCCTGGTGCAACGGCAATGTCGGCATGATGGGCATTTCCTGGGGCGGCTTCAACTGCCTTCAGGTGGCAGCCATGCAGCCGCCGGCGCTCAAGGCGGTCATCAGCCTGTGCTCGACCGTTGATCGCTATGCCGACGACATCCACTACAAGGGCGGCTGCCTGCTGCTGGAAAATTTCGGCTGGGCCTCGACAATGCTGTCCTATTCGTCACGGCCGCCGGACCCGCTGCTGGCGGGCGACAACAGATGGCGCGACCTGTGGCTCAGCCGACTGGAGAACCAGTCGTTCCTTTTGCCGCTCTGGCTTGGCCACCAGCACCGCGACGCCTACTGGAAACGCGGCTCGATCTGCGAGGATTTCTCCGCCGTCAAGGCCGCGGTGCTGTCGATCGGCGGCTGGCATGACGGCTACCGCAACACCATCTCGCATCTCGTCGCCAACATCGAGGCGCCGGTCAAAGGCATCGTCGGCCCCTGGATCCACAAATACCCGCATTATGCCGGGCCCCAGCCGGCAATCGGCTTCCTGCAGGAAGCGCTACGCTGGTGGGACCGCTGGCTAAAGGGCGTCGAGACCGGCGTCGAGGCCGACCCGGCCTACCGCGCCTATGTGATGGACAGCGTGCGGCCGGCGCGCTGGCATCCGGAACGGCCGGGCCGCTGGGTGGCGGAGCGGCAGTGGCCTTCGCCCGACATCAAGACGCAAACGATCGAATTGATCCCGGCGGGCGGTAAATCCGTCACCATCGCTTCGCCGCAAAGCTGTGGGCTGGCCGGCGGTGAGTATTTCCCGTTCACCTTCGGCCCGGAATTGCCGGGCGACCAGCGTCCCGACGACGCGCTGTCGGTGTGTTTCGACCAGCCGGAACTCGCCGAGGCGATCGACGTCGTCGGCGCACCGGAAGTCGACGTCCGGTTATCCTGCGACCGCCCGCAGGCCAACATCGCGGTGCGGCTTTGCGACGTGCATCCCGATGGCGCCTCCGAACTGATCTCCTATGGCGTGCTCAACCTGACGCATCGCCTCTCGCACGAATTCCCGCAAGCGCTTGTCCCCGGCGAGAGCGTTTCGGCACGCGTCGTGCTCGACCAGTGCGCCTATCGCGTGCCGGCCGGCCACCATTTGCGCATAGCCGTCTCGAACGCCTATTGGCCCATGATCTGGCCCTCGCCGGAGCCGGTCCGCCTGAGCCTGTCGGCGGCGACGCTGAAGCTGCCGCTGCGCCCGCTGGCGACGGGCGACGAGGTCACGTTCGCCGCGCCGGAGGCTGCTTCCCCCTGGGCAACCGAGACGATCCGCCCGGCCAATTCGGAACGCCGCGTCGACCGCGACGAGAAGACCGGCATCGTCACGCTTTCCATAGAAGACGATTTCGGCGAGGTGCGCGATCTTGCACATGGCCTGGCGAACGGCAGCATCGCCCGCGAGACCTGGACGATCCATCCGGACGATCCGTTGTCGGCTGGGGGACGGACGCATTGGACGCAAACCCTGTCGCGAAGCGGATGGTCGGTGCGCACCGAAACATCGGCCGAAATACGCTCGGACGCCAAAAACTTCATCGTAAGCGCCCGAATTGAAGCTTACGAAGGCGAAAAACTCGTCTTCGAACGCGATTTTGAACAGGCGGTTCCGCGCTCGCTTGTTTGAGCGGCAAGGCATTGGTCCAATTGCGACGTGCCATTTACGCCACGGCATGTCGCATTCGGTCTTGCTTACCGCTTTCCCTTGCGGTCATTATTCCCCTCACAAGAAACAAGAAAACGACCACTAAGGTCGAACCAACAGAGTGAGGAACTCAAAATGTCAAACGAACTGGAATTCCTTAGCCGACGCGTCGCCTCAGGCAAGCTCAGCCGTCGGGATTTTCTCGGCCGGGCGGCAGCGCTCGGCGTCACCGCGACCTTCGCCAACTCACTGCTTTCGAGCGCGGCGCGCGCAGCCGGCCCGGTCAAGGGCGGCACGCTCAAGGCAGGCCTGGTTGGCGGCGAGTCCACCAACAGCCTGGATCCAGCCCTGTTCATGACGCAGGTGCCGTTCGCCTTCGGCAAGATGTGGGGCGAACTGATCGTCGAGCTTTCCCCAGAGGGCAAGCTCGAGAACCGCATCGCCGAGGAGATCGGCTCGTCCGACGATGCCAAGGTCTGGACACTGAAGATCCGCGACGGCGTCGAATTCCACAATGGCAAGACGGTGACCGCCGAAGACGTCGCCGCCACGCTCGAGCGTCATTCGGACGAGAAGTCGAAGTCCGGCGCGCTCGGCTACATGAAAGGCATCGAAAGCATCAAGGCCAGCGGCAAGGAAGTGGTGCTGACGCTGAAGGAGGCCAATGCCGATCTGCCCTACCTGCTCAGCGACTACCACCTGATCGTCCAGCCCAATGGCGGCAAGGACAAGGCCGATGCCGGCATCTCGGCGGGCCCTTACAAGGTCACCACCAACGAGCCCGGCGTGCGCCATGGCGGCGAGCGCTTCGCCAATTACTGGCAGGGCGACAAGATGGGCCATGCCGACCAGATCGAGATCATCGTCATCAACGACGCTACGGCCCGTACGGCCGCCCTGCAGGGCGGCCAGGTCAACATGGTCAACCGCGTCGAGCCGAAGATCGTCGACCTGATCAAACGCGTGCCGGGCGTCACCATCCGCAACCATGCGGGACCGGGCCACTACGTCTTCATCATGCACTGCAATACGGCGCCGTTCGACAACAACGACCTCAGGATGGCGCTGAAGCTGGCGATCGACCGCGAAGAAATGCTGAAGAAGGTGCTGCGCGGTTACGGTTCGCTCGGCAATGATTTCCCGATCAATGCCGCCTACCCGCTGTTCACCGAGATCGAGCAGCGCACATACGATCCGGACAAGGCCAAGTTCCACTACAAGAAGTCGGGGCATGACGGCGCGGTGCTGCTCAGGACCTCCGACGTCGCCTTTCCCGGCGCCGTCGACGCGTCCCAGCTTTTCCAGCAGAGCGCGGCCAAGGCCGGCATCCAGATCGAGCTCAAGCGCGAGCCGGGCGACGGCTACTGGAACGAGGTCTGGAACAAGCAGCCCTTCTGCGCCTCCTATTGGGGCGGACGCTCGACCCAGGACCAGATGTACTCGACCGCCTACCTGTCGACCGCCGACTGGAACGACACGCGTTTCAAGCGCCCGGATTTCGACAAGATGGTGCTGGCGGCGCGCGCCGAGCTGGACGAGGCCAAGCGCAAGGCGATGTATCACGACATGGCCGTCATGGTGCGCGACGAAGGCGGCCTGATCCTGCCGATGTTCAACCAGTTCATCGACGCCACCGGCGCCAAGGTGGGCGGCTGGGTGGACGATCCGCACCAGGAGTTGATGAATGGCTATGCCCTGGCAAAGTGCTGGCTCGAAGCCTGAGCCGGCCTTGCCCAGATGTCCTCACCCATCGTGAAACTGGTGGCCCAGCGCGTCGCGCTGGGCATCCTCCTTTTGTTGGCCGTCTCGGTCCTGATCTTCGCCGGCACACAGATCCTGCCCGGCGACGTCGCGCAAGCCATCCTAGGGCAGTCGGCGACACCGGAATCGCTCGCCAATCTGCGTGAGCAGCTTGGGCTCAACGATCCGGCCTATATCAGGTATTTCCGCTGGCTCGGCGGCGTTTTGACCGGCGATCTCGGGACCGCCATGTCGAGCGGACAGGATATCGCGACATCGATCAAGGGCCGGCTGTGGAACACGCTTTTCCTCGCCTTCTGGGCGGCGATCGTGGCCATTCCACTGGCCATAACGCTTGGCCTGATCGCGGTGCGCTACCGCAATGGCTGGGTCGACAAGCTGATCTCGGGACTGGCGCTCGCCTCGACCTCCTTCCCGGAATTCTTCATCGGCTACTTGCTGGTCTTCTACTTCGCGGTTCAGCATCAGTGGTTCCCCGCCATCTCGACCGTCTATGACGGCATGCCTTTCGGTGAACGCATGCAGGCGATCGCGCTGCCGGCGGCGGCGCTGACGCTGGTGGTGCTTGCCCATATGATGCGCATGACGCGCGCTGCGATCCTAAACGTCATGCAATCGGCCTATGTGGAGACCGCCGAGCTCAAGGGGCTCTCGGCTTTCGCGGTCATCCGCAAACATGCCTTCCCGAACGCCATCGCGCCGATCATCAACGTGGTCATGCTCAACCTCGCCTATCTGATCGTCGGCGTGGTCGTGGTCGAAGTGATCTTCGTCTATCCCGGTATGGGGCAGTATCTGGTCGATCACGTCACCAAGCGCGACGTGCCGGTGGTGCAGGCGGTCGGACTGATCTTCGCCGCCGTCTATATCGGCCTCAACATCATCGCTGATATAGCGGCAATCGTCGCCAATCCGCGCCTGAGGCATCCCAAATGAAGAGGGCGGGCATGCTCGACATCAAACGCATCCCCGTGCCCGCGCTGGTCGGCCTGGTGCTGACGGCCCTGTTCGTGTTGGCGGCTATCTTCGCGCCGTGGCTTGCGCCGCACGGCAATGGCGAGATCGTCGGCGACGTCTGGGAGCCGATGTCGGCGGCGCATTGGCTGGGCACCGACAACCTTGGCCGCGATCTGCTGTCGCGCATGATCTATGGTGCGCGCATCACCCTGTTCATCGCAGTGCTCGCCACGGCGTTGTCCTTCTCGCTTGGCGCCATTCTCGGCTTTTCGGCGGCGGTGTTCGGCGGCTGGTTCGACACGCTGCTGTCGCGCCTCGTCGATCTCCTGATGTCGATCCCGACGCTGATCATGGGCCTTGTCGTGCTCTCGGTGCTGCCGACAAACCTGGTGACGCTGATCCTGGTGATGGGCATTCTTGACTCGACCCGCGTCTACCGCCTGTCGCGCGCGGTGGCCGTCGACATCAACGTCATGGACTATGTCGAAGCCGCCAAGCTGCGCGGCGAAGGCAGCGCCTGGATCATCTTCCGCGAGATCCTGCCCAATGCGCTGTCGCCGCTGGTCTCGGAACTCGGCCTGCGCTTCATCTATGCCGTGCTGTTCCTGTCGACGCTCTCCTTTCTTGGCCTCGGCGTACAGCCGCCGGATGCCGACTGGGGCGGCATGGTCAAGGAAAACAAGGACGGCATCGTCTTCGGCATTGCCGCGGCGCTCATACCGGCGGCCGCGATCGCGGCGCTTGCGATCTCGGTCAATCTCGTCGCCGACTGGGTGCTCAACCGCACGACAAGCCTGAAAGGAGGACGCGGATGATGGCCGACAGCAAAGCGAAATCCAGCCCGCTCCTCGATATCCGCAACCTGCGCATCGAAGCCATGGTCTACCCACCGGGCGAAGCGCCAAAGACCATCACGCTCGTCCACGACGTCTCGCTGACCCTGGAAAAGGGCAAGGTGCTCGGCCTGATCGGCGAATCCGGTGCCGGCAAGTCGACCATCGGCCTGTCTTCGATGGGTTATGGGCGCGGCGGCGTGCGCATCACCGGCGGCGAGGTGCTCCTCAACGGCCGCGACATCCTCAAGGGCGGCAAGGAAGGTTTCCGCAGGCTGCGCGGCCGCGAGGTCTGCTATGTCGCGCAGTCGGCGGCAGCGGCGTTCAACCCGGCGCACAGGCTGATGGACCAGGTTGTCGAAGCCACCCTCCTGCACGGCAGGGCGACGCGCGCGGAGGCCGAGAAACGCGCCGTCGCGCTGTTCAAGAAGCTGAGCCTGCCCAATCCCGAAACCATCGGCGAGCGTTTCCCGCACCAGGTCTCCGGAGGCCAGCTGCAGCGTGTGATGACGGCGATGGCGCTGTGCTCGGAACCGGACCTGATCGTCTTCGACGAGCCGACGACGGCGCTCGACGTGACGACGCAGATCGACGTGCTGTCGGCGATCAAGGACGCCATCCGCGACACGCATGTGGCCGCGCTCTACATCACCCACGACCTCGCCGTCGTCGCCCAGGTGTCGGACGAGATCATGGTGCTGCGCCACGGCCGGCTGGTCGAATGGGGCGGCACCCGCCAGATCATCAAGGAGCCGCGCCAGGAGTACACCAACGCTCTGGTGTCAGTGCACGAGATCGAACACGCCGAGCAGAAACCCGGCGTCTCGCCATTCCTGTCCGTGAAGAACGTCACCGCCGCTTATGGCGGCGGTCATGTCAAGGTGCTGAAGAACGTCTCCGTCGATATCTATCCCGGCCAGACGCTGGCGGTGGTCGGCGAGTCCGGCTCCGGCAAGTCGACGCTGGCGCGCGCCATCACAGGGCTCCTGCCGCCCGAACAGGGCACGGTGACCTTCGACGGGCGCCCGCTTGCCAACCGACTTGCCGACCGGCCGAAGGAGGATCTGCGGCAGCTGCAGATGATCTACCAGATGGCCGACGTGGCCATGAACCCGCGCCAGACCGTCGGCACCATCATCGGCCGGCCGCTGGAGTTCTATTTCGGCATGCGGGGACGTGAGCGCGACCGGCGCGTCGCCGAATTGCTCGACGAGATCGAGATGGGCAAAGGCTTCCTCGACCGCTATCCGGCGGAGCTGTCGGGCGGCCAGAAGCAGCGCGTCTGCATCGCCCGCTCGCTCGCCGCCAAACCGAAGCTGATCATCTGCGACGAGGTGACCTCGGCGCTCGACCCGCTGGTGGCCAACGGCATTCTCAAGCTTTTGTTGAACCTGCAGCAGCACGAGAAGGTCGCATATCTCTTCATTACCCACGACCTTGCGACGGTAAGGTCGATCGCCGATTCGATCGCGGTGATGTATCGCGGCGAGGTGGTCCGTTACGGTTCCAAAAGCAAGGTGCTCACACCGCCTTTCGATGCCTATACCGACCTCCTGCTGTCCTCGGTTCCGGAAATGGAGATCGGCTGGCTGGAAAAGGCGATCAAGGGGCGACGCATGGCGAGCGCCGGGAACTAGCCAGCGGTTCGCCAGTCAAGGAGATGACGAACGTCATCCGGATGCAACACTGGAGGGCCAGACGTCCTTCGGACGGCATCGCCTGTGTGCGGTTGTTTCAAAAAGGGGTAGGACATGAAGACTGAACTCGACCATCTCGCTGAACTCGCCGGCCAAGGCCGGATATCGCGGCGTGACTTTCTCGGGCGCACCGCGGCGCTGGGCATGTCGGCGGCGCTGGCAACGACGCTGGCCGGGAAAGCCTTCGCGCAGACGCCGGTCAAGGGCGGCATTCTCAAGGCCGGCCTGCAGGGCGGCGAATCGACCAACAGCCTCGATCCGGCGCTGAACCTCAGCCAGGTCACCTTCAGCTTCGGCAAGCAGTGGGGCGAATATCTGGTTCGCCTCACCCCCGACAACAGGTTGGTCAACCTGATCGCCGAGGACATCGGCGCTTCCCCGGATGCCAAGACCTGGACGATCAAGATCCGCGACGGCATCGAGTTCCACAATGGCAAGACGGTCGGCGCCGAGGATGTCGCGGCCACCATCGAGCGCCACGCCGACGAGAAGTCGAAGTCGGGCGCACTCGGCATTCTCAAGAACATCAAGGGCATCAAGGCCAACGGCAAGGAGGTCGTCGTCACGCTTGCCGACGCCGATGCCGACTTCCCCTATCTGATGGCCGACTATCATCTCGTCATCCAGCCCAATGGCGGCAAGGACGATCCGAACGCGGGCATCAGCGCCGGCCCCTATAAGGTGACCGTCAACCAGCCCGGCGTGCGCCATGGCGGCGAGCGCTTCGCCAATTACTGGCAGGGCGACAAGGCGGGCCATGCCGACCAGGTCGAGATCGTCGTCATCAACGATGCGACGGCGCGGCTGGCGGCCCTGCAAGGCGGCCAGGTGCACATGATCAATCGCGTCGAGCCGAAGGTGGTCGATCTCGTCAAGCGCATCCCCGGCGTCAGCATCGAGAACGTTTCGGGCAAGGGCTATTACCCGTTCAACATGTTCTGCGACACCGCGCCCTTCGACAACGGCGATCTCAGGATGGCGCTCAAGCTCGCCATGGACCGCGACGAGATGCTGGAAAAGATCCTGCGCGGCTACGGTTCGGTCGGCAATGACTTCCCGATCAACGAGGCCTATCCGCTGTTTTCGGCCATCGAACAGCGCAAGTTCGACCCGGAAAAGGCTGCAGCGCTCTACAAGAAGTCGGGCCACAGCGGCTCGATCCTGCTGCGCACCTCCGACGTCGCCTTCCCCGGGGCCGTCGATGCGGCACAGCTCTATCAGCAGAGTGCCGCCAAGGCCGGCATCAAGATCGAGATCAAGCGCGAGCCTGGCGACGGCTATTGGTCGGAGGTCTGGAACAAGCAGCCTTTCTCGCTGTCTTACTGGGGCGGGCGTGCCACGCAGGACCAGATGTATTCCACCGGCTATGTGTCGAACGCCGACTGGAACGACACGCGTTTCAAGCGGCCCGAGTTCGACAAGATGCTGTTTGCGGCGCGCGGCGAGCTCGACCAGGACAAGCGCAAGGCGATCTATCACGACATGGCCGAGCTGATGCGCGACGAAGGCGGATTGATCGTGCCTTTCTTCAACCAGTTCATCGACGCCGCCACCAACAAGATCGGCGGCTTCGCCAAGAGCCCGATCGGCGAGATGATGGACGGCTACGCGCTCGCCGAATGCTGGCTGAACGCCTGACATCAAGTTCCTGCCGAGCACGCCGCGTGTCCGTGCGACACGCGGCGTGCTCGTTCCCCCCACAATCGCATGGAGCAGCTCGTGGCGCTCAAGACCAAACTGTTGCTGATCATCCTCGACGGCGTGCCTTACCGGAACTGGCGCCGGCTGATGGGCAACCTCGAAGGCTGGGTGCAGTCGGGCGAAGCGCGGGTATGGAGGATGCGCTCGGTGCTGCCGTCGACCTCGGCCTGCTGTTATGCTTCGATCCACACCGGGGTGCCGCCGCAGGCGCATGGCATTCTTTCCAACGAGAACCGCTTCCGCGTCAGCCAGCCCGACATCTTCTCGGAGGTCACCGGGGCCGGGGGAATAACCGGCGCGGTCACCCACTCCTACTGGTCGGAGTTCTTCCGTTCCTACCCGTTCGACCTCGTCGAGGACATGGAGTATGACGAGCCGGGCGGGCCGATCACGCATGGCCGCTTCCACACCATGACCGGCTACAACGCGCGCAACCAGATGACGCCGAGCGACGTCGACCTGTTCGCCACGCTGACCATGCTGAGCAGCCGCCACGGCATCGATTACGGCATCCTGCACACTTGCACGCTGGACTCGATGGGCCACCGTTTCGGCCATGACTGTCACGAGATGGACCATGCGTGCTACGCGATGGACGGCATGCTGGCCGCTTTCCTGCCGCGCTGGCGCGACGCCGGCTATGAAGTGATCGTCACCGCCGATCACGGCCAGACCGACCGCGGCCACCATGGCGGCCATGATGAGGAGATGCAGGATTTCGCGCTGTATTATTTCGGCGCCGGCAAGGGACCGGATGCCGACACACTGCTCGACCAGCTGCAGCTGGCGCCGACGGTTCTAAGCCGACTGGGGGTGTCGGTGCCGGCGACGATGAAGGCGAAGCCTTTCCTGAGCTAGCTTCCCCTTCACCCACTGGCAAGGCTCATCTTCTTCGGTTAGCCTCCGCAAATTCCTTGGCGGAGGATGAACCTTTTTGAGCCGATCAGCGACAGAGCAGGCAGGAGCCAGGCGGCTCGATCGGTCATGACCGGCGCGATGGAGACCGATCGCGCGCTTGTCGAGCGGGTCGCGAAGGGCGACCGGGCCGCCGTGCGGCTCCTGTTCATGCGCCACCACGCGCGGATATACCGCTTCGTGGCGCGCCAGACGGGATCGGAAATGATGGCTGACGACATCGCGAACGAGGTGTTCCTCGAACTGTGGCGCCAGGCGCCGGGTTTCGAGGGACGTTCCGAAGTCTCGACATGGCTGCTCGGCATCGCCCGCTTCAAGGCGCTGTCCCTGTTGCGCAAGAAAAAGGAAGACTGGATCGACGACGAGGCCGCAGCCGCGGTGCCCGACGGCGCCGATACGCCCGAGATCGTTGCCATGAAGGAGGACAAGAGCACTGCCTTGCGCCGCTTCATCGATGCCTTGCCGCGCGAGCATCGCGTGGTCATCGATCTCGCCTATTATCAGGGGCAATCGGTGACCGAGATCGGCGAGGTGCTCGACATCCCGGTCGCGACCGTCAAGACCCGCATGTTTTATGCCCGCAAGAAACTCGGCGAAGCCCTCAAGGCCGCCGGTTACGACAGGGGGTGGCCATGAGCGCCGCTGAAAAGATGTCGCGCCGCGACGAAATGGAAACGTTGCTGCCGTTCTACCTGAACGGTTCGCTGGAAGGCTCGGAACTGGAGGCCGTCGAGGAATGGCTGGCCAGCGATCCGACGGCGATGGCCGCCCTTGGCGAGGCGGAGGCTGAATTCTCCAGCACCGCGGCCGCCAATGAGGCGATCCGTCCGCCGGCCGATGCGCTGAGCCGCTTTTCCAGGGCGCTCGATGCCGAGGCTGGCCCGGCGCGCGCCGCCGCCGGTTCGTCCTGGCTGGCGCAGGCCTGGAGCCGCTTCATGGCGCTGCCGGTCGGCGTCGCCTGGGCGGCGGCCGCGGCTCTGCTGGCGCTGGTCATGGTGCAGTCGTTCGTGCAGCCCGGCGGCAAGGGCGGCAATTTCGAGATCGCGGGCGCGCAGGACGAGATGGCGAAGATGCCGTTCGCCCTGGTCAAGTTCAGGCCCGACGCGAAAATGTCCGACATCGCCGCCTTTCTCGGCAGCAGCGGACTGAAGATCCTGGACGGACCGACCGCCGAGGGCGTGTTCCGGCTCGGCATTCCGGCCGCCAACGCGGCCGACTACACCAGGCAACTCGGCCTTGTTGCCGCCCAGCCTTTCACCGACACCGTGATCGAGGGAAGGAAACCGGCCGATGGCGGCTGAGGCGGTCATTCGATTTGCGGCAATCCTTGCGGCGGCGATGACGATCGCCATCGGGCCTGCGTCGGCGCAGGGCAACGACGCCAATGCCGACCGGGGAAAGATCGACTGCCGCGACGGCACCGATGCGGCAGGCGCCGACTGTGGCAAGGACGGCGGCGACAGCGGCAGCGCGGCCGGTGCCGTGTTTCTTCCCGCCCTGATCGTCGACCTGTTCCCCAATCCGGCCGCTCCCGCGGCACCGGTGCCGACGCCACGGCCGGACCCGGCGGCGCCGCCCGCCGGCACGCAGGCCGGACCGCCTTCGGGCGGGCCGATCGTCTCGCCAAGCGATCTCATCGCCGTTCAGCCGCCACGCGCCGTGGCCGGCGATTTCGTGCCCGACGAGGTGCTGGTGACCGTCGATGGCGATGCGGGCGCCGTGCAGCAGATCGCCGCTTCCTTCGGCCTCGATGTGCGCTCGCAGCGGCAATCATTTTTGCTCGGCACCACGCTTGTGCGCTTCGGCATTCCCGACCGCCGCCCCGTCGGCGTGGTGCTGGCGCAGCTTGCCGCCGACAGCCGCACGCAGCGGCGTGAGCCCAACCATATCTATTCGCTTCAGCAGGCGGCGGGCATCGTCAACTATGCGTTCGAGCGCATCGCGCTGGAACCCAGCCAGGCGAGCGGCGAGAACGTCCGCGTCGCGGTAATCGATACCGGCATCGACGACACCAATCCGACGCTGGCCGGGGTCATCGCCGGCCAGTTCGACGCCATGCCCGACGTGCCGGTCGAAAAGCGCGACCACGGCACTTCGGTCGATGGGCTGATCGCCGGCGTCGGCGCGCTCAAGGGCATGGCGCCCGGCGCCAGGATCTATCACGCACGTGCCTTCGAAGGCGGCAAGTCGACAATGGACGTCATCCTTGCTGCGCTCGACTGGGCGGCCGAGCAGGACGTGCGCATCATCAATATGAGTTTCGTCGGTCCGAAGAACGACCTGCTCGGCATCGCCTGCCGCAATGCACGCGCGCTCGGCATGGTTCTTGTCGCCGCCGCCGGCAACAACGGGCCCAAGGCGCCCTATGGCTACCCGGCCGCCTTCGACGGCGTCATCGCGGTGACCGCCACCGACGCCAGGGATGGGCTAATGCCGCAGGCCAATCGCGGCGCCTATGTCTTCATCTCGGCGCCGGGCGTCGAGATGGTGGCGCCGAGCGGAGCCGGCTCGGATGTCGTCACCGGCACATCGTTCGCCGCCGCGATCGTCTCGGGCGCCATTGCCAATCTCATCCACGCCGCGCCGGACCGCTCGGCCGACGCCATCGAAAAGGCGCTGGCCGCAACGGCCCGGGATCTCGGTTCGAAAGGGCGGGACGATGACTTCGGCTACGGGCTGCTGGACATCAAGGCCGCCGAGACGGCGAAGGAATGATCCTTGGCAACATGCTCCTAAATTCAGTCGGCTATTTGCGATGGCCGAGACGGGACGAATGCTGGACTAAACATCTAGAGCGTTTCATATCTTGACGGAAGCGTAGCCTGCGTTTTCGAAGTAGTTCCTGCATTCGGCTGCCTCGATTGTT